>JAFZIA010000028.1 GCA_017554605.1 Bacteroidaceae bacterium
ATGTTTTATTATTTTTCGAGGGCGCGTAGCGGGCTACGTAACCGAGAAAAAGAAGAAAACGGGCAATTTTGAACATAAAAAACAACGAAATAACGGCTTCCAATATAATAATAACTTTTTTTAGAAATTTAAACAGTTTCTTAATAGCTATGGCAAAATATACTTACGAATCGATACTTACCGAACTTAAGAAGAGGGTGTATCACCCTGTCTATTACCTGATGGGCGAGGAGTCCTACTTTACCGACAAGATAGCCGATTACATCTCCAAGAATGTGCTCACCGACTTAGAACAGGAGTTCAATCTCACTGTGCTCTATGGTCTTGAGACCGACATTGACAATATATTGTCGGCGGCGCGCCGTTATCCTATGATGGCCGAGCATCAGGTGATAATAGTAAAGGAGGCGCAGCAACTCAAGAATATCGATGCTCTTATGGGCTATCTCAAGATGCCGCAACCATCTACGATACTGGTGTTCCTGCACAAGAACGGCTCATTGGACAAGCGCAAGAAGGTAGCAAGTGAGCTTGAGCATAAGGCTGTGCTCCTTGAGAGCAAGAAACTTCGCGACGACCAGTTGCCGTCGTTCATAAACGGCTGCCTGCGCGAGAAATCCCTTGTTGCCGATGAGAAAGCCGTGAGAATGCTGGCAGAGTCCGTAGGCGCCGATTTAAGCCGTGTGAGCGGCGAGGTGGAGAAACTCTCCATTGCGTTGCCTGCCGGAAGCAACCGTATCACCCCCGAGTTTGTCGAGGAGCATATTGGCATAAGCAAGGAGTTCAACAATTTCGAGTTGCAGAATGCAATCATAAACAAGGACGTTTACAAGGCCAACAGCATAATAAATCACTTTGCGCAGAACCCCAAGAAGAACCCCATTCAAATGACGCTGGCATTGCTTTTCAGCTTCTTCTCGAACCTGATGATGGCCTATTATGCACCCGAAAAGACCGAGAAGGGTGTGGGCGATTTTCTTGGTATGAGGTGGGGCGTATCCGACTATCTGAAGGCAATGCGCAACTATCGTGCTATGCACGTGATGGAGATTCTGCATCTTATTCGCCTTGCCGATGCGCGTTCAAAAGGAGCAGAGGGTGCCACATTGCCCGATTCCGAAATTATGCGCGAATTGCTGTATAAAATTATGCACTGATACAATATCTGCTTGTACTATATAAAGGCATAGAAAGTCCAATTCAAGGGCTTCCTATGCCTCTGTTTTTTATAGGTGATTTATAGCAGTTGACTCATAAACCACTTAAAGGAAGGTTCTGTAAATAAGTTCGAGTCGATTTTTGAATTTATTGTGAGTATATTGTTTATTCTTACGATGGCGTAACCTCGAGCGTTGCAACTGAGTAAGAATGAAGAAGATGCCATAATAAAAAAAACAGCTATATCATAACCAAAAGTTTCAAGTATATATAATAGGGCAATTTCTTAGTTTGCGGCTTTCTTTCATATTTGTAGAGTGCTGTAAATGATTGATGTATAATGAAATATGGTAAATTAAACCCCCTGAGAATCAAAAATTATTTTCTGTCCGATAAATTATAGGAATTTATTGGAATTTTAGGCCCATTCCTAAATCCGGTGCTCTTTTTCCTGTTAATCGCGTACTAAAAATATCATAAATTGTAAATTATTCGTTCGTTTATGTGTGTTACAAAAGTATATCTGCTTTTATGTGATTCTTTACGGGATAGTGTTTCTGTTTACAAAATGATACAATATTATACTATTGTTGCAGCAGTGTATATTTGTTACGAATGTTTAGGTGTAGTGGGTGTCTTTTGTAAATAACCTTATTTGTTAATTAGTGTTAACATTGGTATAGTGTCGGTTGTTAATTGTATGCAAATTTTATACGACTTTAACCGTGTTCCTTAACTATAAAGAATATCAATAGTTTATACGTAATCCTATAGAGTGAAATATACAGATAAATGCTCTTGATGGTCGATTTTTTGTATATTTTGAATTTTAGTCCTTAAAGTACCACTAATATATTGTCGTATATCAGTTTGTTACGCAATTTTGCTGAATCTATTTGTTTCTATGGTTAGTAGGTGCTGCTGCAGGGTGGCTTATTGGGGGTTGTTTCTTCTTAGTTTATCTTTGTGTATTTATGTATGTAAACTGTTTGTGTATTTACTTTTGTATTGGTGTCTGATGTTTGTTGTTTGTGTAATTTTTATCCTTGTTGTATGATTGAAAAAATATTTGTATATTTGCGCTGTTATTGCAGTTGACAATTGTTTATATCGAAAATGAATATTTTATGAATGAGCGTGAACGTATAGAATACCTTATAGAAGCATACGGGTTGACCCCATCGCAATTTGCCGACCGTGCGGGGATACCGCGTGCATCGGTGTCGCATATTCTTGGAGGAAGAAACAAGCCCAGCCTTGAGATACTGCAAAAAGTGGCGGCTGTATTTCCGTCTGTCGACCTTACTTGGCTGATGTTGGGTATTGGAGAAGCTCCTGCTGTCAAGAAGGGCGAAACTGCAGCATCGAATAATCAGTCTCTGCAGGGGGAGTCGCTATTTGCGACGGTCGAAGAGCCAGTACAGATTGTTGAGCGCCCTGTACTGCAGCAGAAACCTCGCGTAGAAGAGCCTGTACCGCAGCAGAGGTCCCGTGCCGAAGAGCCTGTGAGGGTGCAAAGGAGCGTTGCCCCCAAGCAGCCTGTAGAGCGTGTGCAACGTAGAGCCAATCGCCCTGTAGATGATACTCCTACCGTGAAGAAAATCAAAGAAATACGCGTGTTCTACAGCGACGGAACTTTCGAAATACTTTTCCCCGAAAAGTAACAGTTTACAAATGTGAACAACGCTGCACGGCTCTTGTGATTATGATGCAGATACTGTACGGAGTGTATGCGCGGGCGGTGTACTCTGCAGAAGTACGTCTATTTCGCCACTGTCGAAAATAGGTCGGCTTTCCAGGTAGAATTTTAGACAGCTCCTTGGAATTTTGTAGCATTGGCTGGCTGCGATAAGGCAAAAACTGTGCGCTACTGCAAAAAAACGGACGATAATTTCTCATTATCGCCCGTTTTTATCTATCTTAGCGCCATATAAACATATTAAAACAAGGTTTACTATGAAGAAATATCTTGCAGATTTAACGATTATTGAAGTTCAGAAGCTGAACGCATCGTGTGTGCTGCTTACGATGACCGACGATAAGGCGCTCCCGCAGTGCCGTCCGGGACAGTTTGCCGAGCTTCGTGTCGACGAGACACCCACAGTGATGTTGCGTCGTCCCATCTCTATTCACAGTTTCGATGCATCGAAGAATGAGATTGGCTTTCTTGTACAGGTAGTGGGTGACGGTACACGTTGGCTTGCATCGCTCGCAAAGGGCGACAAGGTGAATGTGCTGCTGCCTTTGGGCAACGGCTTCACGCTACCCGAGGACAATGGTGCACGCCTGCTCCTTGTGGGTGGCGGTGTAGGTTCTGCGCCTTTGTATGGGCTTGCTCAGGAGCTTGTGAAGCGAGGCAACGATTTTGCCATACTCATAGGTGCACGTAGCGAGAAGGACCTCTACCGTCGTACCGAGTTCGAGGCGCTCGGACGTGTAGAATATACAACCGAGGACGGTTCGCTGGGCGAGAAGGGCTATGTAACCAACCACTCGCTGCTCAATGAGAAATTCGATTATATTTATACCTGTGGCCCGAAGCCTATGATGATGGCCGTGGCAAAATATGCCCGCGAGAAGGGAATACCCTGTGAGGCGTCGCTGGAGAATAAGATGGCTTGCGGATTGGGTGCTTGTCTCTGCTGTGTAGAGGATACCACCGAAGGTCATAGATGTGTGTGTACAGATGGTCCCGTATTTTCAATAGAGGAATTAAAATGGTAAAGACAAATGTAAAAATAGGTGGGCTGGAGCTTAAGAATCCGGTCCTTACGGCTTCGGGTACATTCGGCTACGGATTGGAGTTTGCCGATTTTGTCGACCTTGATAAGCTTGGAGGTTTCATTGTAAAAGGTACAACTCTTAATGCTCGCGAGGGTAATCCCTATCCGCGTAGTGCCGAGACTCCCCTGGGTATGCTGAATGCTGTAGGCCTGCAGAATAAGGGTGTGGAGTATTTTGCCCAGAATATCTATCCTCAGTTGAAGGACCTCGATACAAATGTTATAGTGAACGTGTCGGGTGCCTGCATCGAGGATTATGTAGCCTGTGCCGAGCGTGTCGCAGCGCTTGACAAGATTCCTGCTATAGAGCTTAATATATCTTGTCCCAATGTGAAGCAGGGAGGAATGGCGTTCGGTGTACAGCCGCAGTCGGCTGCCGAGGTTGTTGCTGCTGTGCGCAAGGCCTATCCCAAGACTCTTATTGTAAAGCTCTCGCCGAATGTTACCGATATTACCGAGATTGCCCGTGCTGTTGAGGGAGCGGGTGCCGACAGCGTGTCGCTCATAAATACTCTGCTGGGTATGGCTATAGACTCGGAGAAGCGCCGTCCTATACTGTCGACAATTACTGGCGGTATGAGTGGACCTGCTGTAAAGCCCATTGCGCTGCGTATGGTGTGGCAGGTTGCCAAGGCTGTTAAAATCCCTGTGGTGGGCATTGGTGGCATTACTACGGGCAAGGACGCAATAGAGTTCCTGCTGGCTGGAGCAAGCGCTATAGAGGTGGGTACAGCCAACTTTATGAACCCTGCTGTTACTGGTGAGATTGTAGACTATATCGAAGATTATCTGGTGCGTCACAATATGAGCTCGGTCGATGAGCTGATTGGTGCGTTGCAGGTATGATGCGGTAAGCAATGAATTTATACTTGTATAAAATTAAAAGCCGTTGGTGATCCAGCGGCTTTTTTATTGTTTGTTTACAATTGTATTTTGTAAATTGTAGGCATATTTGTAATTGGTTTTCTAAAATTACAAAAGTTTATTTAAGAAGGTCGGGGCGCAGACGCTTGGTGCGCTCAAGTGACTGTTCAAACTCCCACTGACGTATCTTTGCCTCGTGTCCCGAGAGCAGAATTTCGGGTACTTTCCAACCGTTATACTCTGCTGGACGTGTGTAAACGGGAGGAGCAAGCAGATTGTCCTGGAAAGAGTCCGAAAGAGCCGATGTTTCGTCGGAAATTACTCCTGGAATAAGGCGAATAATAGCGTCGCATATTACTGATACTGCTAATTCGCCACCGGTTAGCACGTAATCGCCAATGCTTATTTCTTTGGTAATCAAGTGTTCTCTTATTCGGTAGTCTATTCCCTTGTAATGTCCGCACAGGAATATGAGGTTTTTTGCCATCGAAAGGCTGTTTGCCATAGGCTGATCGAACACTTCGCCGTCGGGAGAGGTGTATATTACCTCGTCGTACTCCCTCTGTGCTTTCAGTGCCGATATACAGTTGTCAATGGGCTCAATTTTCATAACAAGACCTGCACAGCCGCCAAAGGGATAGTCATCGGTTCTACGATGCTTGTCGGTTGTATAATCTCGTAAATTGTGTAAACAAATTTCGGTGTATCCGTGACGTTGCGAACGGCCGAGGATAGAGGTGTTAAAAAAACTCTCCATCATTTCGGGAAAGGTTGTAATTATGTCAATTCTCATAAGAAATATATAATTG
This sequence comes from Bacteroidaceae bacterium, assembly GCA_017554605.1. GTDB lineage: Bacteria > Bacteroidota > Bacteroidia > Bacteroidales > Bacteroidaceae > HGM04593. The sequence goes on from JAFZIA010000028.1 coordinate 5,615, forward strand.
TAAATTCGAATTTATAATGTTGACTTCAAAAAAAAGCCACCTTGGGCAGTGAATGAAATTTTTTGCGAAGATAACTTTTTTATTTGGTTGTTGCGCAATGGTTAGGCAATAAACTTAGAAGCTGTTTGTAAACAAGTTCGCATTGTGTCTCAAAAGATACGGCGATGGACGCTGCTTTTCCGTTCTGCGGGAATACTTTTTCTGTTCGGTGATTTCAACTTTGTTTACCACCCCTGTATTACTTGTTTTAAGCCTGTCTCGTCTCTACGGGCTTTTTATGGCCAAATAGAGCTATTTTGCCTCTCTGTAATTGTAATATTTCTTAAAAAATTTGTTCGAGTCGCTCTTTTTATGTAATTTTACATTGTTTTAAGAGTGCATAGGCAGCGGGCATCGGAAGAATGGCATTCTGGCATTTGAGACCTAACCGCCGCTTTTGATGCTTATTGCACCATTTACAAATTAAGGATTTAATTATAATTTATAACAAGAGGATAAAATAGATGATTGAGAACGAAAACAACGACAAAATTAAAAAAGTCAGTATCGAAGAGGAGATGCGCACTGCGTATATCGACTACTCAATGTCGGTAATCGTGGCTCGTGCATTGCCCGATGTCCGTGACGGACTCAAGCCTGTGCAGCGCCGTATATTGTACGGTATGATGGAGCTTGGAAACACATCGGACAAACCGCATAAGAAGTCGGCCCGTACAGTCGGTGATGTGCTCGGTAAGTATCACCCTCACGGTGACACATCGGTATATTATGCATTGGTACGTATGGCTCAGGAGTGGATAATGCGTTATCCGCTCATCGACGGACAAGGTAACTTCGGTTCTATCGACGGCGACTCGCCTGCTGCAATGCGTTACACCGAGGCACGCCTAAAAAAGATTGGTGAGTGTATGGCCGAGGACCTGTATAAGGAGACTGTAGACTTCAAGCCCAACTATAACGACGAGTTCCAAGAGCCCACCGTGCTCTCTACACGTATTCCCAACCTTCTTGTAAACGGTTCAACGGGTATTGCTGTAGGTATGGCAACAAATATCCCTCCTCATAACCTGAGCGAGGTTATAGACGCCTGTGTAGCATATATCGATAATCCCCTAATTGACACCGATGGACTGATGGAGCACGTAAAAGCTCCCGATTTCCCCACAGGTTGCGACATCTTCGGTCTTGCAGGCGTGCGCGACGCGTACGAGACAGGACGCGGACGTGTGGTTATGCGTGCTGTGGCCGAGATTGAGTCGGGTGCCAACCACGATAAGATTATCGTGACGGCTATTCCCTACAACGTGAACAAAGAGGAGCTTATCAAGGATATAGCCTCTATGATAAACGAAAAGAAGATAGAGGAGTTGTCGAACGTGAACGATGAGTCGGACCAGTCGGGTATGCGCATTGTGATAGACCTCAAGCGCGATGCTAATGCAAAGGTTATCCTTAACAAACTCTATAAGATGACAGCGCTGCAAACATCGTTCAGCGTGAATTGCATTGCACTTGTGAAAGGACGCCCCCGTCTGCTCACACTCAAGGACTGTATTGCCAACTTTGTGGAGCACCGTCACGATGTTGTAATACGCCGCACACAATATGAGCTGCGCAAGGCTCAGGAGCGTGCACATATCATAGAGGGACTCATTATTGCATCGGACAACATCGACGAAGTTGTACGTATTATCAAAGCTGCAAAATCGCCTTCTGAGGCAAAGAACGCCTTGATGGAGCGTTTCTCACTCAGCGAGATTCAGGCAAATGCTATTGTCGAGATGCGCTTGGGACAGCTCACTGGTATTAATCAGGAGAAACTGCACGCCGAGTACGAGGAGCTGCTGCGCAAGATTGCCTACTACAACGAGATTCTCACAAACGACGAGCTTTGCAAGCAGGTGATGAAAGAGGAGCTTGTTGATGTCAAGGAGCGTTTCGGCGACAATCGCAAGTGCCGCATCGACTATTCGGCATCGGAGGACTTCAATCCCGAGGACTTCTATTCCGACGACGAGATGGTAATAACAATATCGCACCTCGGCTACATAAAGCGTACACCCCTCACCGAGTATCGCAGCCAGAACCGCGGCGGCGTAGGCTCAAAGGGAAGCGACACACGCGACAGCGACTTTATAGAGTACATCTACACAGCCACAATGCACAACACGATGCTGTTCTTCACACAGATGGGCAAGTGTTACTGGTTGCGTGTATATGAAATTCCCGAGGGTAACAAGAACTCAAAAGGTAGGGCAATACAAAACCTGCTCAATATCTCTTCGGACGATGCAGTGAACGCCTTTGTCCGTGTAAAGACACTTGCCGACAAGAATTTCATCGAAAGTCACAACCTCGTATTCTGTACACGTCAGGGTATAATAAAGAAGACAAGCCTCGAGCAATACTCGCGTCCCCGTACAAACGGTATCATCGCAATAACAATACGCGAGGACGACAGAGTGATTTCTGTGGCGCTCACCGACGGCAACAGCGACATTATCCTTGCCAACAGAGGAGGAAAGGCAGTTCGCTTCAACGAGAGCACAGTGCGTGCAATGGGACGTACAGCGACCGGTGTCAAGGGTATGGACCTTCCCGAGGGCGACGAGATTGTAGGAATGGTAGTACTGCCCAAGGAAGACGAGCAGCAGCACAGCCTGCTTGTTCTCTCGGAACAGGGCTACGGCAAACGCTCGCCTGTAGACGACTATCCCACTGTGGGTCGTGGCTGTAAGGGTGTAAAGACTCTTAACGTGACAGAAAAGACAGGAGAGCTTGTGGCAATTATGGATGTGAACGACGAGAACGACCTTATGATAATCAACAAGTCGGGCATTACGATACGTACAGCGGTAGACCAGATACCTGTTCAGGGTCGTGCGACACAGGGAGTGCGCATAATCAACCTGGGTAAGAAGAACGACTGCATAGGCTCTGTATGTAAAGTGACACGCGACGAGGAGGTTGAAGAAGATGCTGTATCGGACGCAACACCCGATAATCCTCAAGTAACCGAGGTTACTGCAACAGAAGAATAAACCAAAAGAATTAACAATAACATTAAATTTTCTAACTATGATTAAGAAATTATTATTGTCATTGACTTTATTGTTGACCGTATCATTTGCTTTCGGTCAGGAGTTGACAAAGGAACAGATTAAAGAGAGAAAAAGACAGACTAAGGCTCTTATGAACCTTATCTCCGATGCAGAGGCTCAAATTCTCGACAACCCCGCAGGTGCGCTCACTATGCTCAAGCCTGCACTCCAGGGCGAGCACGCACACCTCGTAGTTAACGAGCCTTATCTTTGGTATACAGTTGCTTCGGCCAAGATTGGTGTTATGCAGCAGGAGCAGGTTAAGCAGCAGGAGGGACAGGCATTCAACCAAAATGTACTCTACACATATTGCTACGAGATTTTCCAGGACCTTTCTCGTTGCTACGAGCTTGATAATACTCCCGATGCCAAGGGTAAGGTAAAGCCCAAGTATAGCGAGCAGATTAAGAAGATTCTCTATGAGAACCGCAACAACCTCTTCAACGGTGGTGCATACTTCTACAATGAGGGTGACTTTACTGCGGCCTTCAACCAGTTCGACACATTCATCAAGTCGTCGGCTTATCCTTGCCTTGCCGAGTTTGGTCTTGCCGAGAACGACTTCAACAAGGTTGCTGCCTACTATGCGTCACTTTGTGGAATGCGTTTAGAAGATTACAATATGGTATTGGCACACATCGACACAGCAGTGAAAGACCCCGAGAATGCAGAGTCGGCTTATCAGTTCAAGGCAGATGCTCTTCTTAACCTTGGTGATACAGTAGCTTGGATAAGCACTCTTAAGGAATGTTCGGTTATGTTCCCCACAAATGTGTACTTCTATCAGAACCTCATTCAGTACTACGACAACAACAACAAGCGCGACGAGCTTGTGCAGTATGCCGATGATATGATTGCTAAAGACCCCCAGAACCCCTTGTTCGTATATGTAAAGGGTTACATCGCACAGCAGTCCGACAATCAGGACGAGGCAATCATCTGGTACAAGAAGACACTGGAGATAGACCCCAACTACGAGAATGCATTAGGTAACCTTGCGCTTTGCTACATTCAGCAGGCCCAGGCCTACAGCAACCAGCAGGCATCGGTAAAGGTAACCGACAAGGCAAAGCTCAAGAAGGACAAGGAGATTCTCGACGCTTATTTCAAGGAGGCTCTTCCTCTTTATGAGAAGCTCCGTCAGATTGCCCCCGAGAGAACCAATCTTTGGTTGAACGGTCTCTATCAGTGCTACTACAACCTGAATATGGAGTCTGAGCTCAGCGAGATTGAGAAACTTCTTCCCCAAGAGTAATCAACCTCTATCGGTAAACCCAAACAAAGGCCACCCAAACGGGCGGCCTTTGTTTTTAGTGTTTCTTCTAAGTGGTTTTTTTGGCTCAGTAGAAAAAAGGTGTGGGTAATTTGCTTATATCAATGGAACACCATATAATTTTATCTTTTTAAGCAGGTAATTTTCAGACCAACTGCACGCCGAAAAGAAATTCAATTGCGGGTAGGCGGTTTTAAGGGAATAGTGTGAGAGAAAGCTTGTGCAAGCGAATGGGTGAATGCTTGCATTCACACGCAATGAGCGCAGCCA
>JAFZIA010000029.1 GCA_017554605.1 Bacteroidaceae bacterium
GGAAGTTTTTTTTGCACAAAAAAGGATATGATTAAACGCGCAAGGAACAATGCAAAATTCCACGTCCAAAAGAAGAAACAGTTCTTCATTTTCCGCGATATGACCGAGGAGTATGTTCCAAGCTGGAGGTATGTAGACGAAGACGAGGAATAATTAATTCTTCTATGCTGTGTACAAAAAAATACTTGAACATTAAATAATACATTATGAGATTTAGACTTTCCCTATTCTTGACATTTACATTACTCATCTGCTCTTGTGAAAACAAAGAATCCAACGACGGGCTTACCGGCTACGACGGTTGGGCTATTTTCTGGAACGATATACCTATAAAAGAAAAACGTATGTTCAGTTTGTTTCTTGCACCAAAGTACAGGCTTGACTGCGCTGTACAGGACTGTTACGACAAATGGAAAAAAGAAGGGAAAGACACCACGAAATTTGTTGTAGACTTTGCCGAGATTGCTCCATTCGAGTGGGATACGCTATGCTATTTTTGGTATAGCTCGCCAGCAGACGAAAACACGTCAAAAATGCTCATTGAATATGCAAAAGAACATAATATGAAATACGATTTAGAGGCTATTCATTTGCTTAAAGATGGGAAGATTGTATATCACATAGATCTTTTAATGTGGAGCGATGAAGAGAAAGGAAGTTTATTTTGCACAAATAAGGATATGATTAAACGCGCAAGGAACGATGCAAAATTCCACGTCCAAAAGAAGAAACAGTTCTTCATTTTCCGCGATATGACCGAGGAGTATGTTCCAAGCTGGAGGTATGTAGACGAAGACGAGGAATAAGCACCCTAACAGATAAGAAACCCGTCAAATAGTTGGATATTTTCTAAAAAATCCCGCATAAGAAGATAGATTAAGCAGTTGCCAATAGTCTATTGAGTGAAATTAAGGATAAGCAAGAGCCCTGCTGCAAGCCCGCAACAGCCTGCCAATCCCAATATTAACCAATAAACTTTTGCAACTATGATAGCAGACAATATCCTTAACGGTGTAGGCAAGAAGATGCGCAACGCATATATCCAAGGAAAAATATCGGAGAAAGAGGTTCTACAGTGCTACAAACGCAACGAAAAAGAGCTTGAGCAGCTATGCACGATAGGTTGGAATTACAGCGACATTGTAGAGGCTGAGCGCAGCACGCATAACCCCTTGATGCGCATCAAGTTCCAAAGCCTCAAGGAGCAGTACAAGCAAAAGACACGCACCAGCCAGAACCAGAACAGGCTCAGCTTGCTGAAGCTGCAGCACTACACACCCACCGCCCTTGGAATGGGACTGCGCAAGGTCATCAGGGAACTGCAGCATATTGCAGCAACAGGAGACGTAGAGGCCGAGATACTCAGCCTCCTTTTGCAGACTGAATTTGCAAACCTCACAGCCAAGAGACGCAGCAACAAGAAGGAAGTATGCTACGAGAGAAAGGACATTCTGCTTATGCAGCTTGCCGGCCTGCTGGAGGAACAGGGCTGGCGATGCGGAATAAGCTACAACCCGGGCAAGAACAGCTCATACGTAATATACGTCTACCTTCCTGGTGACATACAGCTCTCTTGGCACTGCAACAATTACAATATTGTGTATTACTACAATGAGATTGAGTGCAAATGGGACGAAAAGGTGTGCAGCACGCTTGAGAAACTACTGGAATATGCACACACCCGTTTCGGGATAGGCACAATGCTCGATAAATACGAAGCCGCAGCATAAGATATACAAAAAAGGTCTGGTTCACAAAATGAACCAGACCTTTTTTGTATATCGTGCAAAGCACTTTTTACTTCATATTCTTGATAATGTCGTAAGTATCGCTTGCAATCATAAGCTCCTCGTCGGTGGGAATGAGCAGTACCTTAACCTTAGAGCTGGGAGTTGAGAGAATTTTCTCCTCGCCACGTGTACGCTCGTTGAGCTCCTGGTCGAGCTCTACACCCATAAACTCAAGACCTGCAAGAACCTCGCGACGGCAGTCGAACTGATTCTCACCTACACCACCTGCAAATACAATAGCGTCTACACCGCCCATTGCAGCAGCGTATGCACCGATGTATTTCTTGATGCGGTAGAAGTACATCTTATTTGCAAGGGCAGCACGCTCGTTGCCAGCCTCTTGTGCTGCGTTAACCTCGCGCATATCCGATGATACGCCCGATACACCTGCAACACCCGACTTCTTGTTAAGGAGGTCCGAAAGACCGCGGCTGTCGAGGTTGAGCTTATCCATAATGAAGGGGATTGCACCGGGGTCAACGTCACCACTGCGTGTACCCATCATAAGACCTTCAAGGGGTGTCAGGCCCATTGATGTATCCACGCTCTTGCCGTCCTTTACGGCTGCTATTGAACCGCCGTTGCCAATGTGGCAAGTGATGATGCGGCTACCCTCGGCAGGAATGTTGAGCATCTCCAATGCACGCTTGGTGATGTAGCGGTGCGATGTTCCGTGGAAGCCGTAACGGCGTACGCCGTACTTCTCATAAAGCTCGTAGGGAAGTGCATACATATATGCGTAGTCGGGCATTGTCTGGTGGAAAGCTGTGTCGAATACACCTACCTGGGGCATATCGGGAGCAATCTCCTTGACAGCGTCGATACCCTTCATATTTGCAGGGTTGTGCAAGGGAGCAAGGTCGTTGCAGGCAACAAAGTCCTTGAGGACCTCGTCGGTGAGCAGTGTCGACGCGCTGAACTTCTCGCCACCGTGTACGGTGCGGTGACCTACTGCGTCAATCTCGTCGATTGACTTTACAACGCCGTACTTCTCGCTTGTAAGAACGTCGATGATAAGGCGCACACCTGTTGTATGCTCAGGGATTGCTGTTGTTATTGTCTCCTTCTCGCCGTTGGGGAGAGTGAACTTGAGGAACGAGCCCTCGAGACCGATTTTCTCTATTCCACCCTTTGCAAGAACCTCTTTTGTCTCAATGTTGAACAACTGGTATTTGATTGATGAGCTACCGCAGTTCAGAACCAATATTTTCATATCCGTATTTGTTTGTATGTTAAATGCTGCGTGCACATACACGCAGCATCATAATGTTTGAATTTGTATGTTTACTTTTTAGCTGCAATAGCCTGGTTGGCTGTAATTGCAATCATCATATATACGTCCTCGATTGAGCAGCCGCGTGAAAGGTCGTTCACAGGACGTGCGATACCCTGGAGCACAGGACCGATTGCCTCGGCATTGCCCAGGCGCTGTACGAGCTTGTAACCGATGTTACCTGCACCGAGGTCGGGGAAGATAAGCACGTTGGCCTTACCTGCCACAGCCGAACCGGGAGCCTTGCTCTGGCCTACAAAGGGTACAAGAGCTGCATCGGCCTGCATCTCGCCGTCGATAGCGAGTGAGGGGTCGAGCTCGTGGGCGAGCTTTGTTGCCTCGATGACCTTATCTACCATCTCGTGCTTAGCCGAGCCTTTGGTAGAGAAACTGAGCATTGCAACGCGGGGCTCCTCGAAGCCAGCGATAGCCTTTGCTGTCTGTGCGGTACATACTGCAATCTGCGAGAGCTGGTTAGCATCGGGGTTGGGTGTAACGGCCACGTCACCTACGAACAATACGCCGTCCTCGCCATACTCCTTGGCGTTGGTTATCATCATCATTGCACCCGATACGCAGCTAATGCCAGGAGTGGTCTTGATAATCTGGAGAGCGGGACGGAGCACGTTACCGGTGGTGTTCAGTGCACCTGCCACCTGTCCGTCGGCATCGCCGTTCTTTATTATGAGGCAACCCAGATAAAGAGGGTTGCAAACGAGTTTCTGTGCGTCCTCGGGAGTCATACCCTTTGCTTTACGGAGCTCGTAAAGGAGTGTTGCATACTTCTCGGCATCGGGGTTGTCACAGGGGTCGATGATTGTTGCCTTCTCGATGTTCGAGAGACCGTGCTGCTGTGCAAGAGCGGCAATCTCGGCCTTGTTGCCAAGAATGATAAGGTCGGCAATACCGTCGGCAAGAGCGCGGTCGGCAGCCTTGAGTGTACGCTCCTCTGTTCCTTCGGGAAGAACAATGCGCTGCTTCTGCTGACGCGCACGTTCGATAAGATTTTTTATAACATCCATAGTTGTATAAATTAATTTAGTGTTGTCTTTTCTTCAACAAAATGTCTGTGGGATGTTATCTCGCAGGCATACTTTGAGTGTTTCTGTAATACTTTTGCAAAGGTAGGCAATTTTTATCAAACGGAACAATTATGCACACAAAATATCTTTATATGGGAAACCAAATGAATACCGCAACGTCCCAAAGGGCGTGCGATATTATTATAGCTGCGAACCGCTCGGGGAAGAGACGGTAGAGAAGTCCCCAAAAGAATCCTGCCACAAGCGCAGCCATAGTGAGCATAAAGTTGCACGAGCCCGCGTGTACCAATGCATATACGGCAGTTGTCACGATAAAGCCGATATTTGGATTCCAGCGCAAGGACAACTGTTTCTGTACATATCCACGCCAGAATATTTCCTCGGCCGGACCGATGAGAAACAGCATAAGGGCGGTGAGCAGCCACGCCGACTCGCCGTCTTTCATTCCATAGATGAGGTCCACCTGCGGACGGGCAAAATTGAACATTAACTGCGAGAGCTTGTCGCCCACCCAGAAGACACCCCACAGCGCCACTGCAATAACCACGCCAAGAGCAATATTGGCAGGTGTCAGGTGCACCTCCTTCCACCACCCTCTGTTGAAGAGCGTGGCAAGGAGCGAGAGTGTACACGCCGAGCCTGTCATTGCCCACCAAAAGTTAACGTGCGGTGCCGTGAGCGGGCTGAACATTATTGTCCACAAAAGTGTGGCAAGCAGCAGTGTGAATATTATCTTCTTCATTACACAAATCTTGCAATTACAAACGACAGAGCTGTGAGCAGACTGAAGACAAGCTGCAATTTTGCAGTAGCCTCGTCGACACCGTAGAGAGCCTTTGCACCCTTGTGAATGAACTGCGACGCCTGCTTGAGTATGTCAATGGCAGGCTTTAGGGCTACAAGAGCAAGCAACGACCACAAAGGGAACATTCCCAAGGCGCTGCATACGGCAACCCATATGAAGGGGAGGGCAATCTCGGCATAATAGAGGTTCAGCGACACCTTCTTGCCCACAAGCATTGCAAAAGTCTTTATGTTGGCGCGCTTGTCCTGCTCGGTGTCGCGCATATTGTTCGAGTGCAATATGCCCACGGTAATGAGTCCTATGGGCAGAGAGAGCCACAAGGCGTCAAGATGGAACTCGCCCGTTGCCACAAAAGATGTTCCCAAGATGGGCAACAGCGAGTAGGTGAGGAAAATGTCAACATCGCCCAGCGCATTGAACTTGAGCTGAGGATAGAGCAATGTGAGCAGTGCGCCCGCAATACCCACATACAGTGTGGGCACTCCTGTGATGAAGACAAGCGCCACTCCCATCACCACTGCCACAGCAAGCAGAATGAGGGCAAGCGTGCGTATCTCGGCAGCCTTGAACTCGCCGCTTGTTATTGAGAGTCCGCCTATTGTATCCTCGCGGTCCACTCCTTTTTGAAAGTCGTTGTAATCGCTCCAGGTGTTGCCAGCAGCGTGGAAGACAACGATGTTGACAAGTGCCCATACGCCGGTGAGCCAATTTACATCGTGACCTTTCCAGAAGAGATAGCACAATGTTACCAATACAGGCATTGTAGAGGCGGGGAACGACCAGGGGCGTGTAGCAAGCACCCAAGCCTTAGATGTGTGTTTACTCATATTATCCAAGTATTATGTTTATAAAAAATATTTAGAAGCTTTGCGCTTTTCCGTCACAAAGTTACTCTTTTTTTCAGTTGTACGGGTATCATTCCAATGTTTATTATTAGAAGCTGTTTAAATTTCTAAAAAAAGTTATTATTATATTGGAAGCCGTTATTTCGTTGTTTTTTATGTTCAAAACTGCCCGTTTTCTTCTTTCTCTCGGTTACGTAGCCCGCTACGCGCCCTCGAAAAATAATA
>JAFZIA010000030.1 GCA_017554605.1 Bacteroidaceae bacterium
AGACAAGGAACATAGAGGACTGGATAATAGACACAGTTGTGTAATTCCCATTATCTCGCAGGTTGCAGGCTGTTCATTGCCTTTATCACTACTGGCGGCAATTGTCAACCTGAGCGAAGCGAAAGGCCTCTAAAGCCCCAAGCCGAAAAGCGAAATTAAGGGACTAATTGCTAATAGAGTAAAAGAGTTCCTTTTTGTTACCGTTGAGTTTTACCAATAACAGCCCTATAAGATACAGATTGACAAAATTACAGGCAGCTTATAAAATATATTTTAAGGACATTTTATTAAATGACAATAATATAACAATGAATCAAAAGCTGGATTTCAACTACATATTCACTGCCATATAAAAAAAAGTAGAAATTTGCGTAATTTATTAAAAAAATTTCACTATTTTTGTGAAGACAAGATATAGACTTTAGAACAGACATAATGATTTTGCTTATAAACAAGACATTTTCAAGAAGCTGGTAATTGATTAAAGAACGCTCCGACTATTGAAACAAATAAGATTTTACCAACCGAGTAAGTTTATTAATACTAATACAATAATATTATGAAAATTGCAGTTGCAGGAACAGGTTATGTAGGTTTGAGTATTGCTACATTATTGGCACAAAACAACAAAGTAACAGCAGTAGATGTTATCCCTGAGAAAGTGGAAAAAATCAACAAGCGCATCTCTCCCATTCAGGACGAATACATAGAAAAATATTTTGCAGAGAAGGAGCTTGACCTTACTGCAACTCTTGATGGAGCAGGCGCATACAGCGATGCTGACTTCATTGTCATTGCAGCTCCCACCAACTACGACCCTCAAAAGAATTTCTTCGACACACATCACATCGAAGATGTCATCGACCTTGTACTCGAAGTAAATCCCAATGCCACTATGGTAATCAAGAGTACAATCCCTGTCGGCTATTGCCGTAGCCTTTATGTAAAGTATGCAAAGAAATTCAAAGAGAAAGGTTGGGATTCAACACACAAATTCCGTCTGCTCTTCTCACCCGAATTCCTGCGCGAGAGCAAAGCCCTCTACGACAATCTCTACCCCAGCCGCATCATTGTAGGCTATCCCAAGATGATTGACAATTTCGACGAGGAGAACCAGGCCATCAAGGCCATCGCTGGCAACCACCTCGAAGAAGCAGCACACACATTTGCTGGTCTCCTGCAACAAGGTGCAATAAAGGAGGACATTCCTACACTCTTTATGGGACTCAAGGAGGCCGAAGCAGTAAAACTATTTGCCAACACATACCTTGCATTGCGCGTGAGCTACTTCAACGAGCTCGACACATACGCCGAGGTAAAAGGCCTCGACTCGGCAGCCATAATCAGCGGAGTGGGACTCGACCCCCGCATCGGCGAGCACTACAACAACCCCTCGTTCGGTTACGGCGGATACTGTCTGCCAAAAGACACCAAGCAGTTGCTTGCCAACTATCAGGAAGTACCTCAGAATATGATGAGCGCCATTGTAGAGAGCAACCGCACACGCAAAGACTTCATTGCCGACCGCGTATTGGAAATTGCAGGAGCATACGAAGCGAACAGCAGCTACGATGTAGCCAAGGAAAAGCCTGTAATAGTAGGAGTTTACCGTCTTACAATGAAGAGCAATAGCGACAACTTCCGCCAATCGTCAATCCAGGGAGTAATGAAGCGCATTAAAGCCAAAGGAGCCGAAGTCATCATATACGAACCCACACTCGAGGATGCAAGCACATTCTTTGGAAGCCGTGTCGTGAACAACCTCGACGAATTCAAGGCACAATCACAAGCCATCATTGCCAACCGCTACGACAGTTGCCTTGACGATGTAAAGAGCAAGGTTTATACCCGCGATATTTTTGGTAGAGATTAATCAAAATATAAATAGTTATGTTACAGTATAATATAGACCTTAGGGGCAAGGCGATATTAGTAACAGGTGCTGCCGGTTTTATCGGCAGCAACTTGTGCAGACGATTGCTTGTCGAAGTTGAAGGAGCGCATATCATAGGTATCGACAATATGAACGATTACTACGACGTAAACATCAAGAAAGAGCGCTTGAGTTCACTGAACAAATTCAACAATTTTACATTCATCGAAGGCAACATAGCAGACAAGACACTGATAGACAAACTGTTTGCCAGCCACAACCCCTATGTAGTCGTAAACTTAGCGGCACAGGCAGGTGTACGTTACAGCATCACTAACCCTGGAGCATACATTGAGAGCAACCTCATAGGTTTCTACAACATTCTTGAGGCTTGCCGTAACAACAATGTAGAGCACCTTGTCTACGCCTCATCGTCAAGCGTATACGGTAGCAACAAGAAAGTCCCCTATTCTACCGACGATAAGGTAGACAACCCCGTGAGCCTTTACGCTGCAACCAAGAAGAGCAACGAGCTTATGGCACACTCATATAGCAAGCTTTACAATATCCCAAGTACAGGATTGCGCTTCTTCACCGTATACGGACCTGCTGGCCGTCCTGATATGGCATATTTCGGTTTTACCAACAAACTTGTAAAAGGCGAGAAAATACAGATTTTCAACTACGGAAACTGCAAGCGCGATTTCACATACGTTGACGACATTGTTGAAGGCATAATACGTGTTATGCAGCACGCACCTGAAAAAGCCAACGGAGAGGACGGTTTGCCGATACCTCCGTACAAGGTTTATAACATAGGCAACAACCAACCCGAGAACCTTCTTGACTTTGTAACAATACTTCAGGAAGAACTTCTACGTGCAGGAGTACTGCCACAAGACTACGATTTTGAAGCACACAAGGAACTTGTACCGATGCAACCTGGCGATGTCCCCGTAACATTCGCCGACACCACTCCATTGGAGCAGGATTTCGGTTTCAAGCCATCGACATCACTGCGCAACGGCCTTAGAGCATTTGCCGAGTGGTATGCTGAGTACTACAAATCATAAGAAAAAATCAATAGATACAGCCAAAGGACAGACAAAATTCCCTGCAAGCTATCACTGTCACTCGGGATAACAATTGGCGTGTCAGATAACTATTAAGGTAAGCAACCGCACAGGTGGGACCCGACAGTCCGTGGTTCGATACCACCGGTTGCTACAAAAAAAAGAAAAGATATGAGCAAACAGACGTCGAACAAGACAATAGCAAAAAACACACTATTCCTGTATTTCAGAATGATACTGATTCTATTTGTATCATTATACACTACACGCGTTGTATTGAATGCATTGGGAGTAATTGACTACGGAATTAACAATGCCGTAGCAAGCGTTGTTACAATGTTTATGTTCTTGAACACATCAATGGCAAACGGAATACAGCGTTTCTACAACTACACAATGGGAAACAGCAGTAACCACAACCTTACCGAAGTTTACAATACAGCACTTCAGATACAGGCAATAATATCCGTTATACTTATATTGCTATTGGAAACAGTAGGTCTATGGTATATGCACAACCAAATGGTAATACCTGCCGAGCGCTTCGACACCGCATTGTGGGTATACCAATTCACAGCATTAACCATCATTCTGATAGTAATGCAAGCACCGTACACATCGGCAATTATGGCCCACGAAAAGATGGATACGTTTGCCTACATCAGTATCTTCGAAGTTCTTGCGAAATTAGCCGTAGCCTACTTGATTTCCACATCGGGTGGTGACCGACTTTTCGAATACTCATTACTAAACCTGTCGGTTGCATTCATAATATTCATAATATATTTTGCATATAGCAAATACAACTTCAAGGAGCTCAAAATAAAGTTCCAGTTCCACAAGCATCTGTTCAAGCCGATGCTCTCGTTCTCGGGTTGGAATATTTTCGGTTCATTTGCCTACGTGCTTAAGGCACAAGGAGTAAATCTGCTCCTAAACTCATTCTTCGGCCCTATAGTAAACTCGGCACGTGGCGTATCGGGAATGATTATGACAGCCCTGCAAGGTTTCCAAAGCAACGTCGTGATAGCATTCCGCCCGCAAATTATAAAATCATACGCCCAACGCGACTACGAGCGCGTGCGACAACTTATGTACAGCCTCTCGAAACTCTCATTCCTTATGCTTGCAACATTGTCAATTCCCATCATCATAGAAATTGACTACATACTCAAACTGTGGTTAGGAGACATAATCCCCGACTACACTAAATCGTTTACCATACTCATATTGGCAAATATGATGATAGCAAGCCTTACAACACCATTGTCACAAGTTGTGCACGCAACAGGCAATATGAGAAACTTCCAAGTTGCCACAAGTGTCATTATATGTATGATAATACCCGTATCCTGGATATTCCTTAAATTAGGTTACGACCCCAATTCGGTATATATAGTAAGCCTTATTGTAACAATAATAAACCAAATTGTATGTAACTATATGCTTAAGAGAATTTTCCCCTACAGCATAAAAGAATACACAAAAGCAGTGATACTACCGTGCATATTATTGACAATAATAGTATTGGGCATTACCGAGTTGACAAAATCATTGATACAGGAATCATTTGTGCGTCTTATAGTATCGGCAGCCGTTGCAGTTATCAGCTCGGCAATCACTGCATATCTTGTTCTGTTAAACAAACAAGAAAGGGGACTTATAAAAAAATTCATAAAGAAGAGATAATATTCAAGACAGATATAAGTAGGAATTCAAACAATTAGGATAAAATGGCAAAAGTCAATCTTCTTACAATACATTTCGGCAACAGCTATGGTGCAGTTATGCAAACATACGCAACCTGCAAGCTGCTCGAAGAAGCTGGTCACACAGTGACTGTTATCAATTTAACTGTACCCCAACGCAAAATGAGCAAGCTTTCGCCACAGTATATTAAAAGTGCCATACGCGAATACACATTCAATAAATTCAAGAAAAAGTGTTTCTCGCCTATGACACAAGAGGGTTATTCCATTAACGAATGCAGGATTCCCGATGCCGATTATACAGTTGTCGGCAGTGACCAGGTTTGGAATCGCGACATCACAGGGCGCTTTGGTAAAGCATTCTTCCTCGATTTTGTCAACAGCAAGCAAAAAAGAATCTCCTTGTCATCGAGCTTCGGTAAGAGCGTATGGAACGAAGACAAGGGATATACCGAGGAGGTAAAACAAGAACTGGAAAAATTTGCAGCCCTCTCGGTTCGTGAACATACCGCAGTAGACATTCTGCGCGATACATTTGGGCTCGAATCGGTACAACTGCTCGACCCCACGCTTGGCTATGGTAAATTCGAGCATCTCATTCTTAACAACAAACCCAGCGAGCAAATATTCCCATTCCTTCTGAACACAAGCAAAGAGGCCATAAAACGTGCCGAACTGATTGCAAAAGAGACTGCTACACCCATTTTCAAGCACAGTTCGTACACCGCGACATTCGCAAACTCGCCACGTCACTGGCTCACGAACATACATAATGCTAAGTTTGTTATAACAGACTCATTCCACGGATTGGCACTAAGCATCATATACCACAAGAATTTCTTTGTATTCTGTGCCGACCCCAAGAAGTTTACACGCCTGCAATCACTTCTACAACTAATAGGACACGAAGAGAGATTTGTAACAAGCGAAGAGGACTTCCTCAAACGTAAGGAGCAACTGATGCAGCCCATCGACTATACACGCGTCGATGCAATATTAAAGAAAGAACAGGAGAAATATAGAGAATTTATAAGAAAAAACATATTCTGATGATTAAAGAACTATTTATCAAGACAATTGGTTACATTGCTTATAAAATAGAATCCCTTTCAACTGCTTATAAAATACAGAAAAACAAGAAGCTATTGGGAGGAGGCAAGCGAGTTATTGCTGAACCTAACATAATCAATGGTATTAAGAATATAATTATGGAAGCTCCCGTAAGCATAGGTCCAGGTGCTACCATATATGCAGCAGGAGCAAAACTTATCATTAAGAAACACGTGATTACTGGTCCTAACCTAACTGTAATAACAGGCGACCACAAGTACATAGCCGGACGTTGGATAGACTCAGTAAAAGCCAATGAAAAAGAGGACTTCTACGACCAGGACGTAACAATAGAGGAGGACGTTTGGATAGGAGCGAATGTTACTATATTGAAAGGCGTTACCATAGGTAGAAGCTCCATTATTGCAGCGGGCGCACTTGTTGTTAAAGATGTACCGCCCTACAGCATTGTAGGAGGTGTCCCTGCAAAGGTAATAAAAATGAAATATAGCCAGGAGGATATAGAAATACACAAAAAGTTTATTGACGAGAATAAATAATTTTATTTAGATATAAATATGGCAAAAAAGAAAATACTTGTAGTTGTTATGTCTTTAAGCACTGGAGGTACAACCTCGGCATTAAAGGCATTGATGCAGACCTCATTATCAAAAGACAATGATATTAGTATTCTCATTTTTTGCAACACCGGTGTTGCGCAGAATCCAGAATTGCAGAAATACATAATTATGCCTGGCAAGCTCGCGCAGTTGTGGTTTCTCAACATTGCAAACGCATCATTGCTGACAAAGATTCTTATGCTTCCCATAAAAGTAATCAAGAATACACCTTGGTTGGGAAATAGAATAGACACGATGATAGCCAAGCACATAGCAAAGAGCGTAGAAAGAAAAGCCCAATACGATACTGTCATTTCATTTGCCGAGAACACCGTACCTGGTCTTGTGCAACATTTCGGTAATGAAAACAAGATTGTGTGGGTACACTGCGACTACGGCAACAGGGTTAAGAGAGAAGAGGAACACATTTTTAGCAAATACCGCAAGATTGTATGTGTTTCCAAATTCACGCGCGATTCTTTTGCAAAGAGATATCCATCATTGGACTACAAGACGGAGTACGTTTACAATGTTTGCTCCTTTGACAGCATAAAAGCAAAATCCAAAGAAGACATAAACGACAAACAGTTTGACACATCAGTCTTTACAATAATATCCATTGGCCGTATAGCTACGGTAAAACGCTTCCACAAGATTCCCGAGATAGCGAAGCGACTAAAGGACACTGGTTGCACTTTCAAGTGGTACATAATGGGAGGAGGCAGCGCCGAAGATACCGACAAGATAAAGACTGCCATTGAAAGCAATGGTGTAAGTGGCGAGGTTATAATGCTGGGAGCAAGGTCTAACCCTTATCCTTATATAAAGAGAGCCAACCTGCTGGTATCAACATCTGAATCCGAGGCCTGTCCTATGATTTTTAACGAAGCAAAGATATTAGGAATCCCCATTGTTTCGTCCAATTTCGGTTCGTCGTACGAATTCATTAAACAAGGAACAGATGGATATATTACCTCGATAGAAGAGATGCACAAGGTAATTGAAAAACTGATTACAGACAAAACTGAATATTCAAAATTAGCCCCTGTCGCCGACAAGGAGCTGCTTGAAGAAACCATAATAGCAAAAATAAACAATATCATATAAGTAGAGACAATGAGTAAGAAAGCACTTTATACATACTATCTTGTAATGCTGTTGCTACTATGTACGTGGACCGATGTCAACACTGCCCCGAACATAGTAATAAGGTTGGCTTATATTGCAGCACTCTTCTTCCCTGCACTGAAATATGCCCCCCAAATGTTTCCACCGGTATTTATCTGCTTTGTTGGAGCATCCACCTACTATGTATCGAGTTCGTTTATGCCAAACGAGATATATTACTTTGCAGCAATATTGTTTCTGATTTTACTGTTCATAAACAACAAGAGGTATAACAAGATAAAGATACCTATACTTGTTGTTTTTCTCATATACGTAACAACAATAGATTTACTATATAACAGCAAGCTTGAAAACATTGAATATGCTATGTTTATAACTGTGATACTGCTGTCGTACATAGATATGAACAAGATAGAAACAACCCAATATTCATACGCTTTCATAGTAATAAGTATTGTTGTTTGTATTACATTCTTTACCATTGGCGACCAATATACTGTTGAGATACAGGGACAGGAGCGTACTATGTGGGAGGACCCCAACTATTTGGGTTGCGTTGTAGGTATGGGAATCATTTGTGCCTACTTCGAACTTATGAGAAAGAACTACCCGAACAAGTTTGTCAGGATGTTATACCTGTTTACCATACTTATCGGCATTCCTATGTTGTTGCTCAACGCTTCGCGTGGTGCAGCCCTCTCAACAGCCATTGGTATAACATTCATAACAATGTTCTCCAACATAAGCAACAGCAAGAAAATATCGGCCATCATCATTGTAGCCATAGCTGTGGTCGCACTTTACCAATTGGATATGTTCAGTGCACTTGAGCAACGTATGGAGTCGGACGACGGTACAGGAAATGCAAGAACAACCATTTGGGCATACAAGACCGCAGCATTCTTTCTCTGCCCTTCGTATGTAATACTTACAGGATTAGGCTATCACGGTGGTTTTATGCTCGGAACATACGACGGTTATGGTTTCCATAGCGATTATGTTGCATTCTTTGTCGATTATGGTGTCATTGGCACTATGCTGCTTATTCTATTCTTTTTATACCCATTGTATTTGTCAAGAAAGAACAAGCCCAACAGAGGTATTATATATGCAATGACATTCTACCTTATGGCAAACTGCGCGACACTTGAACCGCTTACTGGTGGCCGTGTAATTTATTTCCTGTTCTATATGTATATTATTATTTTAGCAAAAAAACTAAACTACAATGAAAAATAATTTTGTTTTTTTGAACGTAACCAGCAATTACCCGAAACAGTTCACTGCCGGAAATACCAAGATGGAATATATGGCAACTGGTATTATGGAATTGGGGCATAATGTATCTGCAATAAACAGTATTAGCAGCTACACTAAAGAGAATAAGGACGAGATTGGTATATCGGAAAAAGGCATAGAATATATAACACTGAATTCGCACAAGAGATTTAAGGGATTGTATAGAATGAGGCAGACATACAAACTGCTCAAAGCCAAAAAGACCGACGGAAGCAATGCTGTGATAATGGCAACGTCGCGCACCCATAAAATGCTAATAGACATATTTATAGCAAAATTGGCTGGGTACAAGACACTTTTCCTTTTTCACGAGTGGAGAGGGGCACTCAAGATGCACACCATTTTTCACAAGATAGATGCGTGGCTCAAAGACCATTTTGTTATACGATTCTTTGATGCATATCTTCCTATCAGTCATTTTCTGTTGGATAAATGCAACGACGTCTCAAAAAAGAAGCCCAAACTGATTGTGCCCATAATGGCCGATTACACAAAAGAGCCTACACCCGAGGAAATTAAACCACGTTTCAGCTATTGTTGTGGTGTATGGTATATGATGAGACACCCAATGCTGCTCGATGCAATGGATAAACTCATAGAGAAACATCCCTCGACAGAATTAATGCTGATATTATCGGGGCAAGAAACAGACATTGAACTATTTAAAGAAAAGATTAAAGAACGTAAATGCGCCAATAATATAACGATAAGGTCGAAAGTACCATTTGATGAATTGAACAGGATTTATCAAACATCGCTTGGACTTATTATACCATTAGACCCCGATTCTGTTGCGGACATAGCACGTTTCTCGCAAAAGATTGCAGAATATATAGCTACTGGACGACCTATAATAACCAATGCTGTAGGAGAGATACCATACTATTTCAAGGACAGGGATTCTGCCTATTTTGCTGATTATACAGCCGATGGCTTTTACGAAGTAATGAACGAAATGATGGAAAACAAAGAAACAGCCGACAGAATTGGACATTCAGGTTTTATGGTTGGCCGTGAACACTTTGACTCAAATGTAAATGCCCATAAAATGCTGGATTTCATATCCAAGATGTAAGACACACAACATAAGACCAAACACAACCAAGATACAAATATGATAAAAAAAATCAAAACAGCGTATTATCGATTCTTTAAGAGCGGCACAGAATATGCCCGATTCTTAGGGGTTAAGGTTGGAGAAAAGTGTTTTATTGCATCAGATGTACATTTTTCATCGGAACCTTATCTAATAGAAATCGGCTCCAATGTAGCTGTAACACAAGGAGTTATGATACATACCCACGGGGGGGTAGAATCGCGAGAACAAGAATTCCCGACTTTGACATTTTTGGACGTGTGACTATTTGTGACTATGCGTACATTGGTAGCGGTGCACAAATTATGCCAGGTGTTACAATAGGTAAAGGGTCACTTGTCGCAGCCGGAAGCATAGTTACAAAATCGGTCCCCGATGGTGTAGTCGTTGCTGGCAATCCTGCAAAACAGGTATGCACAGTTGAAGAATATATAGAGCGTAACAAGAAATATAATTTAGGAACAAAAAAACTTTCGGCAGAAGAAAAGAAAAAGTACATACTCTCCTTAAGTCCCGATAAACTTATAATAAAATGATTTTCATTATTTGCATTTGTCCTTAGAGAGTTTTCTGTTGTCGATTGTAAATGCTTATAAAAAAATGATACAAAGACTTATCAAAGCTTTCTATAGGGTGTTTATGTCACCAAAGAAGTATGCACAATATATAGGTGTAAAGATTGGAAAGAATTGCTTCATCGCAACCAAGAACTGGAGTTCAGAGCCATACTTGATTGAAATAGGCGATAATGTACAAATAACCCGTAATGTATCTGTTCATACTCACGGAGGCGGCCACGTCGTTAGGGGCAAACACCCGAATTACGATTCATTTGGAAAAGTAATAATAAAAGACGGAGCATACATAGGTGCTTTCTCGCAAATTATGCCAGGCGTCACAATAGGCAAAGGAGCACTTGTCGCAGCCGGAAGCATTGTTACAAAATCGGTCCCCGATGGTGTAGTCGTTGCTGGCAACCCTGCAAAGTTCGTGTGCACAGTAGATGAGTACATTGAACGCAATGAAAAATATAATATGGGAACTAAAGGACTCTCATACGATGCAAAGAAAAAAGCACTGCTTAATATGGAAGAGAGCAAATTTATTAAAAAAGGATATATAAAAATCAATTAACACACAATATGTCTAAATTATTAAAAGGAATGTCGTTGAAAAGAATATCACAAATATTCTTTATGTGGCTGGCTAACACATTGCCATTGCGCGGACACCAACGATGGAGATTTGTAAAGCTTGGTGGTGTCGACGTCAAGGGGCCCTGCTGGATATATCGCAATGTCTATTTCGACAGTGTGGCTCCACACCTTGTAACAATAGGTAAGAACGTAACAATAACACAGGACACAACAATACTGACCCACTTCCTCGACCCTACACAAAAGGGGCGTATGTATCGTTTAGGCAAGGTTGTGATTGAAGATGATGTATTCATAGGGTGTAATACCGTAATATGCAATTCTGTTACTATTGGAAAAGGAGCAATAATAGGGGCAGGAAGCATTGTAACAAAGGATATACCTCCATACCAATGTTGGGCAGGAAACCCTGCACGATATATTAAGGACAGAGCACACTAAGATATTGTTTTAATAAAATTACAAATTAAATCTTATGGGTATAAAATATTATCTTGATAACAAAGCGCTGTACGTTAGCACCATTATCAAGAAATTCGAATATGCTTTTTGGAAAGCCGTGAACTACGCTTCGGCACGTTGGTGGGACGTAAAAATGGGTAAAGGCTGCCGTTTTATCGGTAAGACACACTTTGTGCGCCTACAGGAAAGCAATATAACAATAGGCGATAATTGCAGGTTCAACTCTACACATACATCAAACCTATCGGGACTCTTTGCTCCCTGCATCATTACTACAGCAAAAAAAGAAGCGAAATTAACAATTGGAAAAGGGTGCGGTTTCTCGGGAACAAGGATAAGATGCGGCAAAAGTATTACATTGGGAGATAATGTACGATGCGGAGCAAACTCATACATAGCCGATACCGATGCACATAGTGACGACTACAGAGCTGGCTTGGACAGACCAGTAGTTATAGAGGATAATGTTTGGTTGGGAATGAATGTGGTAGTTCTTAAAGGCGTACACATTGGAAAGAACTCGCTTATTGGTGCAAACAGTGTAGTAACAAAAGACATACCCGCAAATTCAGTAGCAGTAGGCTCACCTGCAAAGGTTATAAAGACTTTAGAAGTAAAGGAATAAGCCAATAACTATCTGAGTTGAAAGAAATTTTACCAGATAACAAAAAAACAAATTATGAGCAAGAACATCGCAATATTAATACCGACAATAAATGCCGGCGGAGCTGAAAAGCAAGCATCACTTTTGGCATCGTTACTTTCAAAAAAGTACAAAGTATGTGTCATTCTGTATTCGGGTGAGGCAAAGACAAACGAAGCTAATGTAAAAAGACTCGAGGAAGCGAACATCAATGTCATCAAACTATTCGGTAATGTTTTTACGAAAACAAACAAGCTAAAATCGACATTGAAAGAAAAGAACATAGATTGTCTGTTCAATTATTTAACAAAGCCAAACTTTATTGGTGCCATAGCAGCTAAAAAAGCGGGAGTAAAACACATATACAACGGAATTAGAAACTCGCGCATCGACTGGTGGAAGCTCATTCTTGAACGTATAGCACACAACACCTATGCTACAGCCACTATATACAACTGCTACTCGGGCGAAGAGTATTTCTCGAGCAAAGGACTCAAAAAAGAAAAAGCAATAGTCATACCTAACTGCTTCCCTGATATTGCAGAACCCATAGTACGCGGGGAAAGAGACGTGAAGCACATTGTAACCGTAGGCCGTTTTGTTCCGCAAAAGGATTATAGGACAATAATACGCACTATTGCCGAGCTCAAGGAGCTGCGCCAGGATTTTGTAATGGGTATAATTGGCTATGGCGAAGAGGAGCAGAACATACGCAGTTGGATAAAGGAGTTTGATGTAGAGAAATACATAAACATATACATTCGCCCAAACAATGTGCAGGATATTGTACGCGATGCAGACATTTACCTCTCGACAAGCCTCTTTGAGGGAACAAGCAACAGTATTATGGAGGCGCTGAACTGGAGTCTGCCTGTTGTTGCAACGAATGTGGGCGACAACAACCACCTTGTAATAGATGGTGTTAATGGTACGCTCCACCCTATTGGCGATGCAAAGGGAATGGCTGCATCTATTGCAAGATTGCTGAATGATTATGAGCTTCGCAAGGAGTATGGTTTGTCGAGCAACAAGAACCTTCGCGACAATTACTCAATGGAGATTTTTGAAAAGAGATACACTAAAATTATCGAACAATGAAAATTGTATTAGTAGGAGGTCAGGAAGTACCGGGCATAGGCGGTGCCGAGAATTATATGCTGAACCTTGCCCGAGAGCTGTGTGTGCAAGGACATTCCGCTACAATAATATGTAGCGGCAGAAAGCCATATCAGACAACAATTGACAATGTGAAGATTATACATAAGACCTGCCCCAAATCAAATATAATTGCACTGCCCCTACTATTCTTCAAATCCATAGGGTATATTGTAAAGAACAGGAAAAATATTGATATTGTAAACTATCAGTCGATATTCTTGGCATTCGTGCCTGGCTGGATTACTACATTGTGCGGTTGCAGGGCATATTACACAATTCATAGCCTTGCCGAGGATAATCCCAAGCACGGAGCCTTTATGAAATGGCTGATGAAACTGGTAGCATTCATTTCGATATGGTGTTGCGGAAAGAACATAATTACGATAAGTAAATCCAAAGCACAGGAAATAAAGAAAAGATACGGTAAAAAATGTACAGTTATCCCTTGTGGCATATCTGTAAACAGTAACTACAGCGAAACGGACATTCTTGACAGATTCAACATCGGAAAGGGGAAATATTATCTTACAATAGGAAGAGTAGACCCCATAAAGAACCTTGATGTACTTATAAAAGCTTTCATAAAGCACAACAACCCCGATAAGCAGCTTGTAATTGCCGGTAATTACGAGAATGAACACGGCAACTACCTAAAGGAACTTGCAAAGGAGCACAATAACATTATATTTACTGGAATTGTAATGGGCAACGACAAAGATACCCTATTAAAAAATTGCTTTGTGGATTGCCTTGTCTCATCGTCGGAGGGTATGCCTATCTCGTTATTGGAAGCTATGATATATGCCAAGCCTTGTATTGTTACAGATATACCTGCAATACACGAGATAATGGAAGAAGAATACGGTTACTGGTGCAAAGTGGGCGATGCGGAAACATTGTGCAAACAGATGGAGTGCATCGAAAAGGACTATAGTTCGGCTATAGACAAAGGTTTGTATTTGAAGACAAATATTGAAAACAACTATATTTGGAAAACCGTAACAAAAAGGTACATAAGTTATATTACAGCCCGACAGGCTTGATAATGACAACAAAGTTTTAACGGGACAGCGCTGCGGCGCTGTCCCGTTGCTGTAAGCGGCTACAATCAGCTCCAGGTTCTATTGGCCATCATAAAGCCAAATATTCTGTTGGCAATCATCGGATAGGCATTTCTGGGATGCACGCCGTCACTTGCATAAACGTATATATTCTTTCTATTTATGCCCACGGAATCATACATATTGCAACAGGGAATATGATTGTGCTCCACACACTCTTTTATTCTTTTTACCAATGATGGAAAAGAAAGGCTGCCTACACTGTCGGTCTGCTCAGCTCTATAATCATCGCACCAAACATCGTTAACCATTCGAGGAAGGGGTGTGAAGAAATATATTGCCATTTTGGGTTTCACCGACAAAATTGAATCCACAATCTGATTTATGCCACCACAAGTATTGCCTACTGGACTACTGTCGACTGGTGCACCAAAAGTAGAATTGGCAAGGTCGTTTGTTCCTCCGAAAATGATGACAATATCAGTATCCTCCACCGGAGTGGCTTTGAGCCTGTCAACCTGAGCACTGTTATCATCGCTCTTGTTCTCGGCAAGCCAAGCTACTGCATTGTCTACTGCTACCCAATCATTGGCAGTCCAAGCCTTAACAAGATTGGAAATATCGACAGCAGCATAAGCCTCAGAATAGTCCGTAGGGATTTCCTGTACCTCTTTTCTTGTTGCGAGTTGAGTACCGCCTACACCAGCCCGCACTATTTTGGCTCCTGTCAAATCCGAAAGATAGTCGGCATATCCTTTATTGTTCGAATCGTTGAATTCGGTAATGCTATCACCAAAACAAACAATAGTCTTGCCGTATAATGGAAATTGCAGCTTGGTTTCCAAGGTTTCCAACCTGTTGTCAATGTCACCAACTCCAGCAATAACCTCGTAAGAAGTAAACTTTGCCACATCGGCGTTCAGATACAGGAAATGCTCGTTATCCTGAACCGTGAACTCATTACCCAACTCGGTTTTACTTCTTACAAAATCGCTACTGCCAACAGTTGGATATTCTTGCAATGTACGCAAGTTGTTGGCCAAGGGGGCTGTGTATCTTATTGTTTCTCCTGGATAAAGCGGAATTACAAAGCCATTGTAGCTGGCATTGCCACTCAAGAACTTAGTACCATTCCAAATAAGATTATCATAATCATCTGATGTCAGTACCACAGTCCTGTTCTTTGAACCTATACTGTAATACAGTTCCTTACTCTGTCGATGATATTTGTCAAGAGTCGACGCTGTTGTTTCTTCCAATTGGTCGAGTTGGTTTCCGATATTCTTAAAATCGGTCATCAACCCGCTACCTTTTACTGAGATAACATAATCACTGCCGTCATATTTGGATACAGTTACGGCAATTACAAGGTATCCAGCTTCGGCACTGGCTATAAAAGGATTGCTGGTTACAGTTTCCATTGTAATGTCATTGCCAAGGACAGGATAATCGGTACACACTCTTTTGGATTGAACAAAAGAGTTATTAGGCAGGTTATATTCTCGTCTGCACGTTAATGGTACTATCCAGCAATTGTAATCTGTGCTGCTTGTCATTTTGCTACCATTCCAAACCATTGGTAATAGGTCGGCCGATGAAAGAGTTATTGACTCCTCATAAAAACCAAGCCTGTCGTTGATATCATTAACCGATTCCTGTATATACGAGTCTAATGCTGGTACTTTTCCTACATTCTCCCTTACATCATTGGCAAGTTTTTGCATAGTTATTGCGCCGTCCTGAATACCGACCGAAGTGGTGCTACCAAAACTGTCCCAACCATTCCATTGCATTATGCCATTCTTATGTGTGACGCTGCGGTGATATACGGCTGTGCAGCCGTCGGCATCGGTGTATGTGAGCGTCTGTCCCACGGCGGCGTTCTTGAGGTTATCGGCGCTATGGTTGGTGTCACTTACTTCGAGATATGCCGAGAGGCAAGAGCCATCTACTCCGTCGGGGAAGCCGTCGCTTGCTGTTACTCCGCAGGCATCTATCTTGTAATGCCCGGGGGAGAGAATTTCGTCGATATTGTTTACTTGCATTATAATGCCTTTGCTTATAATGCTGCAAGTGATACTTTTTGTTCTGTTTGTGTTTTTCATAGTATAGACACGGTTTTGCGTTTAATGGTTTTATTCTTAATTCGTTGTTTGAATTACTTCGGTTACTGCGCCCTGCCAGTATAGTTCAAAAAGCAGGTGAAAACTTTATTTTCATTCAACATTTACCCTCGCGAAAGAATACACGCACCTCAATCGAGAAGTTATCGATGTTCAGCGTGTAGTGCACCTGTTTTTTTTCTAATGTGTTCATAGTCATAAAATTGTTTACGGCTGTTATATCTTCTTAGGCTATAGAGAGGCTTATTTCCGTCTTTTTGAATAAGATTTCATTGTCCACTTTGCTCTCCAACTCCCTTACTTTTCCCAACAGATAGTTTAGAGCATCGTTTACCTCAACAACCATTCCATCGCAAAGCAACTTGGCTGTAATGTCCCTCCACAGTGGACGGCCGTTCTTGGCGGGCACTGTGGCAAAAAGCGCTGCGCTCTCCTCGCTCAAAGGCAATACAACTGTACCCGAGCCCGATATATCGCTACCTGCCACGCTCTCTACTTTGCCATCCTTGCTCTTAATGAAGCCAAAGACAATGTCGCTTCCGTTGCTCACAGCGCGGAAACTTATGCTCTTGAAATGACCTTTGAAAGGTCTTAGGTCGATACGACAGCACATATACTCTTTACACGGAAGAATACTGCCGTCGTACTTTGCTGCTCCATTAATAACCTCGGACGGCTCCACTATACAAGGAACGCCTATGTAACGTGCCAGCGCATTGTGTCTTTCGCACAGATTCTCGAGTGTGACTTTACTTACAACATTTGTGTTGTGAATCTTTTTTTTGTTCTTTGGGTTTTTCTTGTTTTCCATAATAGATAGAATTATATATATAAAGTAAGAAGCATCTCAGTGCACAAGAGAAGCAACTGTATTCTGTATGAAACATATACGTGGCTCAGCCTCCCGCACAATGGCAGCATCGCTTGCTCTACGCGGAATAAGTTTCACTGTTATATTGCTCCACACAGGCTGTTTTCCGCTCAAAGGGACTGTTGCAAAGAGTGCGTACGAATTCGGGGTGACTGGCAACACTGTATATCCGTCGGGCGAGCCGGGCGTTGCTGCAAATGACTCTATATTTCCTTGCCTGTCAATAACATAACCACTTACTATACTGTTACCGTTTCCAATGCCGCGAAAAACGACCTCGCTGTATTGGTCGGCAAAAGGCGCAAGTTGCACGCGATAGCCTCCGTAACCTTTGCGGCTCAACCCATATTCACTGAGTATTGCGGGATAAGGGGTTATTCTCTCGGGCTTAAGAGTGCAGAGCACCCCGATGCGATGCATACGTGGTTCACTGCGTCGAAGCCGATGTTTACTGGTTATTCCTTGCTCTTTCTGTGATTTTACATCGAGAGGAATTCCTTTGGTTGCTGCATTTTGCTTTTTGCATTCAAATGAATAGCTTGCTGTTATTTTCTCTTTTTTCATAATCGCTGGTGTTTTTATTGTCGGTGCGAAGTTAATACGACATTCAAACGACATTGTTGTAAAATTACCAATTTGTAAAAAAGGGATTTTTCGCTCGCTTATTTAGAAACTGTAATATAGATGTTGACCCAACTTTCTCGCTCGTTTGTGCGTATCTTTGAACTAAAGTTCGAAGATACTTTCACTCGCTGTAAGAAATATTGAAGCAAGCTTCATATTTTTCACTCGTTTATGCGTATCTTTGATAAAAATCGAAGATTTTCTGCACTCGCTGTAAGAAATATTGAAGCAAGCTTCATATTTCTCGCTCGTTTGTGCGTATCTTTGCAACAAACAGAAGCAGATTATATAAATAGAATAAAGGTACTGCACATACTAACGACGTTAAATATGGAAGAGAAAAATATCACAAGGATTTTCTTTGAACTTATACAGATTGCAATAGGCACAAAAGATGCTGTTACTTTTACTCACACGCTAAACCGTGACGAATGGCAACAAATATATGACATTGCCAATAAACAGACTGTTGCCGGCATTGTATATATTGGTATCAATAAACTTCCTCAGGCAAAACGTCCACATAAAGAACTGTATATGCAATGGCACGTTCTGTGCGAGTTTATAAAGAATAAGAACAGAAGACTGAACAAGATTGCCGAGAATATATCCCGGAAATTCGAACAAATAGGATTCGGGAACACAATACTAAAGGGACAAGGAATAGCACTGCTCTACCCCGAACCGCTCTACCGTACACCGGGAGATATTGATATATGGTTGAAAGGGGAGAAAAAGAAGATATATCACTATGTAAAAAGTATAATCCCCGAATGTACTCCTTTTTACCACCACGTCGATTTTAATGTAAGCAATGAGGTGGATATTGAGGTACATTTCACCCCATCGTGGATGTTCAACTATTTTACTAACGCTGTGCTGCAAAAGTTTTTCGAGATGGAAGAGGAGCGACAGATGAAACACACAATAACCACAGTAGAGTGTAATACACTGCACACCCCCGACAACAACTTTAACCGTATCTATATCCTTGTACATATATACCGGCATCTCTTTACCGAAGGCATTGGACTGCGCCAGCTACTCGACTACCATATGGTGCTATCACAAGGATTCACAAAAGAGGAACTTGCACAGACAATGAGTACACTCAAAAGCCTTAGAATGAGCAATTTTGCTGCTGCCTGTATGTATGTATTGCAAACTGTATTTGCCACAAAAGAAGAATTTTTGCTCACAACGCCCGACGCCGAACAGGGCGAGTTCTTGCTGAGCGAGATTATGATAGCCGGAAATTTCGGTCACTACGATACACGGCAGAACATTTCAGCGAATGAAGCCCCTATAAAATCATTTTTAAGGAAAGTGAGGAACGCTTTCCGCTTCTTGAAGTATCACCCCACCGAAGTTCTGTGGAGTCCTCTGTTCAAGATTTGGCATCTTGCGTGGAGGGAAATCTACATTAAGATGTAAACAGGCTATTTCAGTTCAAAACGCACTGTGACGTTTATTGTATATGTGAGCTTGCTCACCGCTATGACAGGAGCGGCAGGTGCGCTGTCCTGGGCATTGCTCTCGCCCACAGCCATTGCAGCCGACTTGTACATACGTGGCTGCGGATTGCTCTGCGACATCCACGAGTTCACGCTCAATGCCTTTCCTATATCCTGCCCCACCGCTGCTGCAAAAGCACGTGCCTGCTCTTGGGCCCTCTTCATAGCCTCCACTCCAAGCTCAATCTTGAGAGCGTCCTCGTTGCTGTATTTTGTCGATAGAAGGGAGATATTTGTGATGGCTTTTTCTTCGAGGTCGTAGATTACCTTTTGCATCAACACTGCATCGCCCAGCTTGAGGGTGTACGTAGCCTGCGTACGCGGTACAACACGACCCGAGAAGCCTTTGTAGCTCACACTGCTGCCCATAAAATCTATCGACAATGCTTCGTTTACATCTATCTTGTTTGCTCTAAGAACAGCAATCATAGATTCTTGCATCTCCTGGAGACTCTTTTTTCCTTTGTAGTCACTCTCTTTTATGGTTATTGAGAGGTAGAGCTCGTCGGGTGCCACTTCGCGCTCCACACGTGTCTGCATCTCTATATAAGGAGTCTGTTCCTGGGCAAACGCGCCCTGCAGCGCAACAACCGACATTACAAGGATAAAAAACAGCTTTTTCATAATTATATTATATTTAAGGTATATATCTTGCGCAGATTTCCTCCTGCACCCGATTTATGGAAATAACAAGCGCAATATAGCAAAAGTTATACTATATTGCGCCTTGCTGTATGTTAATTAATCTTATTAAAGCTCTGCATTCTGGCTTGTCTGAACCTGAGCATAGATTTTTCTCTTGCGGTACTCCAGCGGGGGCACGCCCACACGCTTACGGAAGAATGTGGAGAACTGTCCCAAATTCTCGAACGACAGATGCGATGCAATGTCGGCAATGCTTATGTTTGTTGTAAGGAGCAGCTCCTTTGCCTTTTCGAGCTTGGCCTCCTGACGGTACTGTCCGGGAGGTATCCCGCACAGGCGGCGGAACTCGCGGCGGAAAAGCGAATAGCTTATATCCAACTGACGGGCAATCTCGTCTATGGGCAAATGCATCTGCGCCTC
This sequence comes from Bacteroidaceae bacterium, assembly GCA_017554605.1. GTDB lineage: Bacteria > Bacteroidota > Bacteroidia > Bacteroidales > Bacteroidaceae > HGM04593. Next base: position 20,527 of record JAFZIA010000030.1, read on the forward strand.
GTCCTTCATAATGCTCTTTGCGCGGCCTATTATGCGCAGGATATAAACGTCGTCGAGGCTGTCGCTCTTCGATGCGTAGTAGAGCTTTCCAAGAATAAGATGCACCAGGCTGCCGGCATACTGCTGCTTGCCTGCTCCACTGCCCGACATTGTCTTTTGTATCTCCCTGAAAATATCCACTATATGATGAAGCTCGTTCACCTGGAAAATCTTGCTCCTCTCCGAGAAGAAGCCGTTCCTCACCATATTGTCTACGGCATATCCGCCAAACTCCACCCAATAGAGGCTCCAGCCCTGCTCGCCGGGAGTGAGCGAATAGCTTTCTCCGGGCAACAGCATAATAATGTCCCCTGTCTCCAACGGCTTGTGCTTGATAGCATCGCAATCCAAATATCCCGACCCGAAGGCCACACAGGCAATACAGAACTCTGTAGGCGACTTTTTGGGCTGTTTATTGTTCGACGATGTATAAGGCAGTGCCGAAGAGGTACGTCCTGTGGCCGATATACTCAATCCCCACATTCTCTCGTGCATATCATACGCTGCGGTAAGCAACACGTCCTGTTTGCTGCACTCGTTACACTCATTAATCACACTCATTATTGTCTTTTTCCTTGGTTTTTGCAAATTGCAGGCAAATGTAACAAAAAGTCACAAAACTACAACTATAAATAAAGTTTTCTTTTAAAATTTCATATGCAATTTTTTAATATTTTTTATATCTTGCCTGCTAATCAACACTTTGCAAATTTATGATATTTTTCCGTAACAATCAACATAAAAAATCAAATTCTCGGGGGGGGGGGGGGTAAAATGCTTATATTCAATAAAATACAAAATATCAAATTTGTATATTTACAAAGTATAAATATACATCAACAACCCACAAAAAGCATCTTCTATTGTATAATTAACACACAAAAAGTTATAAATAAAAGTTAAAACATTGATTATTACGATTATAGTTCCACGCCAATCCCCAATTTATAAAATAACATATTATCTGACATTTTTACACCGAGAGCAAGCTCACATCGCCACAAAAAAAATCCAGCGAAACAATAGCCCCTTGCAGGTTGTTTACAGAAGGTAAACCTCAAAATTCTTTGATAATATGAGAAAGAAAACAAAACTCTTGATGTTGGCCCTTGTGTCGACGTGCTTGTTGTTGCCTGCCAATGCACAGCGTTGGGGAAGAGTGCAGGGTGCACCTGTAACGGTGTACAGTTTCACCGAGAATGTAAACACCGCACCCGAGGTTATAAACATCTTCTACGCCACGCAGGGTGAGTACTTCCGCGACCCGCAGGCCCCCCGCTTCATTCTCACCGACAGGCAGGGCAAATGGGCGCTGGGCATCGGCGGCTATGTGATGGCCCGCAGCGAATTCGACTTTGACAAGATTGTGGACAATGCCGACTTCCTCCCCTCGCACATTCAGCGCGGCAACGGCCCTTCGACGCAGTACCAGATGGACGTGAGCACCTCGACACTTTTCATAAAACTTGTGGGACACAGCCGCTTGCTCGGCGATTTCCACATCTACACCGCCGGCGACTGGAGAGGCGACGGAAAGACGCTCCGCCTGCTCAATGCCTATATGGCCACCAGTTATATGACACTGGGATACTCTACAGGTAGTTTTATGGACCTTGCCGCCTATCCTGCCACTGTCGACAACGGAGGCCCTTGCGGTATGACATTCTACCGCGCCACACAACTGGCACTGCGATACGCCTTCGACTGGGGTTTGTCTATGGGTGTGGCAATAGAGTCGCCCGACCTTCAGGCAAGCGGCAACGAGTATGTGAGCGTGGGCGCGCAGCGCTTCCCCAATGTCCCCGTCTTTTTCAAATACCAGTTCGACAAGAACACCCACGTGCGTGTGGGCGGCATTATGCGCGACGTATCGTACCGCAACCTTGTGAACGGCGCTCAGAGACAGAAGATAGCGTGGGGCGCGCAGGCGAGCACCCTGCTCACAATGGGCAACTTCCACCTGAGCGGGCAATACACCGTGGGAGAGGGAATAGGCTCGCTAATAAACGATGTGTCGAACGTGGGAATGGACGTTGTACCCGTACCCGGAGAAGAGGGCAAGATGATGATGCTCCTCACCGATGCCTGGTTCGCGAGCCTGCAGTACAACATAAACAGGAGTATGTTTGTGGGTGCTGTCTACAGCCAGAGCAACATACGCTCGCGCAAGGGGTTTGCCGGCGCCAACCCCGATATGTACAAGCGCGGACAGTACGTGGCGGTGAATATGTTTGCCAATATGAGCCAGAATTTGCAGCTCGGCATTGAGTACCTGCACGGCTGGAGACTCGACTTTGACGAGCATACATACAATGCCAACCGAATAAACCTGTCGGCACGGTACAATTTCTGAGCTGTACAATGTACATAGCAGGAGATTGAAAAAAGATTCTTCACAAGAAGTGCGCATATTAAAACCGCCTGTTTTCTTATGCGCACCTCCTTTTTTTAACATTTTACCCAAAATATACCATAAAAGGCTATTTTGCGTCTGCCTGCAACATTTTTGTGCCCCGCTATTTGATATTGTGAATAGTTTTCTTATTTTTGCTCGCGATTGATTTTTATATATTGCCTTGATACGTGCTGTACAGTTGAACAGGAATTGACATTTCCGGCATTCTTCAAAATGCGGAACGCGCCTGTCCAAGGGCTGGAAATTCGTCCCCGGCAGCACCTGTCGGAGCAAGACAAAGAGATAAACGGGAAACAGAAAATACAAAATAAAACTAACTATTATTTTATGGAAATCTCTTATTTGTTGATTATTGCCTTTATGTTTATGCTGGCGATAATAGACCTTACGGTTGGAGTGAGCAACGACGCCGTGAACTTCCTCAGTTCGGCAGTCGGCAGTAAAGCGGCCAAGCTCAGGACCGTCCTCCTGGTAGCATCGACAGGCGTATTTGTGGGTGCGGCTTTCAGCAGCGGTATGATGGACATTGCCCGTCACGGCATATTCCAGCCGCAGTACTTCTACTTCAGCGAGGTGATGTGCATATTCCTTGCGGTTGTCATTAGCGACGTGTTCCTGCTCGACCTGTTCAACAGCCTGGGACTCCCCACGTCAACCACCGTCTCTATGGTATTTGAGTTGTTGGGAGCATCGTTCATCATCGCAATCATAAAGATGGCATCGGGAACAATGGAGGGCAGCATAGTAGACCTGCTGAACACCGACAAGGCCCTTACAATGATTATCTCAATATTCCTGTCGGTGGCAATAGCCTTTGCATTCGGCCTCGTCGTACAATGGATTTCCCGACTCATATTCACATTCCACTTCAAGAAGAACCTCTCAAGCAAGATTGGCATATTCGGCGGTATTGCCGTTACTGCAATCCTCTACTTTATGCTCATCAAGGGACTCAAGGGCAGCACCCTTGTCCCCGCCGACGTCAAGGCATATATAGAGGAGAACACCGCGATGCTGCTGCTTGCATCGTTCGTCGTGTTCACCATACTGATGCAGATTCTGCACTGGCTCAAGGTAAACGTACTCAAGATTATTGTGCTCATCGGTACATTCTCGCTTGCGCTTGCCTTTGCAGGAAACGACCTTGTGAACTTCATCGGTGTTACACTGGCTGGACTATCGTCGTTCCAGGATTTTACAGCGAACGCTGGAGGTGTTGCAGCCGACCAGTTCCTTATGACCTCGTTGCAGGAATCGGCAAAGACCCCCGTCTACTTCCTTGTAGGAGCCGGCGCCGTGATGGTGTTCGCCCTCTGTACAAGCAAGAAGGCCAAGAAGGTATTGCAGACATCAATAAACCTGTCGAGCAAGAGCAACGACGAGAACGATATGTTCGGTTCATCACCCCTCGCACGCAACATCGTGCGCGTGACAACAAATATGGTAACAGCCGTATCGCGCAAGATGCCGCAGAATGTAAAGGACTGGATAAACAAACGATTCACCCCCGTTGAGGAGCGCGAGGACGTAGCATTCGACCTTGTACGCGCATCGGTGAACCTTGTGCTTGCCGGACTGCTCATTGCAGTGGGTACATCGATGAAGCTCCCCCTCTCTACAACATACGTTACATTTATGGTGGGAATGGGTTCATCGCTTGCCGACCGCGCCTGGGGCCGCGAGAGTGCCGTCTACCGCGTGACAGGCGTAGTTGCCGTAATTGGCGGCTGGTTCATCACAGCCGGTGCAGCATTTATCCTTGCAGCTCTTGTTGCTACAATTATGTACTACGGCGGTCTTATTGCAATGTACATAATGATTGCCCTGGTTATATACCTGCTTATCCACAGCCATCTGAACTACAACAAGAAGAAGAGCACCGACAACGAGGACAAGAAGATGCAGGTCATTATGACATCGGACAACAAGGAGGAAGTGTGGAGCGTACTCCAGCAGCACGCAGCCGAAACCCTATCGCACACATTGCAGTTCTCGGCCGATACATATAAGGTACTGTTCGACGCATTCGCACGCGACGACCACCGTCCGCTCCGCAGCTCAATTCTCAAGATTGAGGACGAAAAGGGACTGATGAAGAAGATGCGCCGCTTCGAGACACGCGGAATGCAGCGCATAGACCAGTCGCTTGCCTTTGAGCGCAGCACCTGGTACCATCTGTGCACAAACAGTTGCCAGCAGATGCTCAACACCCTCACACGCATAGGCAAACCTATGAAAGAGCACGCCGAGAACAGCTTCAGCCCGCTCTCGAAGCAATACCTCGATGAGTTCACCCCCTACTGCCAGGACATCGTGCAGACACTCCTGGACATTGACAAGATAATAGAGACAAACGACTACTCTACAGCCGAGGAGGTATCGGGACGTGCAAAGGACCTCAAGCACGCGCTTGCCAACCTGCGCAAGACCCAGACAATGCGTCTGCACAAGAGCTCGGGCAGCCTGCGTATGGACTTTGTCTATCTGAACCTGATACAGGAGTCGCACGAGCTTTTGAGTGAGGTGCGTAACCTCCTGCGCGGTGGAAACAAATTCTTCGCACAGGTAAACGAGACAAAAGCAGCAGAATAAAAAAAATATATAGTATAAAAAACCACCAAGAACCCCTATCCTGCCAACAACAACCGCCGGACAGGGGTTTTTGATAAACAATAGACCTAAAAAACAAAAGGAATATGAAACATATCGGAGCACACGTATCGGCAAGCGGAGGGGTAGAGAACGCCCCTCTCAACGCCACAGCAATAGGCGCAGACGCATTTGCGCTGTTCACCAAGAACCAGCGTCAATGGGTATCGGCACCACTGAGCGAGAAGAGTATAAGACTGTTCAAGGAGCGTTGTCAGGAGGGCTCGTTCGACCCACGGTACATACTGCCGCACGACAGCTACCTAATAAACCTGGGCAACCCCGACGAGGAGGCAGAGCAGAAATCACGGGCAGCATTCATAGACGAGATGAAACGCTGCGAGCAACTGGGACTTACAATGCTCAATTTTCACCCCGGCAGCCACCTGAACAAAATATCGGTAGAAGAGTGCCTCGACAAGATTGCAGCCAACATAAACCTTGCGCTCTCAATGACAAGCGGAGTGACAGCAGTGATAGAGAACACTGCGGGACAGGGAAGCAACGTGGGCAACCGCCTCGAGGAGATACGCTACATAATAGACCGTGTAGAGGACAAGAGCCGCGTGGGATACTGCATAGACACCTGTCACTTCTACTCGGCAGGATACGACATTGTAGGCGACTACGAGGGTGCATTTGCCCAGCTTGACAGGGCTGTAGGACTGGAATTTCTGCGCGGAATACACCTCAACGACACAAAGAAGGCCTTGGGCTCACGCGTAGACCGCCACGAGAGCATCGGCCTGGGCCTTTTGGGAACAGCCTTCTTCGAGAAATTTATGAAAGACCCGCGCTTCGACAATATCCCCATAATACTGGAGACACCCGACGAGAGCCGTTGGGCAGCCGAGATACAGCTTCTGCGCGAAATGGAGTAAAGCCACCGCAACAGCCGCACTCGAGCAGCACAGCCAACATCGGCAAAAGCCTGAGGGGCAGCAGAAGCCCGCCACACAAACAACAATGATTCCCCGTCAGAATTACTCTAACGGGGAATCATTGTTGAAAATATCGCTTTTAAGCCTTTTTTACTTGAACCGATATCCTATTACCCACCATCACTACTCCAGAATAATTTCACCGCCACCATTATCATCGTCCCCTTCTTGCTCTTCCTCCTCCTCATCATCTGCTTTGTCCGCATTCACCGGTATATCAACTTCCGATTTGTTGGTAGCTGCAATTGTCATTCTGCCAATCTCGTCCGAGCCCTCAACAGGTTTCACATAGGTAATGATGAACGGCGTTATCTGTGCAGGACAGCCCTCCTCTTCGACATACACAAAAATAAAATTCTCGCCCTCCTTCAACGAATCTATGCTGCACTGATACTGGTCGCCGTTTATCTGGGCCGAGGCACAATTGGTCAAGGTACGCGACTCATTGTCCTTCATTTTCACATAGACTTTCAGAGGAATATCACCATTGTCAGGGTCATAGGTGTTTGTAAGATATATCTTGAAGGTTATATCACCTTTGGTTACATTGACATCGGAATCCTTGATGCTCACGTCAATATATTTACGGTGCCAAGCTCTGACCTCAATATTGTAAACAGGATATTCAATATTGTCGAACACAATTTTCACGGGATAACAGACAGGCTGCGGATCGCCGTCAGTCAAATCCATAGGAATACTGAGCTTGCAGTCGTACTCTATCTTATTGCCTCCTTCGGTATCTGTACTCTTTCTTGTAGTCCAGTCCACATTACAGCCACTCTTTTCGTCTACAAAGAAGCGGCACTTGCCGGAAGGCATAGAAGGAGGAAGCAGCAACCGTATCTTTGTCCTGAAGTAACGGTGCCTGAAACCTACCGCATCATTGTCATTTATTGAAAAAGCAAACTTTTTCTCTTTATTATAGTCAATCATTCCCCAATTTCCGTTGTTCATACACACAACAGCAAAATTGTCTATACAGAACTTTACATCCTTGAACTGGGCAGGCAGCACTGTATCGCCATTGCACAGGATACCGTATTTTGCAGCAGTGCTATCGCAGGATATGCTCAGGTCCGACTTATATTCAGCAACAGCCTTTAAGTTCTTCGCAAAGTGCTTTTCCTCGGTGACGCCATTCTCGGCATACCTTATTTTTATAGGTACCAGCTTCTCGTCCAAGAACAGGTACACCCTCTCGTTCTTACGTTTCCTGAATGCCACACACAGCGTATCGTTATATGTGAACGTCACGCCTCCACCATCTTGCTCAACCAAAGATACCTGTCTCTTGGGGTTGTTGTCCTGCATATTGGACGTAACGGGAAGCAACTCCCCGGTCTTTACATTAAAGCTGTACAAATCGTTCTTTATAATGGCGTACGAAATGCCCTCATCGGTAACAGAGGTGAGGAACTGAACGTCCTTATGTTCGAACTCCTTCTTATTGTACATCAATTTCACCGGCCTCTGGTCAATTGTCAAATATCTGTAGTGGAAATCCTTCTGCTTGAAGTAATCCTCGTACCTCTCAACTACCGCAAGTCCGTTGCTGTAAGGATATATTTTCTTATACAGCCCGCCTGTTACCGCTTTTCCATCGGGAGCAATTATATTGTAGGTATAATTCGAGGTTGAATAAGCAACCAAAAAGCCGTTGGAGAAGAAAGGCATATCGTAGGCAACAACGTGAGGGTCAGCAATGCCTGTAAAATGTCCTTTCTTGTCAAAGAAGCCGGTTATCTCTTTTGTACCCTTTCTGGTGGTAATGGCATACCCCTCATTAAATGAATGCAACGAATCGGCAGTCATTGCCAAGCGCTTGCCGTCGAGGGTCATCAGCACCGTATAAGAAAAGTCAAGCGAATCGCACAGCAACAGCGGCGCGCCGTCGGCAATGCGTATATTGTCATATTCAGGACAGATTCTCCACTCGGTCATCTGCGCCTGGATATCCATACACGCAATAAGCAGCAGGAATAGTGATAGTATTTTTCTCATAAGTATCTTATTTTGTTTTTTTTCCTTTGATTTTTTTTCTCACTTCTATTAATCCATTTTCTATTTTCGGGAGCAGTCCTTTATCGCCTGCACGCATTGCATAGTTCTTGCCCAAAAGCAAATATTCCAGTCCCTTTTCATAATCGGCTTCCTTCTTTTCGTCCAACAGCAAGCTATAAGCCGCCAACCTGTATGCTGCATTTGCCTTTAATCCAAGATTCTCGTCGGCATCGTCCAACAACAGAATCCTTTCATACATTTCACGAGCCATTCTGTTATGCTCGGGGTTCAATGGATAATTCTTCCTCTTCCCGTCTTGCGTGTCATAATAAAGAAAGCCCAATGTGAGCTTACGGCTCAACGATGCCGAATCGGAAGGATACCAACCGTATGTCAAGGCCATTTCGTGCATTGCCTTGGGATAATTCTTGCCGGCAAGTTTTTCCATTTCAACCAGTCCCGAGTGCGCTTCTTGTTTATTGGTGCTGTTCAACTTTTCAAGAGCTGCATTGTAGGCCTCCTCAAGGCTGGGCGGTAATGGCGGGACAATAATATATATGCACAACGACAGCAATAGCACAAGTACAGTATATGCAAAATACTTATACTTGCCTACAAACATTTTTTGCACAATCTCCAGCAGGCTTGCACCCCTACCTTTATATGGCAATAAGGACATAAATTCCTCAACCGTGGCAGGCCGGCTCTTGGGAGTCCCCAACAGCACCTTGTTTATAGCATTTACAAACACCTGCGGTACACTCTTGGGATAATCCAGCCCATTCTTCTCTATTACCTTTGCGTGCGGCGGAGGAGTAGCAGTCAGCAAAAAGTAGAGTGTGGCAGCCAATGAGTAGACATCTAATCTGGGATCGAAAAATTGTGCAGGTCCTTCATCGTACATTTCGGCAGACGCATATCCTTCGCTGACACCAACCAGCGAGAGTGACGTTTGGTTACCCTTATTGTCATAATGCTTGGATACACCAAAATCAATAAGCACAGCCTCGCCATACTTGCTCACCATTATATTGGAAGGCTTTACATCAAGATGGAGAATTTTGTTCGAGTGAACCTCGCGAAGAGCCTCGGCCACCTGACGGACATATTCCAAAGCCCCCTCGGGGTCTAACGCACCGTCCGCTTTCACCAAATCCTCAAGGCTGTTCCCCTCGTGATACTCCATAACATAATATGCAGTACCATTCTCCTCAAAGACATCATAAATCTTGACTACGTGCTTATTGGACAAAGCAGCAATGAGACGTGCCTCCTTAACGAACTGATTCTTCAGTTTCTTGATAAGCTCCTCCATCGAACTTTTCGAGACAACCTCGTATGTGGTATCCTTGCGGAAACAAATATTGCTGACAAAAAATTCCTTTATCGCAACCTTGCGTTTCAGCGAATCCTGATAACCCATATAAGTTATACCGAACCCACCTTGTCCCAGCACACGTTCTATCCTGTACCGGTTATTTCCTATATATGCACCATTTCCAAGAGTCATAGACCTATATTATCTACAATTTACAACGAAGGCATTAAAATTCGAGCTAAACATTCACACATTACAGCAGTCCTGCCGCGCCACGAGAAACGAACAATTCACAAATTACAGGACGAATGCTCTCTATTCACGGGTAGCAAAATAAAATCCAAATATCTTATCACAATCAAAAAAAAAGTACAAATGCCTCTACCAGGCTATGATGTGTTTTACAAAAAAAACGCAAATCCCCTTTTCAACAAGCTGTCCAAATTTATATCGTCAAGTTTTTTATAGGTCAAAAAAAATAGTGCCAACGAGCAAAACGCAAGTTTACTTGCTGGTTTCTTCAGCGAGTGCAAGCTATTTTGGCGCAAAGCAAATAGAATGTTTTACAATTTTTCGGGGGAACGTAGCGGGCTACGCAACCGGGAGAAAGAAGAAAACAGGCAATTCTGAACATAAAAAACAACGAAACAACAGCTTCCAATATGATAAAAACTAAAACAGTTTCTAACAATACACGGATTCATTCAATCCGTTCGTCTATCGCTACAAGCTATCGTAAAAGACAAAATCCACTGTATATAAAATATAATTGCACATTTCCCCAACTGCTGCAATTACAGACAAACTTGTAGAACGAGTGCTTACCCTAATGTATATCGGACAAAAGAGTACCTCTTAAAAATAATTTAAGGCGACCTTATAATTAGCAGTCGCCTTAAATTATTCTACTGAAAAGATAAATCAGTTCTTTTCAAAAGGAGCTACCGAAACAAAGCTCTTGTTGTTCTTGCCACGCTTGAAGTTTACGATACCGTCAACCAAAGCATAGAGAGTGTGGTCGCTACCCATACCGATGTTGTTACCGGGGTGATGTACTGTACCACGCTGACGAACAATGATATTACCGGCTTTACATACCTGGCCTCCCCAAATCTTTACACCAAGTCTCTGACTTGCAGACTCACGACCGTTCTTAGAACTACCAACACCTTTCTTATGTGCCATAATACTTAAACTTTTTTAGATTAACCGATAATTTCTTTTACTACTAACTCTGTAAACTGCTGACGGTGACCGTTCAGCTTGCGGTAACCTTTGCGACGACGCTTGTGGAACACCAACACTTTGTCACCCTTAACCAATGTGGGGTCGATAACGCGTGTTGTAACAATGTTCTGACCGTCCTTAGACTTACGAACAATCTTCTGCTCACGTACCTCGCCAATGTGGCAAACTACCTTTGCGCCCTCTACAACGGGAGCACCTACGGTTACTGCACCGTCCTTGTCCAACAGCAATACACGGTCGAACTCTACGGTTGTGTCATTCTGAGCACCCTTGATGTGGTGCACGAACAGCTTCTTTCCAGCCTCAGCCTTGAACTGCTGTCCGTTAATCTCAACAATTGCGTACATTTAATTTAATCGCTTTTATTGTGAATTCCGCGAGGTGCATTCTCTTCGTGAGACTGTCTTATTGAACCCCTACGGACTAAATCGGCTGCAAAGATAAGCAATTCTTTTATAATAAAGAAAAAAAAACTGCACTTTTTTGAAAAATCTTTATAGCAAGCCTTTAATGGAGGCAGGCAGCAAAAACATAAAAGGAAAGACATACAGGAGCAGCTCCACATAACCCGCATACACTCCCGCTCCAACGTATGAGAGGCAAGGCAACAGCCCCGATGCGGGCAGCATTGCAACAAACGCCGGAAGAAAAAGCGAAAAGAGACGGCACACCCCGTCGAGCACATCGGACAAGGAACGGTAATGGCCCGACACTGCCCCGTGCATTGCAGCAACCGTCAGCACCACTACAAAGGACAATGGCAAGAAGCCCGCCGCAAGCGGCGACGAAAAGAAGCCCGAGGTTGCTGCAGCAAGGACATTCCACGGAGCGAATGTGCACAACAGCACCAGCACAACGCAAAAGAGGAACAGCAGCAACGACATTATGGCAGCCATCTTGCGGTTGTGCGACAAGGGTTTGCGCCTCGCAACAAGGGCGACAGTCTCCAACAGTCCCGAGCCGTAGAGCAACCCAAGCGCAACGACGCACAGCACCGCACTGCCCCACGGAGCAGCCTCGATGGAATCTGCTGCCGAGCGCAAAGCCCACCTTATACCAGGAGCCGACAGCAGCGACTCGTTGCGCTGCACGCCCGAGGACAACAGCCCCGCAATGCCCATTATCCACGACGCCACCCATATTGCCACAAGCAGCAACGAGTAGAGCAACACGGGAAAATACCGTCCGTTCCACTTATTCATCGGGTTCAAGATTTTCCACGTCAATAATATTCAGTTCAATTGCCCTCACCACCAGACGCGTGACATTTGTACCGCGCTGCTCAGCCTCGGTAAAGAGACGCGATATAAGGTCGGCCTGACGTTTCTCGAGCGACTTTACCCCAAAAGGCATTGTCCTGAGGCCGGCAATCATTTCCTTTGTATATCCCAGTGCCAAATGACGCAGGAAGCACTCGTCGTAGCGGTCTATCTCATAGTCTATGAGCGACTTGCGGCGCTTGGCGTCGCGCATCACCGCCTCGCGGAAACGCGCGGTAATCTTCTCCAGTACCGGTTGGTTGAACACATAGCGCCGTCCCGACATCACGCTGTGAATCTCGTTCTTTGTAAGAAGCTCGCCCGTCTTGAGCACAATGCCGTCGGCACCCGCATCGAGCACGTCGACCCACAGTTTCTCATTAAGCAGCTCGCCCGTGAATATGAGCACCTTCACCGAGGGATACTCCTTTTTTACCCTTGCGCATATTGTAACGCCCACCGTAGTAGAGCCACCCAGCCCCAGGTCGAGCAACAGCAGGTGAGGCAACTGCTTCTCCATAAGCGGATAGAGTTCCGCCTCGCTCATTGCCGTTCCTATTATCTGCGCCTCGGGAATTTCGGTGCGGAAAATCTCCTCGGTTCCCTTAAGTTCCAAACGCGCGTCCTCAACTATAATTACACTGAAATTATTCTCCATAATATCGTCCATCTGTTTTTAGTTCCTTATCTCATCTGCGGCAGGGTGAACAGCACCACTGTTCCGTCGGGGGAATCGTGTGCCTCGACCCTGCTGCCGCGTATATCCATATAATCCTCGTGCATACGCACTATTTCCTTCACTATCAGATACTCCAGGCTTGCAGCGCCCTGCGCAGGGACAAACATTGCCGCAAGCTCCGCGGCCGTGAGCCTGCTGCGGGTGTCGAGTATCTCCACACGCAGGAGCCTGCCCTCGGGAACAGCCGTCAGACGCAGCTCCCCGTCACCCCCACGTACAAGAAGAGCGTCGAGCAGCGAGCCGAAGAGAAACTCCACAAGAACAGCATCGCCACACGCCACCACCCCCTCTACCGAACATTGCAATGCGACATTCGCACCGCTGCGGCGGGCTTTATTCGCCACCCGACGCTGCATACGGGCACATATCTCATCGAGACGTATTTGCGACACTGCAAAGCTCGTGTCATCGAGCTGGCGCGAAGCACACCTGCTCAGAATACCGAACATCTCGTTATAATAGGTCATAAGTTCCTTTACGGCAGCCACTCTCCCGCACCACTCCTGCGGCGGTAAATCCTGCGTACGCAGCTTCTCCACAAGCGCCCCTATCCGCGGAGGATAATATATTGTCTCGTGCTTTATCATCGACAGGCAATTGTCTATCACCATATTCCTCACGTGCATATAATTCTCCTCGTATTTCAGGCGCTCCGCCTCCTCGCCCACATCGTCGAGGGAGCGGTAATTCAGCTCCAGCGACACGATAGAATAGTATGCTGCCGACGCTGCATACGAGGCTACAAGCTCAAGCATTGCGGCCTCGCTCGCTGTGAGCGCCCTGTCGAGTTCGAGATACAGCACGCCCATTCTTTTTTCCTCGTGCGCGGCTTTTGCCACAAGTGGCAGCACACGCACCCTGCCGTCGTTGCTCACGTACGGCCCTTCACTCTCGAGTATTCCGCTAAGGAATATAGTGGTACGGCGGTCAATCTTGCCGGGCGCGGCAGCCGCCTGAACCGTTGCACCCTCCCTGAACAGCACAGCCACACTCCGTACACGCAGATACTCGTGCGTTCCTGCATACACCTCGGCCGCAATGTTCCCCGCCAACGAGCTGCCGGTGACACGTCCACCGCGCGCCACATTCAACAGACGCGCGTTCACATCGAGCAATATGCCGGTGTTCATTCTTTGGAGCACCACCCTTCGCATATACATTATCACCGACATTACCAGGAGCAATATGAGCAACGCCACACACACAGCCACCGCCGCGTATCGGTAATTCGCTATCCCCTGCATTCTCTCATAGTGCTGCAGGAGTTCCCTGTCCTCGTGCACCATTCGGTAGAGCTGCGTGTATATGCTGTTGTTGTAACGGTACAGTTGCCATTCGTGCTCGGCAAGCGCCGCTACTGCAGCCTCGTTGCGTATGTCGAGCAGATTGTAATATACACTCTCCACAAGCGAGTCGGGGAAAAGCGACGAGCGCCACCAGCCGAGCTCGGCTGCACTGCCCGATGAAAAAGCGAGGGTATCTACACCCTCGGGCTGCACCGTGCGGTAGAATTCATTGAACAGCGCAACAGCCTCCGCGGCATAATGCAGCGCCTGAGCGTGCCTGCCCTCCACATTGCAGGAATATACCGAGTCGGCAAGCTCGCCCACACGGGCGAGCTGATTCCCTTTCGCCTCACCCGCAAAAGGCAACAACGCCATAAGAAGCATTGCAAGCATACGCACCACACCCTTTGGCAGGCGGAAAGAGAAACGGCTGCCCTTACCCTTTTCGCTGCTTATGTCAAGGCTGCACACCGAGAAGAGCGAATCGCTCTTGCGGTACTTCTCAATTATTCCCTTGCAGTTCATAAGCCCGAAGCCGCTCCCCTTGTTCGTCGACAAGGGCTCGCCGCCGCCTATGAGCGAAGCATCGTAGACCTTGTTGTTCAGAATGCGTCCAATATCCTCGCCGCTCATTCCGCAACCTGTGTCCGACACTGCCACCTCGACATAATCATCGGCCTCGACAGCCTCGACCGTCACGCACCCTCCACGAGGAGTGAATTTTCCCGCATTATCGGCAAGCGTGTTTATCATAAAAAGCGTCAGCGCCTTGTCGGCCTTTACCACCGCCTCAGTATCCTTTACACAAAAGTCGATTCCCTTGAGCAAGAATCCCTGCGTGCTGTTCCTGAGAATAGCAAAAAGCTCGCCCAATGAAAAGCTCTCAATATGCAGGCTAAGCTCGCCCTGACGGGTCTTTATCCACCGTTCGAGCACACCGTTATATTCGTCGAGCACAGCAATGAGCTCGGCAACATACCCGAGCCTCCGCTGCTCCCCCTCGCCCAGCCTTGCCGACACCGACAGATGGCGCAGCTCATTCAATATGCGGTTGATATACGGCTGCATTCCGTTCACCACCGAAAGTGAGACACGCTTTATCACATTCTCGCGCTTATGCGAGGCAAGATATATTGCATACGACTCCTGCTTCTGCTGCAGCAGCGAACGCTCGTCGCCAATCCCTACCACGCGCATACCCTCCTCTATCGCCACTGCAACGTAGGGCAGGAGAATACCGAGCAGCAGCCGCTTGCTGCCGGAGAGAGGAAATTCAGTCTCCACGCACAGCGTCCACTGCGATGTTCCGTCCATCAGCACAAGCGGAAAAAGACAGCACCTATCTCCGCTCACATTTCCGTCGGCAGTCAACAGGAGAGAAAAAGCCGTATCGCCCGAAAAACCGCGCAACCCGTTGTTCAATATATCGCACACAGCCGCGTGCACAGCCGCGGCATCGGGCAGTTCGTTGGGCATAGAGGACATAAGCCTGCGGCACACCTTGAGCAGACGTTCGAGGTCGGCAGCATACGCCGCATTGCGCCGTTTCCATCTGACATTCAGAAAAAGAGCAACAACCACCACCGCCACCACAAGCAGCACCGACACCACAAGCCACACATACAGGCGGGTGGCATTCTGTTGCGCCGCAGCCATACGGCTCTCCGTCTGTTTGTTGAGCCTTGTACTGCGCAAGAGGTCGAGATAGGCGTTACGGTTGACGTCCGAGGCATATTTATTGCCAATACCAGCGTATGCGCAGCTCGCCTCGCGCCGCACGCTCAGCATACACTCGCAAATGTTGGCAACACTGTCGCTCTCCACACGCCGCCGCTCGGCCTCCTCGTCAACATCGTCAAGCACAAGCGGCTCAAATGCACAGTGGGGATAAAAATTCTGATAGTAGCCGTTTATCCGCTGCAACGCATCGTCGAGCAAAGCTATCGAGAGTTCAAATTCTCCCGTCTGCGTGGCACACGACGCAGCGGCACTCAACGCCTCGACAGCCATATACGCATCACCGTAACGCTCAAAATCGCGGGCGGCAGCAACAGAAAGCGTATATGGCAACACCCTTGTGTCGAGCGTATCGCCACACAGTTCCCTAATACGCGACGGGAACGCCGCCACAACCTTCCCCCGCGCCTCATCGCCACGCAACAGCACCGACAGCATAAGCCTGCTGTTGGCAACTATCCACAATTGCCCCTCGCGCTGCGAGCGTCCCAGCACATTCAAAAGAGCCTCGGCACGCTGCAGCAGCGGAAGCCCGGTCCTGTAGTTGAGTGTCAAGCGGCCGTAGAGACGCTGCACAAGACTGTCGGCAGCCGCAATATTCCTTTCGAGGTAAGCAGCGGCACGCTCCGCCTCGTCGTTCATTCCCAGATTAGCAAAATAGCAGAGCGACACTGCCGCGAGCTCCACCTTTGCATCGGTAAATCGTTTCCTATCGTCTGGTGCAAGAGCCCCCTCCTCTTCGTTTATGCGGCGCACCCTGCCAAGAGCCCTCGAGCGATAATCGAAAAAAGCCCTGTTGGCCGACGTGCGGAAACTGAGCATCATAAGCCCCACATCGGCAACCAGACGCTCTACCTCGCAACGCGACCCGTCTATCACAGCAAGATACCCGTCTTCGGCAGCAGAATAATCCATACGCATAAGGGCAGCGTATGCCAATGCGTTCCTTGCCACCGAACGCTGCTCGTCCGTAGCGGCAGCGAGCGTATCGAGCCTCAGGGCGGCAGCCTCCATCTGCCCGACGTCCCTGTATCTGCAGGCAGCAATCTCAGCGCACAGCGCCTCAGCCCCGGCCGACTTTTCACCGCCGGGAGAGCCGCACGCCGCAACTGCACACATCAGCACAGAGAGCAGCGAATACAACATTACACCTGTAGCTTTTCTCATATAATTATGGCAAACATACAAAAAAGTTCGGATTGGGACGACAATATTGGCCCGCAGGAGCAAAAAAAAAAGTCCGATGCACATAAAAAGACACAGCCCCGCGTATCACTACGGAGGACTGCCAAAGGGGAATTGAATGATTAAGAAAAAGTAATATTAAGTAATGGAAGTGTCTTTGTTCTTTTACAGTAACAACGTAAAGGCAGAATTGTTTTTGCCCTTGATAGAAATTCCATAGGAAAGGTTCATTGCGGAATGTCACAATGATTTCAGGGAGGTTCCGAAACGCCATAAAATGAGAGGACAGCCGAAGAATAACACCGAGAAGGCAACTGAAAGAAACACCTGCGTTTATTTTGACACTCCCCCTTCTACTGTACATATTGAAAAATCCGGCTAAAAAAATCAGCCGGACCATATTCAGAAGCTGTTTAAATTTCTAAAAAAAGTTATTATTATATTGGAAACCGTTATTTCGTTGTTTTTTATGTTCAAAACAGCCCGTTTTCTTCTTTCTCTCGGTTACGTAGCCCGCTACGCGCCCTCGAAAAATAATAAAACTTTCCACTTTTGACCTATAAAAAACTTAACGATATAAATTTAAACAGCTTCTCAATATTTAACATTTGTCGTTTCCTATAAATTCAAGTGCAGCGACACACCCATCTGCCTGGGCTTGCCCTGCGCAAAAAAATCGTTGCCTATGGAGCGGAAGTAAAAGGTATTGTACCTCTCGTCGAGGATATTCTTTGCCCACAGCGATGCACCGAAGTGCCCCTTTTCCCACGACAGAGAGGCCGACCACAACCCATAGAAGGCCTGTGTGAGGCTATTCTGCTCATTCCAATATATGCGTCCTATGCCGTTCCAGCCCACATTGAGAATGAGGAAATTGGCAAAGCTGCGCGGCACGGGCAGCGAATATGCCACATTGGCCGAGAGTGTCTCGCGCGGCGCCAAAGGCAGCCTGTTGCCCGAGTAGTCGTTCTCGCCGTCGCAGTACTCGTCGAATGTGGCGCAAGCATAGCCATAGGAAGCATCGAGTTGCAGAGCATTCATCTTGTACTGCAGCGACAGTTCGGCACCGTAGCTGTGCGAGCGTCCCGCATTGGACATCAAACGTCCCGTTGACTCACCCTTAGGGAAGACCGTCAGTTGCTGGTTGCGGCAATCTATGTAGAAGAGCGCAGCCGAAAGGGAGAGTGCCCCGTCGGCAAAGGGCGAGAAACGGGCTCCAAGCTCGTAGTTCCAGGCTGTCTCGGGGTGATACACCGTAGCCGAGGCATCGCCCTCATTGGGATTACGCATAATATCGTCGATAATCTTCTGCTTGAGAATATCGGAGAAGAGCTGGGTGTTGAATCCGCCCGCCTTGAATCCCTTGCTCACCGTAGCATAGATATTGCCCCTGCTATGATTGTAGGCAACAGAAAGGCGCGGCAGGAGCTCAAGCGCATCGGCCGTATCCTTTCCTTTGAAAGACGAGGGCAAGTGAATGAACTGTGCAGAGCTCCGCTTGTATTTGTAGTATATGTCGGCGTAGCTGTCATAATCCATCGACGCACGCTCATAGTCGAGCCGCACACCCGCCTTCACAGAAAGCTGCCCCAGATGCAGCGCCGCCTCGCCATAGAGTGCCGCACCCGCCGTGGGTATTGTGAATTTGTCCTCGATGGTAAATGAGGGGTCGCGGAACTCAAGGCTGTAGTCGTCGCCCGCAGGGTGGAAAAAGTTCTCATTGGCATTCTTTATAATGAGATTGTCAATGCCATACTGTTTGAAGAGCACGGGAGCCGAGAGCTTCAGATGCTTGTAGAAAGCCATCGCCCCCACAATCCAGGAGAGTTTCCTGCCCTGCACCGACTTTGCCACAAGCTCCTGCGTAAAAGCACTCTCCCGCTGGTACTGCCCCATAGAGAAATAGTCGAGCGGAAGAAAATCATTGTCTATCCTCATACGGTCGCCCAGAAACTGGTAGCCTGTTGTTGAAGAGAGGGTAAAACCGTCGAAATACTTTTTTATCACAAGCCCGTCGCTCACGTTGAAGCGGCGATAGGTGCAGGCATCGTTGTATGCAACGGGAAGCAGCACCCCCGACTCTCTGTCGTAGGAACGGTAGCCCCAGCCACCTTCGTCGACAAAGCCCACTGTAAGGGCATTGTCCACGCTCCACCCGTCGGCAGGCAGCCACTGAACCCTCAGGCGCACAGCCCCATTGCTGCCGCCGTCGCACTCCTCGCCCCTCTCGCGGTTAAGGAAGAAGCCGTCGGTGCGGGCATAGTAGAGACTCGCCGACCAACCGAAGCTCCTGCTGGGGGCTGCATAGTGCGAAGCCTTAAGGCGCACGCTGTTCCCCGTACCATACTCCAGCATAAGGCGCTTGCCCTGGAACGCAAGCGGCGAGAGCGTGAACAGGCTGATGGCACCGCCCGAAGTGTTACGCCCGTAGAGCGTACTCTGAGCTCCGCGCATCAGTTGCACCTTTGAAATGTCGAAAAAGTCAAAATCGTAGCTGTTCTTGTTCATAACAGGCATCTCGTCAACCGACAGCGCCACAACAGGCTGGTCGATGCGCGAACCGAAGCCGCGCACATAGATGGACGAGGTCATACGCGAGCCATAATCGGGCTTGTAGTAGTTGGGAGCAAGCGCCGTAAGCTCCTTGAGCGAAACTATATGCCGGTTCTCAATATCCACCCTGTTTATGGTGGTGGACGAATACTCCCCTCCCTGCTCCTCGTCAACTTTTATGGACGCTACAATATCCACCCCCTGCAACACCACAGTGTCGGGACGCTCAAAGAAAGGGAGCGCAAAGAGAGTGACAAACAGAGATATAGCGTTCATTGTAATAGAATTGTCGGGTTATTGTTCTGCAAGAAAGAGGCCCTGCGATTTTCAGGCTGCGAAGTTACCAAAAACAGCACACATACACAAACCTTAAAAAGTTAAATAATATATAAATTGAAGCAGAAGCATCATTTATGCACGCGGGCACACAGTGCAGCAACCGCCCTCCCGCAAATCCGCCGCCCGGCAGATACAGCGGGCATTACCTAAAAAGTAACAGGCAAGAAGTGTGGCAACAAACAATAAAAAAGTCTAAAAAGAGAATATATCCACAAAAAAATAACAGAATATATTTGTGCAATTAGAAACTTATTACTTAAATTTGCAGTTGCTAACATTTGTTTGGAGTAAACTCTCCAAAAAGCACTTAAAAACAACGGGAATAAATAAATAACTAACAATAGCAGCTATGTTAAAAAAGATTTTCAAAGGAGCGATTATCGCCGCAGTAGCGTTATTTGCATCTTGTACCGAAGACATTGACAAGAGCAACCGTTACACATTTACTGAGGAGACTCTCCAGAGCTACCTTCAGAACCGTCCCGAATTTTCACATCTTGTCGACATTTTCAAAAGAGCGAATATGATGGGAACGCTCGGTACATACGGCGAGCACACCCTCTTTGCTCCCACCAACGCAGCCATTGAAAGATTCCTCTTCGAGCAGGATTCTATCTGGCAAGCTACAAAAGACACCGAAGAGCCCGTATGGACCGGTATCACAAGCCCCTACCTTGAGGAGCTGAGCGACTCAATGGCAAATGTCATTGCAAAATCGCACCTTATCCCCGAGAAATACGAGACAATCGATATGACTTGGGAGACAATGCCCACACAGAACTACAACAAGCGCTACATCTCGCTGAACACCTCATCGGACAGCAACGGCTACCACATCTACATCGAGAACAAGGCCGAGATTGTCATTGGCGACGAGCTCGTTGAGAACGGTGTGATACACATTGTGAGCCACGTGGTTGAGCAGACAACAAACACCCTGTACGAGCACATTGCAAGCTACCCCTACTTCTCGATCTTTGCAGAAGCGATAGAGCGCACCGGATACGACCAGACAATGCTCGGTTATGTAGACGAGAGCTACGACCTGCAGTTCGTAGAGGCTACCCCTTATAGAACATACGAGGGAACAGGATACGCACGTCACCCCCAGCAGAAGCGCGACGGCTACTCGGCGTTCGTACCCTACGACAGCATACTTATCTCAAAGTACAACATCAACAATATCGACGACCTTATAGCAAAGGCACAGCAGTGGTACGGCACAGAGGACGCAAACGACTACACAAGTCCCAAGAACGCCCTCAACAAGCTCGTGGCATATCACCTGCTCGACTGCGACGTACCCTACGACAAGCTCGTCATCTACAAGCTCAATCTGGGCGACAACTTCAAGAGCGAGTGGGCATATATGGCTGGCTACGACCGTATGGACTACTTTGTAACAAAGAACAACCTTATTATAAAGGCAATGCGTGCGCTCAGCAAGAACGAGAGCAAGATTCGCGTCAACCCCAGCAACAGGAACATTCCCATCACCGACGGAATGCAGGACCACATAAACGTCCTTGTTTACAGCCCCAGCGAATTCACAGCCAAGGGAGGCGACTATGCGGCATTCCTTCCCAACGCATTGAACGGAACAATCCACCCCATCGACGGTCTTTTGATATACAATGTCGAGGAGATGGAGAGAAACGTCCTCTACGAGCGTATGCGTTTCGACTTTGCGACACTGTTGCCCGAGCTTATGACCAACGCAGTACGTTACACCACAAAGAAAGAGTCGGGAAGTACCTATCAGGCCGGTAACGGTATGGCAACAGCCGGTGACATCAATATTCCCGACGGATACTGCAAGAACCTCAAGATAAACAACCCCCTTACCCACTTGCACTACTTTACACCCTGGGATTGGGGAGTAACACTCAACGGTGACGAGTTCATTGCTAGCGGTCAGTACGACTTCGAGTACCGTCTGCCGCCCGTACCCGCAGGTACATACGAGCTCCGCCTCGGTTACACCGCAACAGAAGTACGTTCAATCACACAGTTCTACGTGCGCAAGGGCAGCGAGAACAAGGCCGAGATTTGCGGTATCCCCGTCGACCTCAGAATATTTGCTACCGACAGCCGTATCGGTTGGATTAAGGACAGCGAGACAACCGACGACGGCGTTGAGAACGACAAGACTATGCGTAACCACGGATATATGAAAGCACCCCTCTCTATGGCCGACTATGTCAACCACAAGGACGGTAACAATATGTCGAGTGCGCGCCACTACAGCGGAGCTATCCGTTACATTGTCACAACATCACACTTCGAGGGATACGACAACTGGATACGTATGAAGAACGTGATGGAAGACAACACCAAGGAGGGTATGCACGACTACATCGAGCTTGTACCCATAGGTATTGTAAATGACGACATCAACCTTGAGGACAGAGAATAATCACCTCATATATATAAATGAAATAACCTCGCTGACAATGAGCGAGGTTATTTCATTTTAACGAACATAAAACAAGAAAGCAGTATATACAATATTAGCGGCAAAGACTCCTTACAGGGCAATAGAGATACACTATAAAAACAACGGCCACTCTTTTAAAGCAGCCGTTATACATTCCATTACACCCAAACCAATCAAGAATTCTGCACAAGCATATCATTAATGAGTGGCACAAGTACAGTCTTCACAACAGTATCATTAAGACGATGCTCACCATTGAACCACAGGCAACGCTCCTCGCCATACATACTCGCCATAAGAGGACGAAAATGAACCACTGGGTCCTTATCGCCAAAAAGCCCTGTAACGAGTTTTTTATCCTCCTCGGTAATACCGTCAAACTGGTTCTTTTCCATCAACTTGAAACGCTCCACAAGAGCCTTGTCGACACGGAATTCCGTTGCACCGTCGCGTCTCTTCGACGTATATTTGTTACGCCCCATCTTGCCGAAAAGCAGGGAGCGCGACATCTCGAACGAAGGATTTACAATAATGCGGCGCACACCGCGCAACTGCTGCGTGTACATTCCGCCCATAGACGTTCCAATGACCACTGCGGGGCGCTCCTCATCGACCATACGGTGCAGGAGCTCCATAGCCTCGAAAGGGTCGACAGGAAGGTCGGGGGCAACCACGCGCCACCCCATAAAATGACGGCGCAATGCCATCACCGTACCCGAGCTGCCCGACGAGGCAAAGCCGTGTACATACATTATAGTCTTTTTTTCCTCCATAAGCTATACAGTGTCAAAGAGAAGCGACATTCTTTTCAATCTCCTCGTCGCTTATGGTATAGTTGCCCAAGCTGCCCGAGATATACTGGTCGTAGGCCGACATATCCATAAGGCCGTGGCCCGAGAGACAGAAGAGGATAACCCTCTCCTCGCCGCTCTCCTTGCAACGCAACGCCTCGTCAATGACAGCAGCAATAGCGTGGCACGACTCAGGCGCAGGAACAATTCCCTCGGCCTTGGCAAACATAAGTCCAGCCTCAAAAGAGCGCAACTGACTGATGTCCACTGCCTCCATAAGACCGTCCTTAAGGAGCTGCGACACAATCACTCCAGCACCGTGGTAACGCAATCCTCCCGCGTGGATATTGGCGGGCTTGAACTGGTGACCGAGAGAGAACATAGGCATAAGCGGAGTATAACCCGTCTCATCGCCATAGTCGTAGCAGAATTTTCCGCGTGTGAGCTTAGGGCACGACTCGGGCTCAGCCGCCACAAAGCGCGTCTTTTTGCCGTCACATATATTATGGCGCATAAAGGGAAAGGCAATACCCGAGAAATTGCTTCCGCCTCCAAAGCAACCGATTACAACATCGGGGTAGTCGCCCGCCATCTGCAACTGCTTCTCGGCCTCAAGGCCTATTATAGTCTGGTGCAGGCTCACGTGGCCCATCACAGAGCCAAGCGCATATTTGCAGCCAGGAGTTGTTACAGCCAGCTCCACTGCCTCGGATATTGCAGTACCGAGCGAGCCCTGATGGTTGGGGTATTTTGTGAGAATATCCTTTCCTGCACGGGTAGACATAGAGGGAGACGGCGTCACCTGAGCACCGAAGGCCTGCATCACGCTGCGTCGGTAGGGCTTCTGCTCGTAACTTATTTTCACCTGATACACCGCGCACTCCAGCCCGAAGACCTTGGAAGCATACGACAGCGCACAGCCCCACTGTCCCGCGCCCGTCTCGGTGGTAATGTTGGTACACCCCTCCTGCTTGCAGTAGTAGGCCTGCGGCAGCGCCGAGTTGAGTTTGTGCGACCCCACAGGACTCACGCTCTCATTCTTGAAATATATACGCGCAGGAGTACCCAGCGCCTCCTCGAGCCCGTATGCACGCACAAGAGGCGTAGAACGGTAATACCGGTACATCTCGAGCACTGGCTCAGGAATATCTATCCAACGGTCGGTTGTATTGAGTTCCTGGCGCGCAGCCTCAACCGAGATGAGTTTCGAGAGTTCCTCGACGGTAATAGGCTCGCGTGTAGCAGGACTGAGCATAGGCTCGGGCTTGACGGCCATATCTGCCTGAATATTGTACCATTGCGTCGGTATCTCCGACTCACTCAAAAAGTAACGCTTCTGCTTGGTAGACATAATTTATTGCATTTTAATTATTGACAAAAAAGAGGCTCGCCCCAATCGTGAGACAAGCCTTTTATATTTACGCATATACGCCGAAAGCCACTCACGATAATTACCACGAGCAATGCCACCACCATATATTTGTTGTAAAACTCATACCTTATACATTATCGACGCACAGCAACAATATGCACATCTGTTAGCTGCAAAATTATCAATAATTTTATGCAATCCAAATAAAAAGAGAAAAATTATTCGAAATAAAAGGAAAGTACTATCATTTTGGCAGAAGCACCGCCAAGCGACTCGGTATACTTGAGATAATTCTTGTCGATAAGGTCGCTGCGGTTCCTGTCGAGAATATCGAGTATGCTGAACGAAAATTTCAGTTCGGGATTAAGTTTGAAGAAAGGAAGGTAAAAATCGCAGCCCAGGCCCACCTCGAACATAAGGTCAAAAGGCTTCAGAAGAACAGGACGCTGCTTTTTCACAGTGAGGTCGAGCATTGGACTCACGCCCGCTATAATGTAGGGACGGTAGTTATTAAACCTCTCGGCCGTAAACTTAGCCTCAACGGGCAAAGAGATATACGTAGACTTTATCTGCTGGCGCTCCCTGCTGCCGCTGTTCTGCTCACGAAAGACAACTATCTTGTCGCCGAAATGCATTGTGGGTATGAGGCGCAGCGACAGCAGGCTGTTTATGCGCAGGTCGGCAAGCACACCTACACTGAATCCCGGGCTGTACGAGACAACGTCGGCATACCACTGCTCCCCCTCGGGAGTCACATAACCGTTATTCTCGAACTCAATGTCCTGCGCGTGTACACCCACAAAAAAGCCGTAGTGCAGACGGCGATAGTCGATATACGGCTTGTTCTGCACTTTACGTTGCTGCGCCGTGAGTGTCAGTGCAGGCAGCATCAACAACAATATTATGTAAACGATTTTCCTCATCGGTTATATTAACGCCCATACGCGCCACTTATTGCCAATGCAATAGAGAAAATTCAAGAAAAAAGAGCAAAGTACAGTGTTAACAGAAGATAATTCAAATAAATTTATGTTAAATTCGTCTTAAAGAGTAGGCATATATATAAAAAGCAGTATCTTCGCAGCGGATAATTCAAACTTAAATACTTACTATTATGGCTTACGTAATTACAGACGAATGCGTTGCGTGCGGTACCTGCATCGACGAGTGCCCTCAGGGTGCAATTTCAGAAGGCGACAAGTATTCTATTAACCCCGATTTGTGCATCGACTGCGGCACTTGCGCAGGCGTATGTCCTCAGGAGGCTATTATCGAGGGATAATCAGAAGCATAAACGCTTATCCGAACTAAAGGGGCTTGTGTCATACACTCGTCCCTTTACTTTTTTCCAGATCCATACACAAAAGCTACAGACAACCGCATTCCATTATGAAAGAATTCCTGCACATTATAACAAAAAGCATAATACTCACAGTTGTGGGTATTGTGGTGTATCTGCTATATATGTACCTGTTCCACTGGTAATTGCGGCTCAGTAGAAATTTAATGTGGGCAATAATTAAAGTCTACATTTATTCAAACATATATTTACACCTTTATACTTTGTTGCAATTTTCTACCGCCTATTGTTTTTTTACGTACTTTTCGTGCCGACGAAAAGTACTCAAAAGCCACGAGTAAGCGAGCGTGTAGATGTTTACATATACACGCAGCGAGCGAGAGTGGGTTCGTAAAACAAAGGCTCTGCGCACAGAAAATCTTAACGTAAAAT
>JAFZIA010000031.1 GCA_017554605.1 Bacteroidaceae bacterium
CACGAGCAAAGGGCACTTGCGACAATTTCTTTTGTGCAATGTTTTTTGTTTCTTTTTTTCGCAAAAAAAGAAAGCAGAAGAAAATATTACAACGAGAGAATAGCCGTAAAATAACACCGAGAAGATGGTTGAAAGAATTATTATCCACAGTAAATTTCTACTGAACCATTTGTTCCTTGCTGTTTGTAGTGGACAAATGCTTGGCCTGTGCAAAATGTGCAGTTGACGGTGGAAGGAATATTGAAACGGGAATAATGGCGGTAGAGAGCCCGGGCTGTTTGTGGTTTGTCGATTTTATAGCAACCCTTCGGCCTTGAGCATTGTGTGGTAGAAAAGGGCTTTTTTCTCCAGTGCCAGAGGGTAGGCACGCGAACTGGAGGGCATACGCCAGAAGCGTATCTCCTTCCCCTCAATCCCTATAGTCTCGTAACTGCCTATTGCAGGTTCTTTGCAACCGAAGTTTGCCACTATGGTGTCGGTGGCCTTTTGCCCCGTTGTCGCTATTGCCTGGCATTGCGGCATCTGTTGCAAAAGCAGGTTGATGTCGGTGGGGTTGACAACCTCGAGGAACTTGTCCGAGGCGTTCTCCTTGAGCCTTCTAACCTCGCAGGCTGTGTCGTAGAGGGCTATCCCCTTTTGTGTACAGAACTCTACAACGCTCTCTTTGTCGAAGCGCTTCTCTCCTTTTGCCTCAAAGTGGTGCTTGTTGCCAAAGAATATGTGTCCCATAATGCGCCACATATCGTTTATCCAGTTGGGGTAGAAGAATTCCATCGACCAACGTGTCTTTGGTGGCGGGAAACTGCCGAGCATAAGTATTTTTGCATTCTGTGGCAGAAATGGCTCTAATGGGTGTATTTCGGTATTCATAGTTGCAAATATACTTTTTTGTTATAGAATGGGCAATAGTATTTATGTCCGTATGTTAATTAGTTTGTTTGTTTGTTTGGTGTTGAATTGTTATTTTTGTGCCCGAAAAGACAAAACGACAGGTAAAAATATTATATCGGTCTATACTCACTATTACTATGAAAAGTATTATGCGTTACATTTTTACACTACTCCTCCTTTGTATGCAAATTTTGTGTTTTGCTGCAACCATTGATGAGTCTGATTTATACAAGATTGGTCTTCCTTTGCTTACGATAACAACTACCGACGGTACAGAGCCTCAGGGGTATCCGGTTTATCCTCCTGAGGGTTGTGTTGGTGTAGGGTTGGCTGGTAACGAATATGTTTCAGGGCGTCTTGTGATTACACTGGGAGATAGTGTACTTTATGATAGTGGCGAATATATGAACAAAGTCTCGGGTATGCAAATAAGGCAACGGGGCAATACAAGTTCTTTGTGGAATAAGAAACCTTATAAAATTAAACTTTCAAAAAAAGCAGATTTGCTTTTTAGGGGTGATAGCAAATATAAGGATAAGGATTGGTTGTTGCTGAGAGAGGGAACAACCTTGAATGTTCCTGTGGGTTTTAAAGTATCGGAACTTGTTGGTCAAAGGTGGACACCGAAGTACTCTTATGTAAATTTGGTTATAAACAACGATTATAAAGGGTGTTATGTGTTGACAGAATCCATTGAGGTGGAAGAGGGTCGTTGCGATATATCCGATACGGGTTTTATTGTTGAAGATGATGCTTATTGGTGGAACGAGGATGTCAGTTTTAAGGGCTCTATTCTTCCTTATCAGATGGGATATACTTTTAAAAGTCCTGATTATGACGATATTTCGGCACGGACATTTGAGAATATTACTAACTACATATATGATGTAGAGAACGCTCTTGTAAATGGTGAATGTATATATGAATATATTGATGTTACCTCTTTTGCAGCCTGGTTGCTTGGTCACGATATTTTGGGAACTTCAGATGCCGCAGGCTCCAACAGGTATCTTGTAAAATATGACTTTTTTGAGGACAATCCTACGTCTTCTTTACTTGAAATGGGCCCTTTATGGGATTTTGATGATATATTTAAGCGTGAGGATATGTGGTCGCAGCAGCATAGCGGCAATTATAAGTTCTATTATAAATATCTCCTGGAAGATAAATGGTTTTTAGAGAATTATTGTCTTCTTTGGGAAACGTTGTCTGCTACGCTTTATGACAATATGATG
>JAFZIA010000032.1 GCA_017554605.1 Bacteroidaceae bacterium
GTGTCGGTCACCTTTACCGATAACGAAGGCATACGCGCCATCAATTCCGAGTTTCGCGGAATCGATGCGCCTACCGACGTTCTCTCCTTTCCGCTCACCGACTACGAGACAGTTGATTTTCCCGTTGCCGATGAGCCTGCCGCAAGCCTTGGCGATATCGTCCTCTCGCTTGAGAGAGCAAACGAGCAGGCGGCAGAGTTCGGACATAGCTTTGAGCGCGAGGTCGCGTTCCTCACGGTGCATTCGATGCTTCACCTGCTCGGATATGACCACGTCAACAGCGACGAAGAGGACGCAGAGATGCGCCGCCGCCAGCGCGAGATCCTCGAGTCAATGGGACTTGGGGTTTGACTAAAATGGAAAACGACCGTATTTTAAGTATGGGGAGAAAAGTATTGGTGGGCAACTCAAAAAGTTGGAGGAGACATACGAAATCATCAAGAAGATGCGTCCCATACTTGCAAAACGAGGCACGCAAACCGTAAGATATGAGATATCAGATACGTTTCTTCGTTTCTGGTTCCGCTACTTTGAGGGTAATCGCACTCTTGTAGAGATGAATCAATTTGAAGTGATAGAACATATTATCAATGAAGACTATACAACATATTCGGGTAAGACACTTGAGGAATACTTCAAGCAGAAGTTTATTGAGAGTCACGAGTATCGTGATATGGGCTCATATTGGGAAGCAAAGAAGGGTAAGGAGCAGTGTGAGATAGATATTGTTGCGTTACGTTTGGAGAAGAACAAGGCGGTAGCAGTTGAAGTTAAACGTCAGCGAAAGGAGTTCAAACCAGAGGCTTTTGCGGAAAAGGTGCAACACCTCAAAGATAAACTATTGCCAAAGTATGATGTTGAGCAACTATGCTTAACATTAGAAGATATGTAATAGGCTTTACTACCCATAATAACATCATATTATAGGGCTGTTGTAGTTTTAGAAGCTGTTTAAATTTCTAAAAAAGTTTTTACTATATTGGAAGCCGTTATTTCGTTGTTTTTTTATGTTCTAAATTGCCTGTTTTCTTCTTTCTCCCGGTTACGTAGCCCGCTACGCGCCCTCGAAAAATAATAAAATTTCCAATTTGCATTGCGCCAAAATAGGCAGCACTCGCCGAAAAACTGCAAGTAAACTTGCGCTTTGCTCGTTGGCACTATTTTTGACCTGTAAAAAACTTAACGATATAAATTTAAACAGCTTCTAAATGACGGCGAAAAACAACTGTGCTTTCAATAATTTATGTTTTTTGGCAATGGCCGCGTGGTGATGAAAAGGCGTTTGTTCTTATAGAAATCGCCCGTTGTGCTTTTGGGTAACAGTGCTTGTCGTTTCTCTTTTTATTGGCGATAGATGAAACGTCGTCTTTTGCAACTGAATTTCAAAATAAATGCATTAACTTCGCAGAATAGTTTCCGGGGAGTGTGCTGCTGTCGGCAAAATGTTGTGTTGCCGCCTTTTAGTTGCCGGGCCTCGGGTGGAAAAATATTAAAAACACAGGATAATGAAACGATTTTTCAGCTACGCATTTACGCTGCTTGCGGCTCTTGCTTTTGCAAGCTGCGGTGGTAATGATACTCATTCGCACAGTACAAACTCCCACTCCCAAGAGCACGGTGCTGCTTGCAGTAGCGAGCATTCTCACGACGGGCACACTCACGAGGCTCACTCCCACAGCCACGAGCACGGTGCTGCTTGCAGTGGCGAGCATTCGCACGACGGGCACACTCACGAGGCTCACGCTCACAGCCACGAGCACGGTGTAGCTTGCAGTGGCGAGCATTCTCACGACGGGCACACTCACGAGGCTCACGCTCACAGCCACGAGCACGGCGGCGAGGGACACAATTACCCCTCGGGATCTAATATAGTGAATTTCCCGCTTGCACAGCAGGGTAAGATTGATTTTAAGGTCGAGGCTGTTGCCGAGGCCAATCTCGACGGTGCTGTAAGGGTGGCTGCCCGTGTCGGGGCTACTCCCGACAATGAGGCGTCTATGGTGGCTGCCGGTGCGGGACGCTTGCGCTACGCCGGCAACATTGTCGAGGGCAAGGAGGTGCGTGCGGGCGATGTGCTCTTCTGGATAGAGAGTGGCGATGTGAGCGAGAATGATGCTGCTGTGCGCTTCGCTGCCGCCGAGAGTGACTATCTGGTGGCAAAAGCCGATTATGAGCGCAAGCAGGCGCTCTTCGGGAATAAGATTGTCTCGGAGAAGGAGCTGCAGGCTGCCGAGGCTCTTGTGCGCAGGACCGAGGCTCATTACAACAGTATGAAGCGCAGTTTCAGCGACGGGCGTATGGTTATTAAAGCCCCTTTTGCAGGATATGTGGCATCTGTAGCTGTGACCAACGGCGAGTATGTATCAGCAGGAACAGTGCTTGCAACCGTACAGCGCGAGGGCGAGGTGAATATCGCGGCCGAAGTGCCCGTGCGTCACGCAGCAAGTCTCAGGAATATAACTTCGGTAAATATAGAATTTGCCGACGGCTCTGTACTCCCCCTCGACGAGGCCGGGGGGCGTGTGGTGGCTGTGGGCCGTGCGGCAAACAGTTGCAATATGATTCCCGTTACGGTATCGGCAAAGGGTGCGCAGTTTGTTCCCGGCAGCATTGTGACGTTGCATCTTGCATCGTCGCTGCCCGACGGCAGGGTGGTGACGGTTGTACCCCGCACGGCGCTTGTCGAGGAGATGGGCAATTTCTTTGTCTTTGTGCAGCAGTGCAGCGATTCGTTCGAGAAGCGCGAGGTGAAGATTGGCAACAGCGACGGAAAATACACTCAGATTCTGAGCGGGTTGCACAAGGGCGAGAAAGTTGTCTCGCGCGGTGCCGTATCGCTCAAGCTGTCGCAGGCTGCCGGTGCGCTCGACCCCCACGCGGGACACGTCCACTGATTGCTCTTTTCTCATTCCATTAAAATGTAGTTTATGCTTAACAGGATTATAGAATTTTCGCTCCGCAACAGGCTGCTGGTGCTGCTGGGAGTGATTTTGGTGACAATAGGAGGTGTGTATTCTACCCGCAATATCGAGGTAGATGTGTTCCCCGACCTTACAATGCCTACTGTGGTTGTGCTCACCGATGCCCATAATATGGCTCCCGAGGAGATTGAGCGCCTTGTCACTTTCCCCATCGAGACGGCTGTGAACGGTGCTACCGATGTGCGTCGCGTGCGCTCTACGTCGTCGCAGGGTTTCTCTTTTGTGTGGGTGGAGTTCGATTGGGGAACCGACATTTACAAGGCGCGTCAGGTAATAAGCGAGAAACTCGTGGCAATAACCGATGAGCTGCCCGAGGGCATTGTGCCTATGCTTGCGCCGCAGTCGAGCGTGATGGGCGAGATTCTTTTCATTGGAATGCTCTCCGACACAACCTCGATGATGGAGCTGCGTACGCTTGCCGAGTGGATTGTGAAGCCCGTGATTCTTGCGACGGGCGGCGTGTCGCAGGTGACAATAATTGGCGGCGACTATAAACAGTATCAGGTGCTTGCCGACGCTGTGAAGATGGAACTCTACGGGGTTACTATGCAGGAATTGGAGGCAGCAGTAGCCGCAATGAGTGTGAATGTTGGCGGTGGAGTGGTGCGCGACTATGGCAACGAGTATAACCTGCGTGGAATGGGACGTACAAACAGCCTCGAGGAACTTGGTCGCACGCTTGTGAAGATGAATGGCGATGCTCCCGTGCGTGTTGCCGATGTTGCCGATGTTGTCATAGCTGGCGCGGTGCGTCAGGGCTATGCCTCACTCAGTGGCAAGCCGTCAGTCATACTGTCAATATCAAAGCAGCCCAATATTAATACTCTCGATGTGACACGTAACATTGAGCGCAACCTTCAGGCTGTGGCTCGTTCGCTTCCTGCCGATGTTACGCTCGATACGTCAATCTTCCGTCAGGCCGATTATATACAGTCGTCGGTAAACAACGTGGGCAGTGCGCTCATTGAGGGTGCTGTGTGTGTGATACTCGTGCTCTTCCTCTTCTTGACAAGCCTGCGCACTACGGTAATATCCATTGTGGCAATCCCTCTTTCGCTGTTGGGTACAATGATTGTACTCTATCTGCTGAATATGGATATAAATACAATGACGCTTGGAGGAATGTGTATTGCGATAGGCTCTCTGGTTGACGATGCAATCATTGACGTAGAGAATGTGTATAAACGGTTGAAGCAGAATCATCTGCTGCCGCGTGAGGAGCGCCGCTCTACATTCGACGTGGTTTTTGAGGCTTCGGCCGAGATAAGGGCTTCCATTATACACGCTACGTTCATCATTATGGTTACGTTTATGCCCCTCTTCTTCCTTAGCGGGCTCGAGGGACGTATGCTCAAGCCTCTTGGCATTGCCTACCTCATAGCACTTGTAATGTCGCTCATTGTGGCAATGACTGTTACACCGCTTATGTGCAGTATGATGCTCTCCGACGACAAGTATCTCACTCGCAACGAGAAGAAGAATTGGGTGGACCGCTGGTTGCTCGTGCACTATGAGAGGACGCTCGACAAGGCTGTGGGATATTCGAGATATATAGTAGGTGCGCTTGTGGCGCTGCTGGTGCTCTGTCTGGTGCTGTTCGCGCAGATGGGACGTAGCTTCTTGCCCGAGTTCAACGAGAAGGCGCTCACAATATCGGCCGTGTCGCGTCCCGGAGTGTCGCTCGAGGAGTCCAACCGCATAGGTGCGGTCATAGAGCGTGAGCTTCTTGCAATACCCGAGGTCACAAGCACGGCGCGCCGTACGGGCCGTGGTGAGCTCGACGAGCACTCGCAGACATCTAACGGTGCCGAGATTGATGTGAATTTCTCTCTCGGCAAGCGCAGTAAGGAGGAGTTCCTTGCCGATGTGCGTGCACGTTTGGCAGCCGTACCGGGTGTCGTGACATCTGTCGGCCAGCCGTTGGAGCACCGAATAGACCATATGGTGTCGGGTACACAGGCCGACCTTGCAATAAAAATCTTCGGTCCCGACCTCAACACTCTCTTTACAACAGGAAATTTGATAAAAGGCCTTCTTGCCGATTTTGGCAATGTGGTGGACGTGAACGTGGAGCAGCAGGTGGAGACGCCGCAGCTACAGATACGTCCCGACCGCGAGCGTCTGGCCCTGCACGGGATAACACTCGAACAGTTCAACGCCTTTGTCGAAGCGTCGTTCCCGGGCAAGAAACTGGGCGAGGTGTATGAGCAGGAGCGCAGCTTCGACCTTATCCTGCGCCTTAACCGCAGCTACACCGAGAGTATCGACGGCGTGCGCAGCGCGCTCATAGATACCGAGAAGGGAAAAGTGCCGTTGGAAGAGGTTGCGACTGTTGTGTCGGCGGGTGGTCCGGGAAGCATCAGCCGCGAGAATGTGCAGCGCAAGGTTGTAGTGTCGGCAAATATAACTGGTGGCGACGTTGCGGGCACTGTTGAACGCATTGCCGATTACCTCGACAAGGAGCTCGCGCTCGACGAGGGTTATCGCCTTGAGTATGGCGGTCAGTTCGAGAGTGCCGACAGTGCTTCGCGCACGCTGTGGCTCACATCGCTTGTGGCGATACTGGTGGTGTTCGTGCTGCTCTACAGTGAGTTCAAGAGTACCTTGCTGTCGTTCGTGGTGCTGCTCAATCTGCCTCTTGCGCTCATTGGCGGTGTCGTTGCCACATATATATCGTCGGGGGTGGTGAGTATACCTGCCATTATCGGCCTTATCACGCTGTTCGGCATTGCTACGCGCAACGGTATATTGCTCGTTTCGCGCTACCAGCATCTGCGTGCCGAGGGAATGGAACTTGAGAAGGCCATAAGGGTGGGCTCGGCCGACCGCTTGACTCCTATCCTTATGACAGCGTTCACATCGGCTCTCGCGCTCCTGCCTATGATTCTGGGCGGAGAGAAGTCGGGCAATGAGATACAGAGTCCTATGGCAGTTGTGGTTCTTGGCGGATTGCTCACCTCTACGCTGCTGAACATTTACGTGATTCCCATCGTTTACCGGTGGATTGAGAGACGCCGTAGCTGATTTTAATAATACAAATAAGGAGATTTTATGCAGGATATTCCGCAAGATGCAATGATGCTTATGAGCTTTGTGAATATGAAGCTGAGGGACGAGTATCCCTCGCTCGACGAACTTTGTGCGTCGATGGACATTGACCGCCGGTGGCTTGAAGGGAAACTCGCGGCGGTGGGCTTTGAGTATAGCGAGGAGAACAATAAATTCTGGTAAGCGCACGGCCACCGTGCCGGGAGGAGCGTTCCTTCCCGGTGGAGCAGATTATGTGTAGGGGTGACGATGGTTAACGGAAATCGGCACCCCACATCATTTTATTGTGCAGGTTCTTTACGAATGAGCTTCCCTTGCTGCGTATGAGGCGCAGCTTGTGCGGTGCCTTTGTTATTGTGAGAATGGTGTCGTCGGGGCAGCTCTCGCTTCTGCCGTCTATTGCCACCAAAAAGTTGCGGCTGCGGCTGTCGGCTTTTATCTCTATGCGGGTATTATCGTTTAGTACAATGGGGCGTGCTCCCAAACTGTGCGAGGCGATAGGAGTCAGCACAAGTACTGCTGCATCGGGGCATATTATAGGCCCGCCTACACTCAGCGAGTATCCTGTGGAGCCCGAGGGTGTTGCCACAATCAGTCCGTCGGCCTGGTAGGTTATAGTGTCGCTGTTGTCGAGTGTCACGTCTATTTTCATCATCGAGGAGCTGTCGTGTTTCATCACGGCAATCTCATTGAGTGCATACGGGTCGCTGCTCAGTGTATTGCCCGATGCCTCGGCCTTTATCAGGCAGCGCTCCTCGATGCTGTATTCCCCGTTGTGAATATCCTCTATGGCTGTTGCAATTCCGTTGTGCGATATTGTGGTGAGAAAACCCAGCCGTCCGCCGTTGATGCCCAGAATGGGGTATCCCTTGCTTCCCACACGGCTGGCTGTGCGCAGCATTGTGCCGTCGCCACCATAGCTTATTACAACGTCGGCTGTAAAGTCGTCGCCGTCGATGATGTCGTCGCCGTCGAGCTTGTCGGGGCATAGGTGCATAAGGAAATCGTAGAACGTACGGTCTATCGAAAAACTGCTGCCGAGCTTGCGGATAGTGTCGAAAAGGGTATCCACATTCTCGAATTTCTTTGATTTGTTGGGGTTGCCGAATATCGCAAATTTCATATTTGTCTCTTTTGGGCCGGAGGGTGCTGTTTCTTGTCTTGTAGCGAATGGCGGGCAAATGCACGCTGCCGGTATGTTGTCCTTTGCTTTGAAAAGCTTTTTTTGTCTCTGTTCTCCTATTGTTTGCTGCGCTCCTTTACCTTTCTCAAAAGGTCCGACGAGTAGAGGAAATTGTTGAGCAACTGGTTGTCGGCGTCGAGAATGCCGTCCTTGTCGCCCTGCCACTCGAGTCTGCCGCCGGCAAGAAAGGTAATGTGGTCGCCGATGCCCATCACCGAGTTCATATCGTGGGTGTTTACTATTGTGGTAATATTGTACTCTTTTGTGATTCCGTGTATGAGCTCGTCTATTATGAGCGAGGTCTGCGGGTCGAGTCCCGAGTTGGGCTCGTCGCAGAAGAGGTATTTGGGCTCAAGGGCTATTGCGCGTGCTATTGCAGCGCGTTTCTGCATTCCTCCCGACAGTTCTTCGGGGCTTTTGTCCTGTGCGTCGAGCATATTCACGCGCTCCAGGCAAAAACGGGCGCGCTTGAGCTTTTCGCTGTAGCTCTTGTCCGAGAATATTTCGAGCGGGAACATTACATTCTCCAGTACGCTCATAGAGTCGAACAGCGCCGCATTCTGAAAGAGCATTCCCATCTCCCTGCGCAGCATCAGCCTCTCCTTCTTCGAGAATTTGAGAATGTTGCGTTTGTCGTACAGCACTTCGCCTCTCTCGGGTGTGAGCAGTCCTACAATGCATTTGAGCAGCACTGTCTTTCCTGCGCCGCTCTGACCTATGATGAGGTTGGTCTTGCCGTTCTCGAATGTGGTGCTTACATTGTTGAGCACAAGCTGCTCCCCAAAGCTCTTGGATATGTTCTTTATCTCAATCATTATTGCATCAACAGTTGTGTTAGTATTATGTCGGCAAACAGTATGAGCACGCTGCAACTGACAACCGAATCGGTGCTTGCCTTACCCACCTCTACGGAGCCGCCCTCGACGTTGTAGCCATAGAACGAGGCTACCGACGATATTATGAATGCAAAAAAGAGCGACTTTATTATGCTGCACCACACGTACCACTGCGAGAATTCATACTGCAGTCCCGTAGTGAGGTCGGCGGGAATCATTATTCCGGTGAAAAGGCCTATGGCGTATGCTCCGGCAATGCCTGCGCCCATACTGAAAATGACGAGCGTGGGAATGGCGGTGATTAGTGCCGCTATCTTGGGAAAAATGAGAAAATTGGCCGAGTTTACACCCATAATCTCCATCGCGTCAATCTGTTGCGTCACGCGCATTGTACCAATCTCCGAGGTTATGTTTGAGCCCACCTTGCCCGATAGAATGAGGCACATCATTGTAGATGAGAACTCGAGAATGAGAATCTCACGTGTGGCGTATCCTACGGTGAATTTGGGCATCCACGCACTCTCGATGTTGAGCTTCATCTGTATGCAGATTACAGCTCCGATGAAGAATGAAATCAATAGTACTATTGGAATGGAGTTTACTCCCAGTTGGTAAATTTCGCGCATAAATTGTCTGAAGAACATCTTCAGGCTGTCGGGGCGGGCCAATACCCTGTACATCAGTATGAGGTATTTGCCGAATGTGCTTATGGATTTTACTGGTATCATCTCTTTCTTGTGTGAATGGTGCTGCAAAGTTACGCTTTTTTATGGTTAGGCCGATGTTAATATTTCTTTTTGTTTTTGTATTTGTCTGTCGAGTGGCAAAATTTCTTTGGAAAAAGGGAGATTTGCATTATCTTCGCAAAATAAATCCGATATTAGAGTATGGAAGAGCAGAATACAAATATGGAGCAGGCTTCGCAGGAGCGTATGGTGCTGCGTACCGACGGGCTGGTGAAGCGTTACGGCAAGCGTACGGTGGTCAACAATGTGTCGTTCGATGTCAAGCAGGGCGAGATTGTGGGTCTGTTGGGTCCAAACGGTGCAGGAAAGACAACCTCGTTCTATATGACCACGGGTCTTGTTGTGCCCAATGGCGGGCGCATATTTATGAACGACCTTGAGATTACCGACTATCCCGTGTACAAGCGTGCGCGCATAGGCATCGGTTATCTTGCACAGGAGGCGAGCGTGTTCCGCAATATGAGTGTCGAGGACAATATTGCCTCGGTGCTCGAGCTCACGGGAAAGCCCAAGGAGTACCAAAAGGAGAAACTCGAGAGCCTTATCGAGGAGTTCCGTCTGCAGAAGGTACGCAAGAATCTCGGCAGCCGTCTTTCGGGAGGCGAGCGCCGACGCACCGAAATTGCACGCTGCCTGGCAATCGACCCCAAATTCATAATGCTCGACGAGCCTTTTGCGGGTGTCGACCCCATTGCGGTGGAAGATATTCAGTACATTGTGTGGAAACTCAAGGACAAGAACATAGGCATTCTCATTACCGACCACAATGTGCAGGAGACGCTGAACATTACCGACCGTGCCTATCTGCTCTTCGAGGGCAGAATCCTGTTCGAGGGTACGCCCGAGGTGCTTGCCGAGAATTCAATCGTGCGCGAGAAGTATCTGGGACGTGACTTCGTGCTGCGCAAGAAGGAGTTCCAGATTGACGAGGAGTGATTGCACGGGCACGCGCTTCTTGTGCTTATTGCAAAATACGGGCAACTGAAAAAAAAAGTCGGTTGCCTGCTTTTTTTTATCCTAAATTTCAAATGTTTGCCAACTAATTTGCAATTTGCTTGATTTTGTGCCCAAGAAATTGTATTTTTGCACGCTCTAAATTCGGCATATAGTATGCAAGCATTGCCGAGGGTGTGCTTGCTTTGCTGGATAGGATAAAGGCATTTGCTTGAAAGATAATAACTTAAAATAATTTATAATGGAATTTACATTAACAAATTTGGATGCAACCAGCGCACGTCTGGTTGTGAAAGTAGTTGAGGCAGATTATGCTGCTCAGGTTGAGAAAACTCTTAAGAACTTCCGTCAGAAGGCCAATATCCCCGGCTTCCGTCCCGGAATGGTACCTATGGGTCTTGTTAAGAAGCAGTACGGCACAGCAGTAAAGGCCGAGGAGATAAACAAGGTGCTCCAGCAGAAGGTATTCGAGTATATTAAGGAGAACAAGGTCGATATGTTGGGCGAGCCCCTTCCCAGTGCAGAGCAGCAGAGCGAGCTTGACTTTGTAAACGGTACAGAGTTCACTTTTGAGTTCGATATTGCATTGGCTCCCAAGTTCGATGCTTCTCTCTCGGCAGCAGACAGCCTTCCCTACTACCGCATACAGCCCACCGACGAGATGATTGACTCTCAGGTACAGAGCTACGCACAGCGTTGCGGTGAGTACAAGCAGGTGGAGTCTTTCGAGAATGGCGATATGCTCAAGGGCCACCTCGTAGAGGTTGCCGAGGGCGGTGTTGACGTCCGCGAGGCAGTGCTTATGCCTTCTTATATGAAGAACGAGGATCAGAAGGCTCTTTTTGCAGGTGCAAAGGTTGACGATGTTGTTACATTCAACCCCTTCACCGCATACGACGGCAGCGAGGCAGAGCTCGCATCGCTCCTTAAGGTTGAGAAGGACCAGGTTGCTGCTCATAATGGTGACTTTACACTCACAATCACCGAGATTACACGCTTCGTGGCAAGCGAGATTAACCAGAATGTGTTTGACGCTGCATTCGGTAAGGATGTTGTAACGAACGAGGCCGACTTCCGCGCAAAGATTGCAGAGCAGTTCGAGGCACGCTTCGAGGTAGAGAGCGACTATAAGCTCCTCTTGGACGTTCGCTCATACCTGAAGAACCGCGTTGGCAAGCTCGAGTTCCCCGAGGCTCTCCTCCGCCGTATTATGGAGCTTAACCACGAGGGTAACGAGCCCGTTAAGGACGAGGACTTCACAAAGAGCCTCGACGAGCTCGCTTGGCATCTTATCAAGGAGCAGCTCGCAAAGCAGTTCGAGGTTAAGATTGACGACAACGATGTTCTTGCAGTTGCAAAGGCTGCTACACGCGACCAGTTTGCGCAGTACGGAATGGCAAATATCCCCGAGGACTTGCTCGAGAACTATGCTCGTGAGATGCTCAAACAGGATAGGACACGCGAGGCGCTCATCACCCGTGCGGTTGACGTTAAGCTCATTGCAGCCATCAAGGGTGCAATAACACTCAACGAGGAGCGGGTTTCTGTTGAGGATTTCAACAAAAAAGTCTCAGAGAACGATTAATAAATAAAATTTGTTGATAGAAAGGGGCTAATTATTTAGTCCCTTTTTATGACACAAGAAACTTGTCCGTGCGGCAAGGCGTGCGGTGATTCTCTTTACCGGGGAAGCCTGCACATATTTTGGGACTTTGAAACTGTCCGAGGCTGTTTCTTTGAACAACTTCTTGTATAAACCATATTAAGAAGCTGTTTAAATTTATATCGTTAAGTTTTTTATAGGTCAAAAATAGTCCCAACGAGCAAAACGCAAGTTTACTTGCAGTTTTTCGGCGAGTGCAGCCTATTTTGGCGCAATGCAAAAGTGGAATGTTTTATTA
>JAFZIA010000033.1 GCA_017554605.1 Bacteroidaceae bacterium
AACTACTACCTTGTAACTGGAAGGCACTACCCGCTAATAGCAGGTAATAGCTGCTACTACCAACAATTAGCCGCCACTAACGGGTACTACCTGCTAGTAGCGGCTAATTGCTATCTATATGTACTTGGTCGGATGCTTACCAAGAGAATAGCTATATTTTTTGCAAATCATTTTCCATAAGGGGATAAATGATATAAAAAGCAAAGAGGGCAACCCGTTTTTACTTTTGGGTCACCCTCATTTTAGGGATATTGATATTCTGCTTTAGATGAATATGTATTTGAGGATAAACAGCGTTGCAAGGATATACATTGCAGGAGTTATGCGGTTGAACTTCATACACACCATATTAAGGAGAACGTAGCTTATCATTCCCATCAATATTCCGTCTGAAATTGAATATACGAAAGGCATCATAATGATGGTGATGAACGCGGGGATAGACTCGGTATATTCGTCAAAAGGAATGTTCTTGATGGGGCTCATCATAAACAGTCCCACGATAATCAATACGGGGGCTGTCGCTGCTGCGGGAATAGCAAGGAACAGGGGCGAGAAGAAGAGCGAGATTACGAAGCACACAGCCACTGCGAATGCTGTGAGTCCCGAGCGTCCGCCCTGGGCAACACCCGATGCGCTCTCCACGTATGTGGTGGTGGTAGATGTGCCCAGGCAAGCACCTACTGTGGTCGCTAATGCGTCTGCCATAAATGCCTCTTTCACACGGGGAATCTTACCGTCCTTGTCAATCATATTGGCCTTTGTACATACACCAACGAGTGTTCCTATTGTGTCGAACATATCGATGAACATAAAAGTGAACACAACGACAAGCATATCAAGAGTGAAGATATTTTCCCACTCGAATTGGCAGAAGATGTCCGATACGGAGTGGGGCGACGATACAATGCCGTTGAACTCGGTTATTCCCATAGGGATACCTATGATGGCGGTGATGAGGATTCCTATAAGAAGACCACCACGTACATTCTTTACAACAAGGAAACCTGTAATCAGAATGCCGATGATTCCAAGAAGGGGACTGCCCGATGTTATATCGCCGAGTGATACAAGTGTAGCATCGTTGTTAACCACGATGCCAGCATTCTGTAAGCCGATAAAAGCAATAAAGAGACCGATACCTGCTCCAATTGCATTCTTCAGTGATGTGGGGATTGCATTTACAATGGCTTCACGCAGGTTGGTGAGTGTCAAGATAATGAATATGATACCCTCGATGAATACGGCTGTAAGGGCAAATTGCCAGGAATAGCCCATACCCATACATACGGTGTAGACAAAAAAGGCATTGAGTCCCATTCCAGGGGCAAGACCGAAAGGCAGTTTGCCTATGAATGCCATTGCAAGCGTACCTACGATTGCCGCCAATGCTGTTGCTGTGAATACCGCACCGGCTGTCATACCCTCAAGCTGGCTGAACATCGCGGGGTTTACTGCCAGGATATATGACATTGTTAGGAATGTGGTCAAACCTGCCAAAAGCTCGGTGCGGACGGTGGTTGTAGTGGGGTCGAACCCGAATAATTTCTTTAACATTGTTGTTGTTTGTTGATTGTGTGTGCTTTATTAATCAGTTGAATGTCCATTTTGCTGCCAATGTGGGAATTGCGTAGAAGCCCTTGTCGACAAAGTTGTTCGAGAACTCTACCTCGGTACCTATGCTGAGGTTGATTTTGTCCCAGCCTTCCATCTTGTTCAGGTTGAGCCATAGCTGCTGCTCCGAGAGGAAGATGTACTCTGTATCCTGCCAAGCACGGTGCTCGCGCCAGAAATCCACGAATCCCGAGTATGTACCCCAGCCCTGTGCAAAGTTGATGCCCCAAACGCCGGTAATCTGGAAGTTGTGCTCACATTTCTCGCCCTTTGTGTCGAGGGTGTTGGGGATATATTTGTACATCAACGATAGCGACCAGGTCTTGCTGAAGTCGGCCGAGTGGCCCGAGTATGTTCCTCCAAGCAACCACGAGTCGTTGAACGAACCGGCTGTATTGCTCATACCTCCGTCGTACTCAACGTGCACCGAGAGCCAATTCCATTTGCTCTGCTGCCAAAAGCATAATTCACGCGAAATCTCCCAATAAGCTCCCTTTACACCTGTAGAATAGTCCATATCCACAAAGAAGAAAGTACTTCCGTAAGAGTCGGGGCGGAACATCTCGACGGTTGTCGTCAGTGTGGGGCGGCCGAGGCTCTGCTCTGTCTTGTCGAGCTCGCTGTAGAGCGAGCGACCGAAATCGTAGTGGAACTGAATGTTCTGTGCCATTGCCGTTAGATTGAAGGCAATAAGGGCTGCGATAAGTAATAGCTTTTTCATATTGTTTAGGTTTTGTGTTGTGTGCTCTTTTGTCTGGTGCTCCTCTGTCAAGGAGTACAAAAAACATTGCGGGCTAATGGGCGCCCCCTGTTTTCTTTTCTTCTTTTAGCGGTTTGTGCTTAGCTAATACTTTGCAAATATATAATTTGCTTTTAATGATTGTTCACTTTTCTCCGTTAAATTAACAGTTCCTCATTCATTAATTACAATAAATGGGGAACAGACAGTGGGCAAAGTGCTGTTATTTTAGGAAATAGTCGACAGTGGTCACCACGCGTATCTTCTTGAGCTGTGGGGTATTGGGGTCGCTGCTTATGGTGAATTGTCCCTGCCGTGCCTGCCTTATGCCGCCGAGTTTGCTCTTTGAGTCGTCGGCAAACTTCTGTGCCACGGCGCGTGCGTTGCTTGTTGCCTCCTGCACCATCTGTGGCTTTAGGTCGTTGAGCAGGGTAAACTCGTACTGTGTCTGGTAGCGGTAGTCTTCGCCAATTGCAATGCCTTGCTTCATAAGTTCAGCCTGGCTGTTCATCAGTTGTATCACTTTTTCTACTTGTGGCGATACAACTGTTATTACCGACTCCACACGGTAGCGGTATTTAAGATTCTCGGGGGTGTACGACTGTGCTTCGCGGTCGGTTACTGTGGGAGCCGAGAGTATTATCTCCTTTTCGGTTATTCCGTTCTTCTGCAAAAAGGCGATTATGGTGTTCTTGTTCTTCTCGACGGTATTGTATAGCTCGTCGAGGTTGTTGCCCACGCTGTTGTAGGGCAGAGGCCACACAATCTTGTTGGCCTGCACTTCCTGCTCGGCAAGCCCTTTCACGGTTACGTAGCGGTCTTTGTCGGCCATTTTCTCAATTCCGCTGCCAATGCTGTATCCCAACGCAATGAGTCCTATCATTATAAAAATGCCCGCTCCGGTAAATCCCTGTAGGCTGAATTCTAATCTTTTCATAATGTTATTTAGGTATAACGTAGCTGTAGACTCTTGCGGTATCTATGCTGTAAGGTTTGTCCTTCTTTATGTCCTTATCGAGCAGTTTCTTGCCACGGTCGAATCCCTCGGAGGTGGCTTTCCCCTCCTGCTTTGTAGCACAAGCTCCTATTGTGAGCAACAGTAACAGTGCCATTGTAATTGTTGCGAGTGCAGATAATCTTTTCATAATACAATGATTTGCGTTTTGTTTTCTGTTTCTTTGCTTTGCTTCTTGTAGTTAGGTGCTGAAATCCTTTGAGCACAATAGTTCAAAGATATGCAAAAGTTTGTTAGTCCCAAAATTTTTTATCCGTTTTTGAGTTTATATGAGTTTTATTTCTTACTTTTATCGGGGATAGCAATGCACCTTGTTTTTGTTGTATGTAATTAATTTTCTTAAAAATGAAACGGTTGCTTTTGTTGGTGTTGCAGCTTTTGTGCTGTTGGGCGTGTGTTTTTTCTCTTACGGCACAGACGAAGTGTAATATCTATGCTGTGGGTTTTTATAATCTTGAAAATCTGTTCGATACAATACACGATAAGGGAAAGAATGATTATGAATTCTTGCCCGATGGTACATATCGTTGGGGCACTGTCAAATATCGCAACAAGCTAAGGAATATTGCCGCGGTGCTCAACGAAATGTCAACAGATGTGACACCCGACGGAATGTCGGTTGTGGGTGTGTGCGAGGTTGAGAACAGCCGTGTGCTTGGCGACCTTGTGCGACACCGTGTACTTGCTCATCGCGGGTGGAAATTCATTCACGTCGAGAGTGTCGACAATCGCGGGGTAGATTGTGCACTGCTCTACAATCCGCGGCATTTCGTGCCGCT
Source organism: Bacteroidaceae bacterium (assembly GCA_017554605.1). Classification (GTDB taxonomy): domain Bacteria; phylum Bacteroidota; class Bacteroidia; order Bacteroidales; family Bacteroidaceae; genus HGM04593. Next base: position 4,148 of record JAFZIA010000033.1, read on the forward strand.
TGCAACGCTGCTTGTGCCGTATACCGATGCAGCCGACAAGGGCTATAAGACTCGTGGCTTTCTTGTAGTTAGTGGTGAGCTGGCGGGTGAAAGCGTGCACTTCATTGTGAATCATTGGCCCTCGCGCAGTGCGGCCTCGGCCAAGAGGGAGCGTGCGGGTGAACTGGTGAGGGCGGTAAAGGACTCCATTATGCGCGAAAATCCCGCAACAAAGGTCATAATAATGGGCGATATGAACGACACGCCCCGCGACAAGAGCCTTGAAGTGTCCCTCGGTGCCAGGTGCTCTGAGTCCGAGGTAAAAGCACCGTCCGACCTCTACAATCCCTGGGCTGCTGTTGCTGCCGACAAGAGCATAGGCACGCTACGCTACAAGGGGAAGTGGGCAGTTTACGACCAGATTGTAATAAGCGGAAATTTGCTTGGCAAGGAACGTCGTGGCCTTGTGTACCATAAAACCGAGATTTTTGTCCGCGATTATATGTTGCAGCGCGAGGGAAAATACAAAGGCTCGCCCAAACGTACGCACGCCGGCGGGGTGTGGCTCAAGGGGTACAGCGATCATCTTCCGGTTATAATGTACTTCATAAAACAACCCAAATAAAGGCACGTGGCAACCGCTTGAAGAACGCTTCGGTTGCTGCGCTTTTTTTTGCTTGTATTTTTTGCTTGTTTTTTCTGTTTGTTGGGTTGTCGTTTTGTTTGGGAAATATTAATAATGATAGCAAAATGCTTTTTTTTCTTTTTTTTTGATTAAATTAACTGAATGAGGGATTTTGCTGACATTTTTTAAGTAAAAAAAAGTCCAGTTTCGGTTAAAAACCGTACCTTTGCAATCGAAATATATCTCTTTAGAGATAATGGTTGAAAATGGCGTCTGAGAAGAATTTTATAGTACTATGATAACGGTTGTCGATGGGACAAACGGCCGCGAAGCGCAACCAGGACGCTGGATAGCGGTGGTGGTTAAAATGTATTCCGAGAAAAAGGTAAGCGGGGCGCTCACGGCAATGGGCATCGAGAATTATGTCCCCGTACAAGAGGAGACAAGGCAGTGGAGCGACCGCAAGAAAAAGATTGAGAAAGTAGTAATTCCCACAATTCTTTTCGTAAAGATTGGCAAGGAGGCCGAGAAACGGTTACGAATGCTCTCGTTTATACATAGAGTAGTATCGTATCCCGGCCGCTACGATGCTGCCGTCATTCCCGAGGAGCAGATAAGCCGTCTCAAGCTTATGCTGCGCAACGCCAGGGAGAGTGTCGAGGTGGGCAGTGCTGCCCAACTGAAGATTGGCGAGCGGGTGAGAGTGGTGCGCGGCCCTATGCAGGGACTCGAGGGAAAGCTCTGCTGCAATAATGCCGACGACCCGAAGATAGCAATCTACATCGAGGCATTGGGCTACGCTTGTGTAAGGATAGCCCGCGAGGATATTGAACCGTTGCCCTCCCAGACGGAATGCAGGTGAACCCTCAAGATGTCTCTGCCGCTCCCTCCTGTTGCTGTTGTATCTCTTTTCAAAAGAAAGCTGTTTGATGGTTAACCGTTTATTGTTGACAATATAAAAAATATAAAAACATACCGTTCGTTAATGAATACACACACATCTGCACACACTCTGGTGCGCATAATACTTGTTGCGGTTGTTGCCCTTATGGTGGCATCGTGCAAAACCCCCACTAATGTGGTCTATCTGCAGGACATTCAGCCCAATATATCAATGGCTCTCCAGGAGGAGCGTGCCATACGCCTGCAGCCGGGCGACCGCTTGAGTATCATCATACACAGTAAGAACAGCGAAATGGTCGAAATGTTCAATCTCTCAACAAAAAACCTGTCGGGAAGCAATGGAGTTTCGCTCTACACGGTAGATGCTTCGGGCAAGATTGATATGCCGGTGCTTGGGCTCATCGACGTGGAGGGGCTCACACGCACGGAGGTTGCCGACCTGGTAAAATACCGTCTCCTCTCGGCCAATCTCCTGCGCGACCCTATTGTTATTGTCGAGTATGCGCAGATGGGATACTATGTGATGGGCGAGGTGAATGCTCCCGGAAGGATAGAGATTGTCAAGGATAAGATAAATATCCTCGAAGCGCTTATTTCGGCGGGCGACCTTACCATAAACGGTCAGCGCGAGAATATCCTTGTGCTACGCACCGAGAACGGCGTGCAGGTACCCTATCGCATAAACCTCACCGAGACACGCAGCGTGTATGCTTCGCCTGCATTCTATGTGCAGCAGAACGACATAATATATGTAGAACCCAACGAACAGCGCATAAGCGAATCTACCGTCAGTGTAAATGTAACCCGCACACCCTCGTTCTGGGTGTCAATGGGAACTTTCCTTATGTCGCTCATACTGTTCCTTAACAAATAATCCTTACCGAAAATGGAAAGAGTTCCATCTGCTAAGAATAGCGAGAAAAAACAGTTGAACCAGATAAATGTGATGCAGCAGGTGCGCAATATCCTGTTCCTGTGCCTTGCGCACTGGAGCTGGTTCTTCGTTTCGTTGTTGCTGACAATGAGCTACGGAGTGTATGAGATACTGACAACTCCCAAAGTATATTCCTGCACGGCATCGTTGCTTATAAAGGCCGAGGGCAAGGGTACCGAGGGAGTGGACGAGCAGTTGAAGGAACTTGGTATTGAGCAGACTTCGTCGAGTATGGTGAACGAGATAATATCGCTCAGCACCACAGGGGTGGTTAAGGAGATTGTTACACGCCTTAAATTGCAGGTCGATTATTTTAATGTAGGTACACTATACGATACTCCCGTATATGGAAATGACCTACCGATAGAGGTGCTGTTTTGCGACCTCAACGACAACGAAGAGGCGCGCCTCGATGTTACTCTTGCTGCTGACGGCAAAGTGACGCTCGGAAATCTTGTATGCAGAGGCAAAAAGTTCGAAAAGACATATTCGATGAACCTGGGCGATACGGTGGATACGGAGATTGGTAAAATTGCGATACTTCCCTCGTTGATGTACAAGGACAACAGTACTGCTAATCTCAAGGTGGTGCACAAGACACTCGCCTCTACTGTTTCGCACGTGAAAAGAAACATTTCGGCAACGCTGCGTGACAAGAACTCCACCGTGATTGACATAAAGTACCAGGACGTCTCCATTCCCCGTGCCGAGGATATACTGAATATGCTCATTCTTGTGTACAACGAGAATTGGGTGCGCGACCGCAACCGTGCTACAAGCAGCGCCAACCGCTTCATACGCGAGCGCCTGGGCGTGATTGAGCAGGAGTTGAGTGAGGTAGACCAGACAATTTCCACATATAAGTCGGAGAACCTAATCCCCGACGTCGACCACGTGGGAGCAACGGCAATGTCGCAAGCTTCGGCTGCCGAGACGCAACTCAAGGCTTTGGACGACCAAATATATATGGTGCGTTACATACGTAACTATCTTGACGATTCGCAGTTCGAGAATCAGATGCTCCCTGCAAGCTCGGGTATCAACAACAGCAGCATCGTGCAGCAGATAACAGAGTATAACAATACTCTTATGACAAGAAATCGCCACCTCTCCTCGTCGTCGATGCAGAACCCTATGGTGATGGAGCTCACCTCGGCCCTTGCTGTAATGCGAAGTTCAATTCTGCTCTCGCTCGACAATGAGCTTGCTATGTTGCAGGCGCGTCAGCGCACAATGCGCAATACGCACGACTCGGCATCGAAGATGGTGGCAAACAACCCCCAGCAGGCAAAGTTCCTCCTGTCGATAGAGCGCCAGCAGCAGGTGAAGGAGACGCTTTATCTCTTCCTTCTGCAAAAGCGCGAGGAGAATGAGCTCTCGCAGACGTTCACCGCATACAACAGCCGCCTCATAGAGGCTGCGCAGGGTGGCGGGCTTGTCACTCCCAATGTTCCGCGAATATTGCTCTTCTCGTTTGTGATAGGTATTGCGATACCTGGAGCGGTACTGTTCGTGCGCGAAAGCTCCAATGTGAGTGTGCGCAGCCGCAAGGAACTCGAGGAACTGCCCATTCCTTTTATTGGGGAGATACCTTTGTATAATCCTTCGGGAGTAAAGAAAAAGGAAAAGAACAATCTGAGATACAAGGTGGTAGTGTCGGACGACAGTACCAATACAATAAACGAGGCCTTCCGTATTGTGCGCACCAACCTCGAGTTTATGCTTGGACACAAGAATGAGCATAAAGTGGTGATGTTCACCTCCACCGAGCCCGGCTTTGGAAAGACGTTCATCTCCTCGAACCTCTCCACTGCATTTGCAATAAAGGGCAAGAGGGTGGCAACTGTCGACCTCGACCTGCGCAAGGCCTCTCTTTCAAGATACGTGGATAAGGGCGAGCTCGGTATATCGAACTACCTTAACGGACAGTGCGACGACTACCGTCAGTTCGTTGTGAAGTTGGGCGATGTAGATGTGCTGCCGAGCGGAACAATACCGCCCAACCCCACGGAGCTGCTGGCGTCGGAGAGGCTGGCTGCACTCTTTGAGCAGTTGCGCTGCGACTACGATGTTATATTCGTGGACTCTCCTCCCGTGGATATTGTTGCCGATACATCTATCATCAACAAATATGTAGACTTTACAATATTTGTGGTACGCGCCTTGCGACAGGAACGTCCCGTGCTCGGCGACTTTGAGAGCTGGTACAAGAGCAAGAAGTACAAAGGAATGGCAACGCTGTTCAATGCTGCTCCCGAGGTGAAAGGAAAATACGGACGCTACCGTTATATGGGCTACTATGCCTACGGATACGGGTATAGCAAAAAGCATAGCTGATATTGACCGAAATGATTAGTAAATAAATACGCCTGGCAAATATGGAACCCTTGTTGTATCAGCCTGTCTTTATGTATAGCGTACTGTTATTGTGCGTTATAATGGCGTACAGATACTTATCGTCGCCCGACTACTCGTTGCAGGAGAAGCAAGGACCGCATATTGTGTGGATGATTGTGATATGCTTGATACTCTCTTTTTGGTTGGGAAACCGTCCTATACATATTTGTTTCGGTGATACAGGAACCTATATTCGAGGGTACAACGCTTTGGAGATAAGTCTTATAGATATAGATTGGACTAAGGAGTGGGTGTTTCAATGGATAGGTGTTACTTGCAAGAAGTTCAACCTTGAAGCATCGGACTATTTGACGATATTGTATCTTTTGTATGTTTTTTCGGCATTGTGGGCTGTTAAAAAGTTTATTCCGCTTAACCCTATGCTGGGAATGTTGTTTGTGTTGGCATCGTTAAGCTATTTTACATACGGTGTAAATGGAATGAGGAACGGACTCTCCTGCCATATAATGTTGCTGGCTTTTGCCTATCTGCTTGAAGGTAAGCTGTCTATTGGCATTGCATTCTGTTTGGTTGCATTCGGTATACACCGTACTGCAATTTTGCCCATAGCCGGTATCTTTGCAGCAATGTACCTTGTGCGCGATGCAAAGTATGGAATAATGTTTTGGTTGGCGTCAATTGTCATATCACTTATAGCTGGAGACCAAATGATTAATTTCTTTGCCTCTTTGGGATTTGACGATAGAATGTCTAGTTACACATCTGCCGACAGGGATATGACCGATTTTTCACATAGCGGTTTTAGATGGGATTTTCTTTTATATAGTTCTATGCCTATAGTTTTGGGCTGGTACGTTGTAATAGAGAGAAAATTGGTTGATAATTGGTACAACGCCTTGCTTGTAACATATTGTCTTGCAAATGCATTTTGGGTAATGGTTATTGAGGCTGCTTTCAGTAATCGTTTTGCATATCTTTCGTGGTTTATGTATCCTATTCTTATTGCTTATCCGCTTGCGAATATGCCCATTTGGGAGGAACAGGATAAGATGACGGGACGTATTCTTATGGCATACGTCGGATTTACGGTATTTATGAATGTAGTATATTGGGGATAATGAAAACTTTAACTGTATTTACTCCTACATATAATAGAGCACATACATTGACACGTGTTTATGATAGCCTTTGCAGACAGACATGCAATGATTTTGAATGGTTGGTTGTGGACGATGGCTCAACCGATAATACCCGTGAACTTGTACAGGGCTTTATTGCTGCCGGCAATATTGATATTACGTATATATATAAAGAGAATGGTGGTTTATATACAGGATATAATACAGCCTACCTTAATATAAAAACCGAACTTAATGTTTGTGTCGATAGCGACGATTTTATGCCCGATGATGCGGTGGAAGTAATAGTTGACGAGTGGAAGAAGCGTGGCAGTGATAAGTATGCTGGGATATTGGGATTAGATTTTTATGCGGGTACAGATACTCCAATTGCAGGCTATTTCCCCCAGGAACTTAAAGAGTGCTATTTCCTTTACCTATATATAAAGAATATACATAGGGGCGACTCCAAGCAGGTGATGCGCACCGACCTTATGCGTGCGGTGGCTCCTCAAGTGGGGTTTGAGGGAGAAAAGGATTTCAATCCTATATATATGCTTTTGCAGGTATGTGATAAGTATCCTCTTTTAGTGCTGAACAAAAATTTGTGCTATGTCGATTATCAGCCAAACGACAGTATGTCTGCCAATATATACCGACAATATATACGCAGCCCGCGTAGCTTTGCAAAGTGTCGCATACAGGAGATGCAGCTCAAGCATAACACATACTTGAATAAGGTGCGCAGTGCAATACATTATGTATCGAGCTGTCTGATTACAAAAGATAAGGATTGGCTTAAGAACTCACCAAAGAAACTCCTCACGTTGTGTGTAGCGCCATTGGGACTGATGCTGTATTGGCTCATTCGCTATAAGACGCGAAACTGATTGTTGTTAGAAAACTTGTTTTGATAAATAAAAAATAGAAAATGTTGACATACTCGATTGCTATACGTACTTTGGGCACAGCGGGAGACAAATTCCGTCGTGAACTTGAGTCTATTGCCCGTCAGACAGTACAGCCGCAAAAGGTGATGGTATATATTGCCCAGGAATACGAGCGTCCTGCCTTTACGGTGGGCCGAGAAGAGTATGTATGGGTACCGAAAGGAATGGTTGCGCAGCGTGTACTTTCATACGATGAGATTGAGAGCGATTGCATTCTTATGCTCGACGATGATGTGGAACTGTCGGACGATTGTGCAGAGCAGATGCTTGAGGCTATCGAGACGCATTCGTTAGGATGTGTCGGTGTTGATATATTCGAGAACCATAAAATGAGTACTGGTTCAAAAATATATGCGGCAGCAACAAATTTAGTTTTTCCGCATTGGAGTAATAAATGGGCTTTCAAGATACACAGGAACGGCTCATTCTCATATATCAATAATCCCGTAAAGCCGTTGTATATGTCACAAAGTTGCGGAGGGCCTATATCGATGTGGAAAAAGTCGGTTTTTCTCTCTCTGAATTTAGAGGACGAATTGTGGTTGGAGACTTTGGGCTTTGCGTATGGTGAAGATGCTGTGATTTTTAACAAACTTCATCGGAACGGATATAAATTGGGAATTTTATTTAATTCAGGTGTCAAGAACCTCGATGCAGGTGCATCGAGCAGTGGATACAAAAAAAGTCCCGACCGTATGTATATACGCTCAAAAGCATCTTTCATAATATGGTGGCGTACGTGTTATGATTTACTCGGTGAATCGGCTTTCTCAAAGATGCTTACCGCCTGTTGCTATATAATAAAAGCAATATGGCTCTTCTTTGTGATGTGTGGTGTCGCAATGTTATGGAAGCAAGCATTGGTTATTAAGAACTATGTAAAAGGGATATACGATGGGTGGAAATTTGTGCATTCGCCCGAATACAAGAAATACGGAAATTATATATTGGATACAAAATAAACATAACTCGATAATGAAACTACTACGTAATATAATAACACTGTTTACTGTTGTTCTTCTCTGGTGTTGTGTGCTCCCCGTGTCGGCGCAGGTACAGAGCAAGCCCCATTGGGTGGGCAACAAGGAGAGCTCATACAATAAAAGACGTTCGAACGATACGTATGAGATTATTAAGGTCGAGAATTTCGGCCCCGATATTAATGTGTTGCGCCGTGAGCGTCTCGAGGTGCTTGCAATGGAAATATCGGAGCGCAACGGTCATCAGGGAGTACCGGCAGTCATTGAACCCATCGGTGCTGCCGACAGCTACGGCTGCCACCGCGAAGCACGTATTGTCTTTGAACTGCCTCGCCGCAGCGTCTATCGGGTGATGCTGATTGACGACCACGAGGTGTTCGAGGATAATCTGGATATGACGTACGACTTTACGCTTTATCAGATATATGCTGTGTCGCGATGTAATGTGGAACCCGTTTTCGACAATTTCAATATTGTAAAGACCGATAACGCACAGGCTACGGTACTTTCCATTATCCCTGGTGTGGGACAGTTGTACAAGGAGCAGTTTGCAAAGGCTTTTACAATTTGGGGATTAGAGGCAGGATTGATTTCGGCAGCCATTATATTTAACTATGAGGGTAATAAATATAAGGATATGCCGCACAATTCTAAAGAATTGGGATACAAGGAATTCCGCAATCTATCGCTTATGGCTGCCGGAGTGGTATATATCTACAACCTTATCGATGCGGCTGTGTCGAAAGGCCCGCGTCGTCTGCATATTGAAAAGAATAGTGGTACTAAGATGAGTATTGCGCCTGCGCTGTTCAACGACGGAAGTGCTGGAGTCGCGTTCTCGTGGAGTTTTTGATATTATAAAAAATAAGGACTGAAATGAGTAAACCCAAGATAATACGCACGTCTACGGTGGCAACGTCGCTCAACACCTTCTGCAAGGGGTTCTTAAGGGAGTTGTCGGCTGAGTACGATGTTGTTGCCCTCTCGTCGCCCGATAAGGAGCTGAAGGAGATAGAGCAGCGCGAAGGGGTGCGTTGCATAGGGGTTGCAATGGAAAGGCATATATCTCCGTTGAAGGACCTTGTGTCGCTCGTGCGGCTGATAAGGATTTTCCGCCGTGAGCGTCCTGCAATGGTGCACAGCATCACTCCTAAGGCTGGACTCCTGTCAATGATTGCAGCGTGGGTGGCTCGTGTGCCGCTGCGCATACACACATTTACGGGGCTTGTCTTTCCCACAAGCACGGGGTTGAAAAGAGGGATACTGATGCTCACCGACAGTATAACCTGCGCCTGTGCCACACACATAATTCCCGAGGGCGAGGGGGTGAAGAACGACCTCCTCTCCAATGGAATAACAAGGAAGGAGCTGCGTGTGCTTGGTTACGGCAATGTGCGCGGGGTGGATATGCAATACTATTCGCGCAGCGGGGCAGTGATGGCCGAGGCGCGTGGGATACGCGGCGCATTGGGAATAGAAGAGGGTGTCACCACCTTCCTGTTCGTAGGGCGTCTGGTGGGCGACAAAGGAATAAGGGAACTTGTTGAGGCTTTTACAAGATTGCACAGTGAGCGCGGCGATGTACGCCTTATTCTTGTAGGGCGCGAAGAGCCGCAACTCGACCCGCTCGACGAGGAGACAAAAGCAAGGATAGCCGCCAACGGCGCAATAACGGCAGTGGGCGAGAAGAGTGATGTGCGCCCGTGGTACGCTGCTGCCGACGCGCTTGTATTCCCGTCGTACCGCGAGGGCTTCCCCAATGTGGTGCTCGAGGCTGGTGCAATGGAACTGCCGTCGATAGTTACCGATATTAACGGTTCGCGCGAAATTATTATAGAGGGAAAGAATGGAACGATTGTGCAGCCTCGCAACACCGAACAGCTATACAGGGCGATGAGGCTCTTTGCTGAGCAACCGCACACGATGCGGCAGATGGCGCAGAATGCACGCGCAATGGTTGCCGCGAGGTACGAGCAGGGTTTTGTGCGCCAGTGCCTGAAGGATTATTATAAAGAGATATTGTAAGGAACTATAACTCCTCAGTCAGCAAGCTGACAGCGGGCTCTCCCTCTTGAAGAGGGAAATCTTGTGCAAACGAGTTAGAACCAAGCTTGCTTGGGTTCTTACAGCGAGTGCAGCCAAGTTTCGCCAACGGCAAATACGGCTTTAGTCGGGAGGGAGTTTTCAAGAGGAGTGCCTCGATTGAACAGGAGCACCCAATATCTTGGAATAAAGTGAAAGATATAACATAGAGAGATTGATTAAGAAAAATATATGAAAGACCGCATCTATCTTTGTCTGGCTCATATGAGCGGACGGGAAATGGATTACATTAAAGAGGCATTCGACACAAACTGGGTAGTACCCTTGGGCCCTAACGTCGATGGATTCGAGAAGGAGCTCGAGGCTTTTTTGGGTGGCGACAGATATGTGTCGGCGCTCTCTTCGGGTACGGCTGCCATTCATCTTGCACTGCTGCTTGCAGGCGTTGGGGTGGACGACGAGGTTGTCTGTCAGAGCTTTACCTTTGCTGCATCGGCCAACCCCATACTTTATCAGGGTGCAAAGCCTGTCTTTGTCGATAGTGAGGAGGATACCTGGAATATGTCGCCCCGATTGTTGCAACAGGCGATAGAAGAGAGAATTGACGCTACCGGACGTGCACCAAAGGCTATAATAGTGGTGCACCTTTACGGAATGCCCGCCAAGATGGACGAGATAATGTCCATTGCCCGCAACTATGGTATTACGGTGATTGAAGATGCAGCCGAGGCACTTGGCTCGCTCTATAACGGAGCGCAGTGCGGTACAATGGGTGATTACGGAATACTCAGCTTCAACGGCAACAAGATGATTACAACCAGCGGCGGTGGCGCACTTGTGTGTCCCAGTATGCAGCAGAAGCAAAAAGCGGTCTTCTACTCGACACAGGCACGTGAACCCTTTCCGCACTATCAGCACGAGCAGATAGGATATAACTACCGTATGAGCAATATCTGCGCAGGAATAGGACGAGGGCAGATGACCATACTCGACGAGCATATAGCCTGGCATCGTCACACGGCCGAACTATATTCACAACTGCTTGCAGGGGTAGATGGCGTTACATTGCACATCGCTCCCGCCGACAAATATGCGAGCAACTATTGGCTCAACACTATACTCATAGATAAGGAAATTACAGGTAAGGACCGCGAGCAGTTGCGCCTGCACCTCGATGCCGAGGGCATTGAGACGCGCCCCCTGTGGAAGCCTATGCACCTGCAGCCCGTCCACAGCAGTGCCGTTGCATACGTCAACGGGGTGAGTGAGCGCCTGTTCGACAAGGGACTCTGCCTGCCGAGCGGTCCTTGTGTGAGCGATGATGATATTTACAGAATAGTAGGGGAGATAAAAAGATGTTTTTCAACAAAGTAATTGACTGGTTCTTTTCGAAGGACAAATATTCGCACTGGTACATTCTTGTGTTCGACAGTATCATTGTGCTGGCGGCAGGAGTATTGGCGCATACCGTAAACAATGGTCTTTGGGATTTATTCAACTGTTGGGACAGGCTGCTTCTTAGTGTATTGATGTATTTGCCTGCATTTGTTTTGGGCTTTGTACTGCTGCGTACCCATCGTGGAATCATAAGACACTCTACATTTGAGGACCTTATAATATCGGCCTTGTCGCTTATGATTGGTGCAGGTATTGTAATGCTTGCGCGAATGTTCTTGGCAGCCGATACAACATTGTTGCCACTGCGCTTCCGCGACCTTGTACTTATGGTATTTATCTCGATGTTCTTTATGTGTGGTTGGCGCATAATAATAAAGCTCTTCTACGAGATTTATGTAAAGAACAAACGAATGAGCGTGTACGGATACAGCAACAAGACTCTTCTGGATATGGAGATGAACGACCTATTGCCGCGTACCCCCATAGAGGTTGATATGCAGCGCATAAAGGCGAGCATCGAGGGGCGTAGCATTGTGGTAACGGGAGCTGCCGGCAGCATAGGTAGTGAACTCGCTGTGCTGCTTGCAACGTGCAAACCTGGGCATCTGTTGCTCATAGACCAGGCCGAGACCCCTATGCACGATGTGAGAATGAGAATGCAGCGCGAGTTTCCCCACGTGAACTGCACAACCATCGTTGCCAATGTGTGCCGTTACAAGCGAATGGAGGTCCTTTTCAAGAAGTACAATCCGCAGATACTCTTCCACGCGGCAGCCTACAAGCACGTGCCTATGATGGAGGATAATCCCGTAGAGGGAATACTCAATAACCTCGACAGCACACGCAAGCTTGCCGACCTTGCAATAAAATACGGGGTGGAGAAATTCATAATGATAAGCTCCGACAAGGCCGTGAATCCCACGAACGTGATGGGCTGCAGCAAGCGTCTGTGCGAGATTTACTGCCACTCCCTTGCCAAGAGCGGGCATAGCAAATGCCAGTTCATAACCACGCGCTTCGGCAATGTGCTCGGCTCCAACGGCTCGGTGATACCCATCTTCCGCGAACAGATAAGAAAAGGCGGTCCGGTGCGTGTTACACACCCCGACATCATACGTTTCTTTATGCTCATTCCCGAGGCCTGTCGCCTTGTGCTTGAGGCTGCCACAATAGGAAAGAGCGGCGAGATACTGGTATTTGATATGGGAAATCCCGTGCGCATCGTCGACCTTGCCAAGAGAATGATTGAGCTTAGCGGACGCAACGACATTACAATAGAATTTACAGGATTGCGCCCCGGTGAAAAACTCTACGAAGAGGTGCTGAATAACGAGGAGGAGGTTCTCCCAACCTCAAATGCAATGATTAAGATAGCTAAAGTGCGCGAATACGACTACGCTCAGGTGTACAGGCAGATAAATGACCTTATAGATACAGCCCGTACATACGACGAGATTGAGACGGTGCGTAAAATGAAACAAATAGTACCCGAATATAAAAGCAACATATCTGTATATACAAAACTCGACAACTGATGAAAATAAAGTGCAATTCATTGAAGTTCCTTCCTCTCCTGCTGTTTGTTGCGGCATTTGCAGCAAGTACAGTGCCGGCTACGGCCCAGGACGACAGGTTCAAGGACTACAGGGAGGTCTATCGCGACACGGTCGACTTTAGTGCCCCCACATATACTTACATCGAGAACGATACTATTCTCGACCCTATGCGCGTTGTTACCAACAGGTTCGGAAAGAACTGGTTCGTATTTGCCACTGCGGGTGTACACACATTCAAGGGCGACTACTCGAAGATGGGAAAGTTCGAGGGTACAATTTCGCCCGAGATTGGAATAGGTGTGGGCAAGTGGTTCACCCCGGGTGTTGGATTGAAAGTGGAGTTCATACGCTCCAACTCACGTGGATATACGGCCTATACTACAGGACATTATGGTTATGGCGATATTCTGCAACAGGCCGATGGTACGCCTTACCGCAAAATGCTCACCCGCTGGTGGGACATAAGCGGAAGTGTAATCCTCAATATGACCCGACTGTTCCTGGGATACGAGGGGTATATGAGTCCCAAGCGAATGAATCAGGTTATGGTGAATATGGGATTGGGTGGAGTGCACCATATGGGTCTTGGTGACGGCGGAGGTTCCGATAATGAGTGGAGCGCTCACGTAGAGCTCCAGTACAGCCGTTTCTTCACCCGCTCAAAGCGCTTCTCGCTCGACCTTAAGGCTCGCGGAATATTCTATCAGACGAACTTCGACCTCGAATATGGACAGGCCAACCATCACGCCTATAAATGGGATTTTAATGCCGGTGTTGCCGTGGGTTTCACGTTCTACCTCGACAAGCAGCGCAATGGTTGGCGCCGCGGTACACAGTCAATCTACCAGCGCGACTACCGTGAGCGCAGGATAATGGTTGTCAAGGAGCGCGACAAGACAGTAAGGCAGCGTACAATAACCTTCTTTGTATTCTACCCCAACAACTACTCGGGACGCAGCGACGCACCCACTATAGCCGGTTCGCAGGTCAATGCGCTCGACTATCTGGCAGGAGGTATCTTTACACAGAAGCGCTACGACGACAATGCCCAGGTTGCCAAGCGTCTAGCAGCAGGAGGCTCGTTGCTCGATGTAAATACAGTGGATATACCCACCGAACTTGCAAACGTGGAGTTCGGCGACGATATTCCGCGCGGATATGAACTCTCGGAGACACCGCTCTCACTCAGTATGCACCCCGACTCGATGAGTGCCTTCTGCGACAAGTACGGTTTCTACTATGCCCCCATCTACGACGGAAAATATGTGTGGAACTACCGTATCGACCGCGAGACATACGGCCAGCGCCTGCTCCTCAAGGATAACTATATGGAGAGTGCATCCTTTGGACTCAACGCCCGCCGCGGACTCGACATTATACGCGAGAATATGGACGTGGACCGCAGCGACGAGCTTGTGAGCTATGCCGATGTGTATGCAGCGATGAACACCAACGAGGGATATATCTCGCAGTTCACCGACTCGGCAACCGTTGAGCACATTAAGCGTATCTTCGACCAGGGTACAATAACAATGATACAGATTGAGGGTCTTGCGACAAGCCAGGACAACTACACGGGCGAGAATGCACAGCAGGTGGGTATCGACCGTAATACGGCGCTCTCGCAGCATCGTGCACAGACTGTGATAAACTGGCTCAAGGGCCGCAGCCGCCTCAACGACATCTCGTCGCAGATATTTATGGTGGGCAGTATGCAGCACGGACAGATACGTACCGTAACCGACAAGAGTACACGCGGACTCAACGCCAAGCTCAACCGTTGCGTGAAGGTGCGCATACACTATATGTTGTGGTAAAAAAAGGGGAGTAGAACTCTAAAAGCGCTCCCCTAAAAACAACTCTTAAAGTACAGCTTATATAAATTTTATACAGCAAAAAGGGTGTAACGGCTTTTTGGATTTGCGCTTTTGCTGTAAAGTTTATAAAAATGGGGGGGTAAAACAAAATGTGAAGTTTTCTTCTTCCGGTACTGATTTTTAAGAAAATTTCCAATGTAAGAATCACTAATTTTTATTAATTTTGCGCGCTCAATAAAAGACGCGCTTTATTGAGTCCAAAGAGAAGAAAAGTAACAAAATAAATTATATCCGATGAGAAAAATTTTATTCTTGATGACAGCGGCTGTTCTTTTGGCTGCTTGTGGTGTAGATGAAGTTCCTGTACCCATCAGTCAGGAGTACGAGAGAGATTTTATCAAGACATTCGGCTTGGTTGACGAGAACCAAACTTGGAGAATGGTAGAGCAGGCAACTGTTACCGTGGAGGCCGAAGAGCCTTCGAATGTGAAGGCTTATGTAAACGTAAACGGTACTTATCATATAGTTGCCGACTACAAGGACGTGCAGGGTACACAGACTCTTACATTCGACGTGCCTGCAAATGTACAGGACATAAAGGTGTATGTAAACGGTATCCCCTATGGTGCCGAGACACGTGCTTATATTGGCGATAAAGACGCAGATAATAAGGGTATCATTAGTCGTGCCGATGAGTATGTTTATTATACTTTGGGCCAGATTGAGAAGAACATCAATGACAACAAGAATGCCGAGTCTGTTATGCCCGAGGGAGAGGATAACCGCACTGTCGAGGGCTTGAAGATGGACTACACAGCACTGGTAACCGATGCTAATGACAATAGCGATGATAACCCTGGTGACGGATATGCAACATTCTCAATATATCCTATCTTCTGGAACGCGTCGTACGATCACACATTCGGTCTTTACTACTTCGATGCAGAAAATAATAGAAAAGTAGAGATTGACTTCTACGAGAACAAGAGTGGCGATTGTATGCAGTATTATGGAAAGAAAACCGGCAATAAATGGCAGTGGATTAATATCACATCCGACTATACATACGACTGGCTTGTTGAAGGCAATGGTGTAAAGAAGGATTACAAGAATATGTCCGACGATACTAATGTGTTCCGTGGACGTCGATTCGACATCAAGTTGCCCGTTGGAACAACATTCGGCTTCTATCTTGTAGTTAATGGCGACCGCAAGTACTACTCTAACCCCTCACTTAATGCGAACGACCGTCAGGCATTCTCGTATTACGAGGCCGAGAACAAAGTTACGGTAAAAGAGGGTGAAAATGGACAAACCATCACCACCACGCAGACAGATACATACATCTGCGTCGAGGATATACCTGTCCACAAGGAGGACATCGGCTACGACAGCTTCGGACGAGAGGACGCGGGTGATATGGACTACAACGACTTTATATTTATGATTCGCGGTACACAGAAACACGTGGGTGAGAGTGGCGAGGATACATCTACTCCCGTAGAGTACTACTATGCTGTTGAGGACCTCGGCGGTTCATACGACTACGACTTCAACGATGTTGTGTTCTCTGTTTCTCACGTATCGGGTATGGACCACCTGCACGTTGTGCCCCTTGCGGCAGGCGGTGTGCTTGAGTCATTTATCTGCTATCACGGAGACGGTAAGGAATTCACAAGCAACGAGGTACACAGCTATTTTGGACTCAGCAGCACAGGATATGTGAATACAAAAGACGAGTTTACTACCCAGCCTTTGAAGGGTGTCGCTTTCTCGGTTCCCGGCAACTGGTCGCATACAGGCTTGGGCGGTAGCGACGAAGATGCTACGGGTTCTACTGCCGACAATGGCATTCAAGTTAAGGTAATGCAAAAGGACGGCGAGGTGCATTCTATCAGAACACCCGGTGAGGGCGAGGCTCCCCAGATGCTCATCTTGCCCAAGGGCTGGGAGTGGCCCACCGAGTGTACTCGAATAGACGAAGCTTATCCTGGCTTTGGCGAGTGGGGTGCAGGTTATTTGCAGGGCACCGGTTGGCTGGATACCAAGGACGAAGGTAAGGTTGTTGAGCACCACCACGTACTTATAGCTCCTACTGTCAGCGAGGACGCAGAACATTGATAAAAGTGCTTGTGTGGCAGTATTTTCTATAGGAGTGCGCCCCGCGGCATACTGATATGAACAGGAAGATTGTACTTTTGCTTTTGGCGGGGTGCCATCTTCTTTGTTTTTGAACCGCTTATTTTTTTTGTAACTCCTCAGTCTGCAAGCAGACAGCGGGCTCTCCCTCTTCAAGAGGGAGTACGGCTTTAGCCGGGAGGGAGTTTTAAGAGGAGCGCCCTAATAGTTTGAACTGAAAAAAAGTAATAAAAAAGTCCTCCTCTTCAAGAGGAGGGGGACCGCTTGCGGTGGAGGCGTTAATTTAACAGCTCGGCATAAGCCTCATTTCGACCTCCCTCATTTTTAGGCTGTTTATTTGTTAAATAAACAGCGATAAAGTTGTTTTAATCATCTCTAAGTGATTGATATTCAACTTTATCGCTTGTTGTCGGGGCGACAGGATTCGAACCTGCGACCACCTGGTCCCAAACCAGGTGCGCTACCGGACTGCGCTACACCCCGAACTGGTATTTTTTTTTATATTAATTCTAACATCCTGAACACGCGTGTCATTCCTTCCAATGCTCTGTCTACTTGCTCTTTTGTATGCGTTGCCATAAGCGAGAAGCGTATGAGTGTGTCCTGCGGTGAACAAGCTGGCGGTACTACTGGGTTAATGAATATTCCCTCGTCCCAAAGCATTTTTGTCACCATAAATGTCTTTTCCGTATCGCGAATGTAGATTGGTATTATGGGGGTTGATGTTGCACCAATCTCAAATCCCAATGTACGGAAGTTGTCGAGAGCATAATTGGTTATCTTCCACAGATTTTCCAATCTTTCGGGCTCTTCCTTTATAATATGCAATGCCTCTATTGCTGCGGCTGTTGCAGCGGGCGTATTACTTGCACTGAAAATGTACGAGCGAGCATTGTGGCGTATGTAATTTATTACCTCTTTGTCGCCAGCAACAAAACCGCCAATGGTGGCAAGCGACTTGCTGAACGTACCCATTATAAGGTCTACATCGTCTGTTACACCAAAGTGGTTGCAAGTGCCACGTCCCATATTTCCCATAACTCCCAATCCGTGCGCTTCGTCGACAAAGATGCTTGCATTGTATTTGTTTTTCAAGCGTACTATTTCGGGGAGATTGGCAATGTCGCCCTCCATACTGAACACGCCGTCTACCACTATGAGTTTTATAGTATCGGGTTCGCATCTTTCGAGCTCACGCTCAAGGTGCTCCATATCATTGTGGCGGAATTTGCGTGCCGTAGAGAATGAAAGACGTCGTCCGTCTACTATCGACGCGTGGTCGAGCTCGTCGCATAGTATAGTATCCCTGCGTCCGGTGAGACACGACAATACTCCCAAATTCACTTGAAAACCTGTAGAGTAAACTAATGCTTCGTCCTTGCCGACAAACTCGGCAAGCTCATTCTCCAATTGCAAATGTATATCCAATGTACCGTTCAAGAAACGCGAACCGGCACAACCGGTACCGTATTTCCTTACCGCTTCAATGGCTGCTTCCTTTATTCTGGGGTGGTTGGTCAATCCCAAATATGAGTTTGAACCGAACATCAGAACTTTTTTCCCGCTCATAGTAACCTCTGTATCCTGTTCGCTGTCAATGCAGCGGAAGTAAGGATAAACTCCTTTTGCCATAAATTGCTGCGGCAGGTCATACTTGGCGTATTTCTCTTTAAGAAGTCCCATTTCTACTGTCTGTTTACATTAAAAGCCCATTTGCAAGTGCTTTTTTGCATTTCGTGTGCAAAGATAATTATTTTCTGTATATGAACCTATATTTTAAGATACTTTTATGCTAATAAAAATCAAAAAGAGAGACCGCGGTCTCTCTTTTTGATAATTTGAACAAATTTTTACTTGTTTGGCGTGTCGCTGTATCCATAATATGAATATCCGTACTTGAGTCTGCTGCGGCGTGTCTTTGTGCTAAGCTCAATGTCCTCGGCATTCAATATCATTGAGGCGTTCTTTATCTTGCCTTCTTCTACTAATGAGTTCAGCAATGCTATGTCGGCCTTTTCTGTATGGTCGCAACGTGTTACGAATATAATAAGGTCGGCAACCTTGCTTATCATAATGGAGTCAGATACCAGGCCTAACGGTGCTGTATCCAAAATTATGTAGTCGTATTTCTTTGAGAAGTACTCCATTGCTACTTTCAGGTTGTTCTTTGCCAACAGCTCAGCAGGGTTGGGGGGAACTATTCCTGCGGGAATTAGGTCGAGTGTCTCTATTACTCCCGAATTTATGACTATGCTGTCCAATATTGCTGTATTATCGGAATTACCCATAAGATAGCTTGTGATACCGGGCTTCTTTCTCGAGAAATTGAATACTTCGGCAAGACGCGGACGTCTTATGTCGAGTCCCATCAGAAGAACTTTCTTGCCCAGGATAGCCTGGCTTATGGCAAAGTTGCAAGAGATGAATGTCTTTCCTTCGCCCGAGTTGGTCGAGGTGAACATAATTACCTTTCCTGTATCCTGCAACAGGAATTGAAGGTTTGCTCTCAATGTGCGGAATGCCTCTGTCATTACATTGTTGGTATTTTCTTTTACAACAATGGCATCCTCTTTACTCTTAATGTTTCTTTCTATGGGAATTGTACTAATGATAGGTATCTGTGTGATTTTCTCAAGGTCCTCCAGTGAGTTAATCTTGGTGCGCAGTATTTCCTTAAGATAAATAAATGCCGAGGGTATTGCAAGTCCTATTAAGAACGACATAAAAAGTATCATCTTTTTATTGGGTGAGATGGGCGCTTGAGAGCACGAAGCTTCGTCTATGCATTTGAGATTGTCTACTGTGAGTGCCAATGCCAATGCGTTTTCTTCGTATTTCTGTAGCAGCATAACATAAAGTTGCGACTTTATGTCTCTTTCTCTTACAAGGTCGGTGTATGTTCTCTCAATTCCTGGGGTCTGTGCTGCGCGCTGCTCATATTTGTCGGTGAGTGTTATCAACGAATTCTTGCGCAGGATAAGTGAAGATTTTATTGTGCCAAGGGCATCGATAATGTCTTTTTGTGTTCTTTTTACTACATCTGTAAGGTTCTGCAATACAGGGTTCTCCTCGGTAGCTGTAAGCAATAGCTGGTTTCGGTTGGCAACCTCTGAATTGTATCGCGATACCAATGTCGACAATGATGCTTCGTTCGACATTCCGAGAATGGTCGGAATGGACTGCATATAATTGTCGGGGTTTTGTATGTATTCCAGTAAGTAGTCGGCTTGTTGCAATAGAATGTTTATCTCGTCAAGCTGCTTGGTGTATTCGTTCTTGCCCTGAACAACCTGCGGAGCGTCTGTTTGCGGGTTTATAATCTTGTTTTCTGTCTTGTAATCGGCCAAATGTTGCTCTTTTCCTTTAAGGTCATCTCCTACAATCTGAATGCGCTCGCTTATGAATTTTTCTGTTTTTCGCGCAATTGTGTTCTTGTCCTCGTCCGACTGCTTGTTGTAACTGTAAATGAGTGAATTGACAAAGTTTATTCCATTGGCTGGTACAGGGTCGTTGAGTGCGATGATTGATACCGAAGCGGTTTTTGAAATAGGTGAAACCATTAGTGAAGACTTGTAGCTCATTACTGCCGACTCCACTGGGTATACCATAATTGTGAAATCCTTTAATTTGGAGGCTTCGGAATTTTCGGTGAGCAAGATGTCTCCCTTTTCAGTTTTTAGTACAAATGGGAAACTTCCAATCTTGACAGGTTGTGATACGATGTCTAAATTCTCGGCATTACTACTGTATTCATATACAGCCTGGTACAGCGAGTCGCTTCCCAATGTGAGGGAAATTTTCAATGAGCTGTTAAGGTTGTCGAGGTCGTCCTCGAGTATTGTCAATTGTATAGGTGATGCTCCTTTATATATGGGTCGAGACGAAAACAGTCCGTTAACGTGGTATTGTGTGTATAGCCCTGAGTGCATCACTGCCATTCGTACCACCGATTTTGAATTTAGTACTTCGATTTCGTTTTCTACGTTCGAGTTTGACGACTGGAAACCAAAGTCGGCCAGCATATCGCTTTGGGAAGAGAATGTACCCTTTTCGTCGTCTTTCAATAGAACCTTTGCTGTAATTTGATATACACGTGTCTTGTTACGCATATATATCGTTCCTACAATCAAGCATAGTATAACCGATAATGCGTAATATTTCCAGTGTTGTCTGACTTTATCCAAAATAAGGTCCAAGCCGATTTCGTTTTCTTCGTTGTTTGTATTATTCATAATATTTATCGTAATATATTATACAATAGTGATGTCAATGATATGAGTATCGATGTTGCCGAGAACCATAATGAGGTGCTGTTACCTATATCGGAGTTTTTCGATTTTGCTTTGTTGGGTGTAACATATAGCACATCGTTCTGTTGCAGATAGTAGTGTGGTGAACTTAATATGGCTACGTCGTTTAGGTTGAGCTCGTGTATCTCTTTCTTGCCATCTGCATTTTCGCGTATGAGTTTTACATTGTCGCGTCTACCGTATATTGTCATATCTCTGGCGAGTGCCAACGCTTCGAATATTGAGACTTTTTCGTTGGGAATAGAGAATGTTCCCGGGGCATTTACCTCACCCAAAACCGATATCTTGAAATTGTGGAAGCGCACGGTTACAACAGGCTTGTCTATAAACGCTCCTTCAATCTTGTCAAATATAATTTTTTCTATTTCGGTTTTTGTTTTTCCAGCAATATTAATCTTTCCTACTATGGGAAAATTAATGCAGCCCTCATTGTCTACCATATATGTCTGCAAACTCGTTTGAGAACTTGTTAGGTATCTTGTTTCGTATGTGGAGCCCACTGTAAGGTTGTATGGTAGTGAGGCATTTGGGTCCGAAGGCGATACGACGTTTATTGTCAAAAGGTCCTTTGGCTGTACTCTTGCATCGAACATATTGTTTTGTTGTTCGATTTTGTTGAAATCTGCGCTATTTTGCAGATAGGGAACATTCTTGTACGATGTACAGGATGTTACCGACAATAATAGCGTAATCAATAAAAGCGTGAAAAAACTTTTTTTGTTTCTCATATTCTTTAATTTTTATTAAAATACCGATTTAATTTATAACCGTTGTTTTGTTTTACTAACGGTGTTTTCCTTTTGTAATTGTGGTTGTGCGCACTTCTTTTGCCTATGTTTCAATGCCGTTGTTCAAAAAAGTAGCTTAAATAGGTGCTTAAATAGGTGCTGTTATTACGTATCTTGACAAAAATAATGCTTTTTTTGTATTAAATCAATTTTTTATCCTGTAAAATTCTTATTTGTCCTTTTTTTTAATAAAAAAATCCTTAGCACTGTAAATGTTGTGTGCAAACGATTAACTTTGCATTAAATTATTTTTTTATGAAAGTAAAATATGTACTCTCTGTTATATTGATATTGACACTCCTTTGTATTGGTGCTTTCGGTTATGTCTACTCCATTGTGATGAGTCCGCAGATAGAGTTGGACGAAACGGTGTATGTGTATATAGATAAAAGTGATACGCCCGAGACTGTGATGGAAAAAATTATGGAAGCGGCAAACCTGCGGAGTGTACAGGGTTTCCGTCTGCTCGCCTGGCACAACGATTTTTCCAAGCAGATGCGGACCGGCAAATTTGCAGTAAAGGACGGCGACAGTATGCACGCGCTGTACCGCAGGATAGTATCCAACCAGCAGACCCCCGTGAAGGTTACAGTGCCGGCCACCCGCACCATAGAGCAGCTTGTGGGCAGTGTGTGCAGACAGTTGATGATGGATTCCCTGGAACTTGTGGAGTTTACAACGTCTGCACCTTATTATACGAGGATAGGGTACAGCAAGGAGACGCTCCCGTCGCTTTTCCTGCCCAATACGTACGAGGTCTATTGGAATATTTCTCCCGAGCGCCTTATGATACGCCTTATGAAGGAGCGCCGCAGTTTCTGGAACGACGACCGTAAGGCAAAGGCAGCAGCAATAGGGCTTACGATAGAGGAGGTGGCAACACTCGCTTCGATTGTCGATGAGGAGACAAATAACGATGCCGAAAAACCTATAGTGGCAGGACTCTACATCAACCGTCTCAAGCGCGGTATGCTTTTACAGGCCGATCCGACTGTAAAATATGCAATTGGCGATTTTGCGCGCAAGCGTATATTGAAAGCCGACCTTGAAACCGACTCGCCTTATAATACATATAAATATAAAGGGTTGCCTCCCGGACCGATACGCATACCCACGCTACAGGCAATAGAGAGTGTGCTCAATTACACCAGGCACAATTATATCTATATGTGTGCCAAGGAGGATTTTTCGGGTACGCATAATTTTGCCACCACGCTCGCGCAGCACAATGCCAATGCCCGACGCTACCAGCAGGCTCTGAACCGATTGGATATTAAAAAATGAACGAAGGGCAAAATTTAAGCCTTCAATTAAGAAACTGTTTAAATTTCTAAAAAAAGTTATTATTATATTAGAAGCCGTTATTTCGTTGTTTTTTATGTTCAAAACTGCCCGTTTTCTTCTTTCTCTCGGTAACGTAGCCCGCTACGCGCCCTCGAAAAATAATAAAACATTCCACTTTTGCATTGCGCCAAAATAGGCTGCACTCGCCGAAAAACTGCAAGTTAACTTGCGTTTTGCTCGTTGGAACTATTTTTGACCTATAAAAAACTTAACGATATAAATTTAAACAGCTTCTTAAAAAAACAATCAAGAATCTTGACTAAAGCCACAAATTTCACTATATTCGCAACACAAAAAACAGAAGGGGGCATTTCCCCACATATAATCACTAACAAATAAAACAATAAAAATATGACACTCAGTTGGTTCGAATGCAAAGTAACATACGAGCGCGCAGGCGAGAAAGGATTGAACACAAAAGTAAACGAAGTATATCTTACACAAGGCTTCACATTCACCGAGATTGAAAAGCGTCTCACAGCCGAGCTGCAGCCCCAGGTGACAGGCACGTTCGACATAATGAAGATGGAGCGCACAAAATACAATGAGCTTGTCGACAGCAACGAAGAGAATGCCGACAAATGGTTCAAGTGCAAGATTGTGATGGTGACAATAGACGAGGTAAGCGCAAAGGAGAAAAAGACCTCAGTGGTAATACTCGTAAAGGCCGAGGACGTATCGGGCGCAGTAAAGAATCTCACAAAACATATGGAAGACTCGGTTATGAACTACGACCTTGCAGCCGTAAACGAGAGCAGCATTGTCGACATCTTCCGTTACGAAGGATAAGAGCACATCAGCCACACAAGGCAATCCTGTACAAAAGCGAAAAGAATTCCCCAATATGCCCGACATAAGAAGCAACATAGAAAGGATACGCGCCACCCTGCCAAGCGGGGTGACGCTTATAGCAGTTTCCAAATACCACCCCGTAGAGGCAATAGCAAAGGCATACAGCGTTGGAGAGCGACACTTTGGCGAGAGCAAGGCACAGGATTTACGCTTAAAGCACCAGGCATTGCCACAGGATATAAAATGGCACTTCATTGGTCATCTACAGAGTAACAAGATAAAATACATAGCCTCTTTCGTACACCTTATACACAGCGTAGACACCCTTCGTCTGTTACAGGAGATAAACAGGCACGCAGCTAACGCCGACAGGATAATCCCCTGCCTACTACAGATACACATCGCACAGGAGGATACAAAATTCGGCTTTACCACCGACGAATGCCGCGCTATGCTCGACGAGGGAACGTGGCGCACACTGAAGAACATACAGATACGCGGACTGATGTGTATGGCAAGCAACACCGACAACACCACACAGATAAGGGAAGAGTTCGAGGCTGTCAAGGCACTCTTCGACGAGATTAAGCAAAAACACTTCGGCAACGACGACAGCTTCGACACATTTTCGGCAGGAATGAGCGACGACTACACCATTGCCATTGAAGCAGGCAGCACGCACATACGCATTGGTTCCGACATTTTTGCACAGTAGACCATAGCTCTCACAGCTACATTTTCGGCAGACATCACACTTCATTAGGCATCAAATTGCACAAAATTGCTTTTTTGTGCAATTTTTATTGTAAAAAAAGCATAGTTTTTCAAAATTATGCTTACCTTTGCCCCCGAAGCTTAGAAAAGTCATTTATTGCATCAATATTTTGTTTTTATCAATCAATGCCTTATCTTTGCTTTTGCACAGCCCTGCAAGAAACAGCATTACCCGTCAGGACACAAATGCGCAAATTGCCCCGCTGTTGCAACAATGGTCACAACAACAATAACAATCTACAAAAACAAAAAACAATGTCTAACAACAAAAGTCTGATAGCGTTATACTCAACAAGCATCAAGGAGAACTGGGTACACAGCGCCCTCACCGACTACAAAGGCGTCAGCTACACATACGGCGACGTAGCCCTGCACATAGCCAGGCTGCACACCATATTCAAGGAGTACGGCATAAAACCCGGCGAGCACATTGCAATATGCGGTAGAAACAGTTCGCGTTGGGGAATATCCTTCCTTGCCATACTCACATACGGAGCAGTGGCAGTGCCCATTCTGCACGAGTTCAAGGAGGATAATGTACACCACATTGTAACCGACTCCGACTCGCGTCTGCTCTTTGTAGGCGACTCAAACAGGAAGCATCTCAACTACGACGAGATGCCCAACCTCGAGGCAGTGATACGCATCGAGGATTTCTCGCTCGATATGAGCCGCAACAGCAAGCTCGACGAGATATTTGCAAATTTGGAGAAGATATTCGCAGCGCACTACCCCGACGGCTACAAATCGTCACACATCAAATACCACAACGACAAGCCCGAGGACGTTGCAGTCATAAACTACACATCGGGTACAAGCGGATTCTCAAAAGGCGTGCTCATACCCTACCGTGCCCTCTACAACAATATGATGTTTGCAAAGGAGGTCATAAATATGAGGTCGGGAATGAATGTACTCTCCATTCTCCCAATGGCACATATGTACGGAATGGCGTTCGAGTTCCTATATGAATTCTCCCAGGGCGTGCAGGTATTCTTCCTGACACGCACCCCGAGCCCCCGAATAATATTCGACGCATTCAGCAAGATAACCCCATCGATAGTAATATCTGTTCCTCTTATTATAGAGAAGATTATACGCAAGAGCGTGCTTCCCAAGCTACAGCAGCCCTGGATGCGCTTTGCCACAAGCCTGCCCATAGTGAGCAACATCATATACGGCAAGATACGCAAGAGACTGCTCAAGGCATTCGGAGGCAACGTATCGCAAGTAATCATTGGCGGAGCGGCATTCAGCCCCGACATTGACGCCCTGCTCCACAAGATGAAATTCCCATACACAGTGGGCTACGGCGCCACCGAGTGTGCCCCCATCATTAGCTTTGCCGACTGGAAAGAGGCAAAAGTGGGCAGTTGCGGCAAGCCCGCACTGGGAATGGAAGTAAAGATACTGAGTGACGACCCGCAGAACAAGCCCGGCGAGATTATTGTGCGCGGACCCAACGTGATGCTCGGATACTACAAGAACGCCGAGGCAACAGAGCAAGCACTCGACAAAGAAGGCTGGTACCACACTGGCGACCTTGGCATCATAGACAATGACGGCTACATATTCATCAAGGGACGCTGTAAGAATATGCTTCTGAGCGCTAACGGACAGAATGTCTACCCCGAGGAGATTGAGGCAGTAATAAACAAAATGCCTTTCGTAGCCGAATCGGTGGTTGTTCAGAGAGGCGAGAAATTCGTAGGACTCATATTCCCCGACGAAGAGGCACTTAAAGCTGCGGGCATACAAGACATAGCCTCAAAGATGGAAGAGGTGCGCAAGATGGTCAACCAGCAGATTCCCTCATACGAGCACCTGGCCGAGATTGAGATTGTAGCCCAGGAATTTGAGAAGACTCCCAAAAAGAGCATCAAGAGATACCTGTACAAATAATCTTTTAACACAAGAACAGCAGCCTGCACGCATCAAGGCAGCAACAGCCATTGCCGACAAGGGTTCTTGTCGGCAATGGCTGTCTATAAAGGGATACGAACATCCGATACAAATTAACTGCATTTTACACAATTTGTACAAATTAACATTTTTGAAAGAAATGATTTGACTGTTTCTTTGTACCTTTGCAAAGTTTTTTTGAAAAACATTAAATCTTAAATAAAAATCACTTATGGAACAACTAAAAACCATTCTTGCTGCATTGCTTTTGTTGTGCAGCACAGTTGCTACAGCCCACGACTTTAATGTGGGCGGAATCTACTACAATATTACTGATGCTAAGAGCGTAGAGGTCACCTATTGTGACCCACCGAGGAGTGATGACGATTACAGCGGCCACGTAACAATCCCTGCAAATGTCACCTTTAACGGCACAACTTACAGTGTAACAGCTATTGGAGGAGGCGCGTTCAACAATAGCAGCAGCCTTACAAGCATAGAAATCCCGGGCAGCGTAACAACTATTGGACACGCCGCGTTCGGCAAATGCAATAGCCTTACAAGCATAACTGTAGATGAAAACAACCCTGTATATGATAGTCGCGACAACTGCAATGCCATTATAGAAACGGCATCGAACACACTTATCTCAGGTTGCAAAAATACAGTAATCCCTGGCAGCGTAACAACTATTGGATACGCCGCGTTCGGCGAATGCAAGAGCCTTACAAGCATAAAAATACCAAACAGCGTAACAACTATTGGAGACGACGCGTTCTACTGGTGCAGCAGCCTTGCAAGCATAGAAATCCCCAACAGCGTAACAACGATTGGAGAATACGCGTTCAGTGGTTGTTATGCCCTTAAAAA
The DNA here is from genome assembly GCA_017554605.1 of Bacteroidaceae bacterium. GTDB lineage: Bacteria > Bacteroidota > Bacteroidia > Bacteroidales > Bacteroidaceae > HGM04593. The sequence continues at coordinate 31,728 of JAFZIA010000033.1, forward strand.
TGTAACAATCGGCAACAGCGTAACAACGATTGGAATGCGTACGTTCAACTATTGCGTCAGCCTTACAAGCGTTGTAATTGGCAATAGCGTAACAACTATTGGAGAATGCGCGTTCACTGGTTGCACCAGCCTTACAAACATAGAAATCCCGGGCAGCGTAACAAATATTGGAAAAAGCGCGTTCACTGATTGCACCAGCCTTACAAGCATAGAAATCCCAAACAGCGTAACAACTATTGGAGGGTGGGCGTTCAATGAATGCAGCAGCCTTACAAGCATAGAAATACCTAACAGCGTAACAAATATTGGAGAATGGGCGTTCAAAGGTTGCTGGAGCCTTACAAGCATTACATCGCATATTCCAGCTGAAAAACTTTTTATCCCCGGAAGCGATGCATTTTACGAAGTAAACAAAACAAACTGCACCCTCTACGTTCCCTACGGAGCAAAAGAAACATACGCAGCAACAAGCGTCTGGAGCGAGTTTACAAATATTGTGGAGCTGCCAGCGGAGGCATTCAACCTTACAGTATCGGCAGCAAAATACGCTACACTCTATTTGGATTATAACGCTATTATTCCCCAGGGCGTTGAGGTGTACGCAGCAAGCAGCGTAGACGGCAACCGCCTTATGATGCAGGAGGTAACAGGCACACTGCCAGCAAACACTGGTGTAATTGTAAGAGCAGAGCAAGGCACATACACATTCGAAGAAAGCACAGAGACTGTTGGTGCAATAGAGGGCAACCTCTTCCGCGGTTCGGTTGAGGACATATATATCACCCCTGCAAAGGAAGCCAAATACTACGTTCTTTCAATGAAAGACGGCGTTGTTGGAATGTACGAGGACGCACTCAGCGGCGGCACATTCAAGAACAATGCACACAAGGCATACTTGGTATTGGGCGAGAAGAACCTGGGCATCTACGACGAGGAGGTTGACACCGAGGAGCCCGGAATGCAGCTCAGCAACAGATACTACTTCGACTTTGGCGGCACAACAGCTATCGACCCCGTTGTTACCGAGGTTAACGACAACATCTACTACGACCTCAGCGGCCGTCGCGTGGAGAACCCCACACAAGGTATTTATATTGTGAATGGTAAAAAGGTATTGGTAAAATAAAGCATACTACCTACTAAAATAGATTATCCGCGAGCTTTTCTTAATTGAAAGGCTCGCGGATTTTTCCGTATTTTTCAGCTCAAGTATTTTTACTCAATTTTTAAGAGATACTTCACTGCGTTCAGTATGAACAAAATTGTTGTAGAGATTTTTCGCTTACGCTCAAAATGACACAAACGCTGATTTTCGAACTCCTCACTTAATTTCTTTTATTTAGATGCTACCTAAAAATAAACGTAAACAATTGAATTAAAAGTATATAGTGCTCCTCTTGCGAAGAGGAGCTCCGCGGAGCGGTGAGGAGTAGATGATACTGCTATAAAACTACTTATGGGTCAACTGCTATATCATTACCATTTCTTTTATTTA
>JAFZIA010000034.1 GCA_017554605.1 Bacteroidaceae bacterium
AAAAGTTATTATTATATTGGAAGCCGTTATTTCGTTGTTTTTTATGTTCAAAACTGCCCGTTTTCTTCTTTCTCTCGGTTACGTAGCCCGCTACGCGCCCTCGAAAAATAATAAAACATTCCACTTTTGACCTATAAAAAACTAACGATATAAATTTAAACAGCTTCTAAGAATCTGTTTTAAATTTCTAAAAAATATTGAAGAAACTTCGCATTTCTTGTTCCTTTGTAATTATCTTTGCAAAGATAAATATAAATTTAACTATAATAATTAATTATATGCGAAGTAAATGCTTAAAATCTTTTATTTCGTTGTTTGTGCTGTTTAATGTGTTTGTGTTATCGGCATTTGCAACCGGAAAATCATTGAATGCAGCCGCGCAACAATTGTCCCTCCCGGCGGAGCAGATATGCAAGCTTTGGGACAGTAATGCTCTTCGCGCTGCAACAAACGCAACGGTCGAGCCTACATTCTCCGTGTACGGCCGAAGAGATGGAAAGGGATTTGCCATTGTGGCGGGAGAGAGAATCCTGGGCTACTCGGACGATGGTGAAATAACGTCTCCCGACGGGCTTCCCGAGCCAATGCTCGAGTATCTCCTGCAACTCGACGAGGAGTTACGTTGTGCCGATGTGCAACAGGATGCCAAGGCTCCTGGTAACGTGGTTGTGGAGCTCGAAACTGCAAACTGGGCACAAAGAGACCCTTTCAACAGAATGTGTCCCATAAAGAACGGCTACCGATGCCTCACGGGTTGCATTCCCACTGCTTTTGCAATTGTAATGAGATACCACAAATGGCCCGTACACGGAACAGGAAAGGTATATAACCCCATTACGGGCGAAGCGGTGGATATATCGTCCCATACATACAATTGGGACGAGATGCTGATGGAGTACACTTCGGGCAATTATACCGATGCACAAGCAAATGAGGTGGCAGCGCTGATGATGCATCTGGGTTTTGCCTATATGGTGGAGTACAGCCCCTCGAATACTGGCGGTAACCACAACAGCTCGACGCTTGCAAAAAAATTCGGTTACGTAGATGTGGGAAAGACACAGCGTTGGCAGGTGGGTGACACCGAGTGGGTGAGACTCATAAAAGAGAGCCTCGACAACGGCTGTCCTGTGCCATACGCTGCCACGAACAGCGGAAGCGGCTCGGGCGATGCAAAGCATATCTTTGTGCTCGACGGATACACCGACAATGGCTACTATCACTTCAATTGGGGTTGGGGCGGTAACGGCAACGGATATTTTCAACTCACGGCGATGAAGCCTTTCGATGGTGACAACTACAGCAAGGCCGATTCCCATCAGGCCTATTTCAATCTGCGTCCCGACAGGGTTCTTGAGAATTACACAGTGAGCGTCTCGGCAACAGAGGGCGGAACGGCGACAGTGAACGATGCACAGTCGGTGACAGTTGAAGAGGGCACTATCGTAACTCTGCGTGCAACAGCCAACGAGGGATATGATTTTGCAGGGTGGAGCGTTGGCGGTACTACTGTTAGCACTAATGCTGTGTACACTGCAACAGTAACTGCATCGGTTGAATATGTTGCAAACTTCGGGAAAAAAGCCGAGCCAAAGAAATACACCGTGAGCGTCTCGGCAACAGAGGGCGGAACGGCAACGGTAAACAATGCCTCTTCGGTGACAGTCGAGGAGGGCAGCCTCATAACCTTGCGTGCAACAGCCCACGAAGGGTACAGTTTCATAGGTTGGAGCGTTGACGGCACTACTGTCAGCACCAATGCAGTATATGTTGCAACAGCAACCGCATCGGTAGAGTATGTTGCGAACTTCGAGAAAAAAGCCGAGGTAAAGAGATACACCGTAAGCGTGAATAAAAGCAACTATGGAAAAGTATACATCGGCAAAGAGGGAGTGACCTCTGTCGAAGCCGAGGAGGGCAGCAGACTCACACTCTACGCGATTGCCCACGACGGATACAATTTCCTCAACTGGACGCTGGACGGTGCTGTAATATCAACCTCGGCCGCTACGACAATTACAGTAGAGGCTTCTGCGCAGTATGTAGCAAACTTCGAGAAGATTGAGACTGGCAAGAAATTTACAATAGAGCTCTATTGTGCCGGAAAAGGCGGCAAGGTCCACATCGACGATGACAAGGACTGCACAAGGAAACAGGTTGAGCAGGGTACTATAGTGGAGATACACGCTGTTGCCGACCAGGGTTACGAGTTCGACTATTGGGCAATAGACGACGGAGGCTTGGAGTTTCCCCTTCAGGGAGCAGGCAAAGATGCTGTGATAAATGTACTGAGCAACTTTACATTCTATGCATATTTCAAGGTCTCTACATCTGTCGGCGGCATAGAGCAGGGAGAGTGCACCGTCGGTGTAAAGGGAAACAGACTGCAGGTGAGCGGATATAACGGTACACTGCACATTTACACTGCCGACGGAGCAAGAGTAAAGGAGTGTGTTGTGGAGGAGAGCCTGACAGTGGAGCTTCCGCGAGGAGTATATATCCTCTCTTTGGGAAAGAAAAATCTAATAGTAAATATAAAGTAAAACAATGAGAAATTTAATCAAAAAAGCATCAATGCTGCTTTTGGCATTGATTGTGGCAGTTCCAGCCTTTGCACAGGAGGCCGGCGAACAGTTGCCGGTAGACCCGAGCTTCAGAATCGGTAAACTGAAGAATGGCCTGACGTATTATATACGCCATAATGCCAAGCCCGAGAAAAAAGTCGATTTTTACATTGCACAGAAGGTGGGCTCAATACAGGAGGAGGAGCACCAGCGCGGTCTTGCGCACTTCCTTGAGCATATGTGCTTCAACGGTACAAAGCACTTTCCCGGAAAGTCGCTCATAAACTACCTTGAGACAATAGGTGTCAAGTTCGGTGCCGACCTCAATGCCTATACCTCTATTGAAGAGACTGTGTACAACATTAATAATGTGCCCGTGACGGTGGAGGGCGCGATAGATTCTTGTCTTTGGATTCTGCACGACTGGGCCGATGGACTTCTGCTCAACGCTGCCGAGATTGAGAGCGAGAGAGGCGTGATACACGAGGAGTGGCGCCAGCGTACAAGCGCTTCAATGCGTATGACCGAGCAGGTGTTGCCTCAGGTATTTCCCGGCAGCCGTTACGGCGAGCGCTTGCCCATTGGTATAATGTCGGTTGTTGACAGCTTCCCCCACCAGGTGCTCCGCGACTACTACGAGAAGTGGTACCGTCCCGACCTTCAGGGAATTATCATTGTGGGTGACATTGACGTAGACCAGATGGAAAAGAAGGTGCGCAAGATTTTCTCAAAAATCAAAAAGGCAAAGAAACCCGCTGAGCGCGTATATTACCCCGTGGAGGACAACAAGGAGATGATATTTGCCCAGGCAACCGACAAGGAGCAGCAGAACTACAGCCTGCAGATGATGTTCAAGCACGATGCTCCCTCGCGTGAGGCACTCAACACCAAGGAGTATCTCCGCCAGTCGGCAATATACAGTATGGCGATAAGAATGCTCAACCAGCGCTTCGGCGAGAAGGCGTCCAAGGAGAATCCTCCTTATATGTCGGCAGGTGTAGGTTATGGCGGATACGTCCTTACCGCAATGAAGAAAGCATTTACAATAGCTGTTACCTGCAAGCCCGAGCAGATTTTGCAGGCCATTCCCCTTGTTTTTACCGAGGTTGAGCGTGCACGCCGCTATGGCTTTACCGAGTCTGAGCTTTCCCGCGTAAAGGCGTCGTATCTTTCTTCGAACGACAGTTGGTATGCCGAGCGCGACAAACGCGACAACAACTACTATGTGAACGGTTGTGTGGAGCACTTCCTCAACAGCGAGGCTATGCTCGACCCTCAGACCGACTATGAGCTTTCCAAGGAGATATATACCTCAATCACACTCGACGAGGTGAACCGTGTCATTCCTATGCTCATCACCGAGGAGAACCGTGTGGCAATATCGTATGCACCCGAAAAAGAGGGCGTTGTATATCCCGGAAAGAGCGATATTGAAATGCTGTTGGCTGCGTTGCCCCAAATGGAGGTTGCGCCCTACGTGGACAATGCAAGCGACGAGCCTTTGCTGGCACAGTTGCCCCAGGGCTGCAAGGTTGCAAAGAGCGAAGAGGGTGTATGGGGTTCTACCGTGTGGACGCTTGAGAATGGTATAAAAGTGGTTGTGAAGCCCACCGATTTCAACGCCGACCAGGTGACACTCGCTGGATACAGCAATGGCGGAACCAACCGTTATCCCGACAGCGACAGGCTGAACATAGCCTTTATGAACAATGTCGTTCCTATGGGCGGCTGCGGCAATTTCGACGCTACGATGCTTGGCAAGAAACTTGCAGGAAACACCGCAACCTCGCGCGTGTGGGCAACTGACATATACGACCGCATAGAGGCAGGCTGTTCTCCTAAGGATCTTGAGACAATGTTCCAGCTCATCTATCTGCAGGTTACAGCACCGCGTATGGACGAGAAGGCATACGAGAGCTATATGAGCCGTATGAAAAACCGCCTCAAGGACCGTAACCTCAACCCCAATACAGCATTCTCGGATACAATGAAGGTGGCGCTCTACAATAACCACCCCCGTGCCAAGGCTATCCTCGCGTCGGATATTGACAGCGTGGACTACGGCCGTATGATGGAGATGTACAACGACCGCGTGAGCGACCTTTCCGATTTTGTATTCGTGATTGTGGGTAACGTGGAGCTTGCTTCTCTCCAACCGCTTGTAGAGCAGTATATAGGTGCTCTTCCCACAGGCGGACGAATGGAGGAGATAATGGACGACGGCGTTGATATTCGCACAGGAGTGTACCGCAATAATTTCAGGAACAAGATGGAGACACCCACCGGTACCGAAGCTATCATATATTCGGGCAGTATAGAGGGGACACAAAAGAACGGCCTGCTTATGAGCTTCCTCGACCAGATACTCGACATCGTATATACCGAAGAAATTCGCGAAAAAGAGGGCGGTACATACGGAGTGGGCGTAGGCGGCTCGGTGAGCAAATATCCCAAGGGTGAGTTCCAGTTGAGCATTTCGTTCAATATGGCACCCGAGCGCCGCGAGGAGCTTGCTGCAATTGTTGTGCGCGAATTGCAGAAGATGGCTCAGGAGGGTCCCTCGGAGGTGCATATAGAAAAGGTGCGCAGCTATATGTTGCGTTCATTCGACGAGGCCGAGAAGGAGAACGGTTCTTGGAGCTACCGCCTTTATCGCTACTACTTCGACAATGAGGACGTCTACACAAATTATCAGGAGCTTGTGAAGAGCGTGACAAAAGAGGATATACGCAAATTCCTTGTCTACATTCTTGAGCAGGGCAATATGATTGAGGTGAGTATGATTCCCGAGTAATACTCCCGCGTATATATGCGACAAAAAAGCTCAACGGCCGTTGAGCTTTTTTTTGTCGCTTACTGTTGTTTCTTTTATTCGAACAGATGCTTGTAGTACGAGCGTTCCATTGCACTACGTTCCCAAACCTCGTCGCTGTCGCACCCCGAGAGTGAGCACAGATATTCGTATGCCTCGCGTGCAACCTCGCGGAATTCTTCTTTCAAGAATTTTTCGTGCTCCTGCGAATATGTTGTGTATTCCAGTACGTGCGTAAAGTAACACAGTGCATCATATTCGAAACTGATACCACTGTCGAAGCACACCTTTCCACGTTCAAGTAGTTCGTACAGTTTGCCTGTAACAACTTCACGGTTGCCTTGCGCGCTGTCTACCAGGCGTTCGCACTCTTTGTACCTATAGGTTATGGGCTTCTGTTCCTTATCCATTGTGTTCTACGGTATATGTCAATTTTTCCTTACCTGTCTCGTAGTCGACAGTGATGCTGTCGCCCTCGTGCAGCGCTCCGTCGAGCAGTAGCTCCGATACCTCGTCCTCTATGTATGTCTGCAATGCACGCTTGAGCGGGCGTGCGCCGTATTGAATGTCGTAACCCTTGTCGGCAAGGAAGCTTTTTGCACTGTCGCTAAGGACGATGCTGTATCCAAGCTCCTCGATGCGTCTCCTTATGACTGCAAGCTCAATATCCACAATGCTTGTTATTGCCTCTTTACCCAACTGGTCGAAATTGATTATCTCGTCCACGCGGTTGAGGAACTCGGGAGCAAACTTCTTGTTGAGTGCCTTCTGTATAACTTCGCGTGAGTATTGCTTGTTTCCGGCACGTTCCTCGCGGGCAAATCCCACGCCCGTTCCAAAGTCCTTTAGTTCGCGTGTTCCAATGTTCGAGGTCATTATTATCACCGTGTTGCGGAAGTCCACTGTGCGGCCGTAGCTGTCGGTGAGACGGCCCTCGTCCATCACTTGCAGCAACATATTGAATACGTCGCTGTGAGCCTTCTCAATCTCGTCGAGCAGGACAATGGAGTAGGGACGACGGCGCACACGCTCGGTGAGCTGTCCGCCCTCCTCGTAGCCCACGTATCCCGGAGGCGCTCCCACAAGGCGCGACACTGTGAATTTCTCCATATACTCGCTCATATCTATTCGTATCATTGCGTCTCTGCTGCCGAACATAATCTTGGCAAGTTCTTTTGCAAGCAGTGTCTTTCCCACTCCTGTCGGACCGAGGAACATAAATGTGCCGATGGGCTTTGCAGGATTCTGCAATCCTACACGGCTGCGGCGTATTGCCTTGCACAGCTTCTCAATTGCTGTCTCCTGGGCAATGACCTTGCCGTTGAGCTCCTGCTGCATTCCTCTCAGGCGGCTCCACTCGTCCTGTTCCATACGTTGCATTGGTACGCCCGAAATCATTGATACCACACGTGCAATATCCTCGGCATCTACAGTCTTGCGACTGCGTCGGAGCTCCTTTTCCCACTCATCAACCATCTGCTTGTGCTGTGCTGTGAGGCGTTTCTCTTCGTCGCGGAGGCTTGCTGCAAGCTCGAATTTTTGCGCTTTTACAGCCTCGTCCTTCTGCTGCTTTGCCTTTGCAATGAGTTTCTCCTGCTCTTCAATTTCGGCGGGAACACTTATGTTTGCAATGTGTGTGCGGGCGCCGGCCTCGTCCATCGCGTCAATGGCCTTGTCGGGGAAACAGCGGTCTGTCACATATCTGTCTGTCAATTTGACACACGCGGCTATCGCTTCGTCGGTAAATATGACATTGTGGTGCTCCTCGTAGCGGTCCTTTATGTTGCTTAGTATTGTAAGTGTCTCTGCTGCTGTTGTGGGTTCAACAATTACTTTCTGGAAACGGCGCTCCAGTGCTCCGTCCTTTTCGATGCTCTTGCGGTACTCGTCGAGTGTGGTTGCGCCTATGCATTGCAGCTCGCCACGTGCAAGTGCTGGTTTAAGGATATTTGCAGCGTCCATTGAGCCAGGTGTTGAGCCTGCACCTATAATGGTGTGTATCTCGTCGATGAAGAGAATGATATTGGGGTTATTCTCGAGCTCGGTGAGTATAGAGCGCAGACGCTCCTCGAATTGTCCGCGGTACTTTGTTCCCGCAACAACGGCTGTCATATCAAGGGCAACCACACGCTTGTCGAACAGCAGACGCGAGGTCTTTCGCTCCACAATGCGCTGTGCAAGTCCCTCGACAAGTGCCGATTTTCCCACACCCGGCTCACCTATGAGTACGGGGTTGTTCTTCTTGCGGCGACTCAGAATCTGCGATATTCGCTCAATCTCCTTCTCGCGTCCCACAATGGGGTCGAGACGGCCTTCGCGGGCTGCCTTTGTCATATCTACACCAAAATTGTCGAGCACGGGTGTGTCGTTTGACGAGCTTGCCTGCTTGGTTGCAGTACTGCTGTTGCCGGCAGTGGTGTTGCCCGCATCGTTGCGCATAGGGCGGTCGTCCTCCTCCTCATCGTAGTCGTTGAAGCCGAAGCCGCTCCGAGGCTGGTTGTCACTGCGGCTGTTGTTTATAATCTCGCGCACACGGTCGTATGTCACATTGTTGCTGCGTAATATGCCCGATGCTGCATTCTGCTCGTCTTTCAATATTCCAAGGAGCAGCATCTGTCCCGCGTCGGCATCTTCCTTGAGGTTACGGGCCTCGAGGGTGGTGAAGCGCAATACTTTCGCTGCGTCCATATTCATTTCAATTTCGTTTGTTGCCTCGCTTGTAACAGCCACACTCTGGCTAATATGCTGCTCGAGGTCGTTGATGACTTTTTCAATGTCTACATCGAGAGTGTCGAAAATCTTTCTTGTGCCGCTGCTCTTTGCACGCATTATGCCCAGCAGCAGATGCTCGGGGCATATTGTCCTGCAATGCAGCCTGTTGGCCTCATTCTTGCCGAGTGACAAGATTTCTGTAATCTTTTGCGAAAATTCATTCTTCATAAATTCTTTCTCCTCAATCAATCTTTGACGGTACGACCCGCTTTCCTTGCTGCAGTTCTTCTTCCACTTTCCTGGGTGTACCACTTTGTGAATAATCGTGTCAATTCTTTAGGGTTGCGAAGATACAACTATATGTGCTCTTTGCATAGAATTTTTACATAAGATTTCTTACAAAAACCGTGCCAAAGTATTAATAATTATGAGAAACTGTATAAGAAACTGTTTAAATTTATATCGTTAAGTTTTTTATAGGTCAAAAATAGTGCCAACGAGCAAAACGCAAGTTTACTTGCAGTTTTTCGGCGAGTGCAGCCTATTTTGGCGCAATGCAAGATTGGAAAGTTTTATTATTTTTCGAGG
>JAFZIA010000035.1 GCA_017554605.1 Bacteroidaceae bacterium
GTTCGCGCTTGTGGTCTCGAGCTCGGCTTGCCATACGACATGGTATACCGCCAGCCATTCCCTGGCCCGGGTCTTGGCGTACGCTGCCTCGGTGCAATCACACGTGACCGTCTTGAAGCATTGCGCGAGAGCGACGCAATTCTGCGCGAAGAATTCAAGAACGCAGGCCTTGACAAAACCGTATGGCAGTACTTCACCGTAGTGCCCGACTTCAAGTCAGTTGGTGTACGCAACAATGCACGCTCATACGACTGGCCAGTAATCATCCGTGCCGTGAATACAGTGGATGCAATGACAGCAACCATCGAGCAGATAGAGTGGCCAATCCTACTAAAGATTACAGACCGCATACTCGCTGAAGTTCCAAACATCAACCGCGTATGCTACGATATGTCACCAAAACCATCCGCAACAATTGAATGGGAATAATTTTTGCCCCAAATTAGGCAAAAATTATCGACAAGGCGAGTAGCAAAAGGTCGCACGAAGCGTGGGTAAAAATCACGCCGTGCGGGTTGCGAACAACGAGCCTTGTCAATGATAAAAACCATAAAACAAGCAACTTACAACCGCTTCAATACATTTCGTATTGAGGCGGTTGCTTTATATACACACCCTCCAGAGTGTTCTAGAGGCATTTTTAATCGAAATGTTAATAAATGTAATTTGACACCACTTTTTGACACCAGTAGCAGTTGCCACCATTTGAGCAAATGAGATTTTCCAGATACCTTTGAAAAAAAATTAAAAAAAATTGCTTTTGCCCCTTGACTTTTCTATATGCCACCCATATACTTTAGAAAATAATGAGTCAAAAACAGTTTTTATATGGTAGAAAATATTTTTTATATAGACCGTAAATTTACTATGAGAGTCAATTTCAATCTCAAATCTGTAGGCAACAAATCACAAATTTGGTTGACAACTACAATCGACAAGCAAAGAGCAAGAGTCTTTACTAAACTACTCATTGAGCCACAGTATTGGTTAAAGACAACAAGAACACAAGTAGGCGAAAAGGCAACAGAGGACACAAGCATTGGAGCAGTTCAGTTACGCTATAATAAAGGAGTGAACAAGGAACTGAAACAGATACTCTCCTACTGCGATGAATACGCAAAGGCAATCACAGAGGGCATACTTGAACACACGAAAGAGAACTTTGAGCACTACCTCAAGAACAAAATCAATGGCAAGGAAACCGACATCAAGAAAAGACCTTTGACATTCATACAAGACTACATTGAACGCAAAAAGCAAATGGTAAACAAGACAACCCAACGCAAGATAGTCAGCGGTACAATCTACAACCATTGCAACGCCTTGAAACGCTTGCAAGAGTTCTGCAACGACAATCGCCTTGCTTTTACTTGGCAACTGTTTGAGAATCGCCTTGAAGAACGCTTGACTGCTTGGTTGTTGGGACAAGAGTATTCAGCAAACACCATTGCAAGTACATTCAGCATAATAAAGGCGTGGTTGAAAGAGACAGAACTTAACAACATTGAGATAGACAAGTGCTATCACTCCTACACCACCAAATGCCAAGATGTTGAAAACATCTATCTCACAGAGGAAGAAATAAATCGCTTGTACGCTATCAACTTTGAAGATGAGGCGGTCAAGGCAGTTGTCGGCAATAAAGCAAAGGTAGAGGAAACACGGGACCTGTTCATTGTCGCTTGTTGGACTGGACTACGCTTTGGCGATTGGCAAGACCTCTCAAATGTAGAGATAAGGAGTAACGACACTATGGTTGTCCACACTCGCAAGACAAACGCAACTGTCGTTATCCCAATGCACCCAATGGTTAAGGAGATATTCACTAAATACGGAGGCAGTTTCCCAAAAAGCGTGGACAAAACACATTGCTTGAAACATATCCGTCTGTGTGCTAAACTTGCCAACATCAACGAAAGGACTACCCTATCCCGTGTAAAGGGTGGAAAGACAATCATCAACGACGGTGCCAAATATGAGTTCGTTATGAATCACACTGCAAGGCGTTCGTTTGCCACAAATATGTATCTCAAAGGTGTTCCAAGCATTAGTATTATGGCAATCACAGGACACACCACAGAGGACAATTTCCTCAAATACATCAAGGTAAACAAAGATGAACACGCAAGGATAGTAGCTCAAGCATTTGCAAGATAGGTAACCCCTTTGAGGAAACCGTTTTGAGAGTCTATCTACTAAAGAACTGTTTTGTCTGTAAAATTTTCCTGAAAAAAATTCTACATTTTTTCAACCTACCTACTATTTATAGTAAAAAGGATAACACTATGAATGAACAGACAAAACACAAAATTTCAATGGTGTTGCGTGGGAGAAAAAAGAGTGTGTTACACGCAAGAGAATTAGCCAAGCGATGCGTAAGTTACGCAAAAGCCCACAGCACAAACAAGCCATAGCAGAGGCAATGAGAACTGTATGGCAAGAGAGAACTAATAAGAGTAATAATTTTAAAAGTAATGAAAAATGAAATTACACCAATTATTGACAAGTTGAAAATCTGCTATACATTGGCAGAAAACAGTTATCTAAACATTTTAAGAGATAATCCAACAGAAGAATTTGAACACCCCGAATGGGGGTACAGATTAAGGCAAGTGCAAGGCACTCACTTTAACTACATTTATGAAATAGTCTATCTTGACTATAAAGACAACACCTTCCAAGAGTTCACAGAGCAAGTCTTCGGCACGCTACAATGGGGATTGAAAGCAGACACCGATGAGGCTATGCAGTCGTTTGTATGGTTGCAAGTAGAAAATAAGCAATTCTACCTAAAACACGATTGGCAACACAGCAGACTGTTGCACCTCGAATACATAGAAGATACTTTAGGACTTGTGTTTAACAACTTCACTCATTGGGACATCGCCATTGACAGCAGTTGCAATTATCCCAAGAAACTTATCCAACTGATACGGAACAAGGACTACACTCCTATAGTGAACGGCACCAAAATCACAGACAGGAAACAACTTATTGAGGATATTCTCTATATTGGCGTTGGCAACCTCGACAGAATTAAGGAGTACAGCGTATTGGTGGCACAGAAGAACAAGAACATCAGCCTCAACGCTTACAACAAGAAACGAGAGATTGAGAGCAAGAGCCACAAACAATACATTTTAGACAACAAGGGCAACCCAAAGAAACTGTATCGTTTAGAGGTTAGGATAAACAGCGATGTTCTCAAAGACTTTTTTACAAGGGAGCAGATAACATACAGCCCCAAGATATTTTTAGACAAGGATTGTCTTTTGTTTTTCTTTATGACATTCCTCGACAGAGTTCTGCGTTTCCAAGACAAGAACGGAAGAAAGAGTTACAGTATTTTAGAACTGTTGTAATTGCGTGGCAAGGTATTAGTAAACTACCTTGCCATTACATATATATAGACATAACATATTGATAATAAAACCACTTATTGTAATATAAAATCTTACATTTTCTTACAAGGGTGGTAATGAAGAAAAAAACATATTTTTCGTAAATAGTTGAAAATAAATCCAATCTTATATATATCCTCTTTATACCGTATTCAATATTTAATTGTATTCAAATAAATCTGTATTCAATCAAAAAAAATATGTTTTTCTGTATTCAAAATTTTCTTTGATATTTTTGACTCTGGAGCTTGCAGGAGCAGGACTTTCCTGGTACATTAGCCAGTGAATTAAAGAGATAGCAATATGAGTACAGCAGTTATTTACGCAAGAGTTTCATCAACCAACGACAGACAGAACACCCAAAGACAGATAGAGGACTTGACACGCTTCGCCAATAGCAACGACTACAGCATTGTAGGAACATACGAAGAACACATAAGCGGAGCAACCAAGAACGAGAACAGGACTGTCCTTATGGAGTGCATCAACTACTGTATAGCAAACAAGGTTAACTATATCCTACTGTCGGAGTTGAGTCGTTTAGGTCGTTCCACCTTGCAAGTATTGAAATCGCTTGAAATGTTGCACGAAGCGGGAGTATCTGTATATATCCAAAACCTTGGCATTTACACCCTGAACGCCACAGGAGAGGCGAATCCAATCGCCAGCATAATGGTAACAGTTCTTGCAGAAATGGCGAACATAGAGCGTTCTAACATCGTTTACAGACTCAATTCGGGGCGTGAGAGTTACATTGCAAATGGTGGCAAGTTAGGTCGCAAGAAAGGCAGTGTAAAAACCACAGAGCAGAAGAAAGAGGAATACAAAGAGGTTATTTCATTCTTGAAGCGTGGTTACTCTGTACGAAACACAGCAACCCTCTCAAATGTAAGCGTTAGCACAGTACAGAGGGTAAAGAGAGAGTTTGGTATTTAATTTCAAAGCATATTTCATTCATAAGTTGTTGCTCCAGGCGTAGCCGGGAGCAACAACTTTGTTTATATACAAAAAGTCCAATCTCGGTAACATTAAAAGAATTATCAAAAATTTATTCTGTAATATTATTAGATTGCACTATATTTGTTAAATAGAATTCTATTTATTGATTGCGTATGGCAAAAGAAAATCCTTACTCTGCGTTTCATCTTCAAAAGGTTGAAGATGTTGATAAATTAGTTCTTTTGATAAAGTCAAAAGGGAAATTTCAAATAGAAGATTATAATAGAATAATAAAAAAAGCAGAAAAAAGTTCGCAGCCAACAAGAATACGCAGAAGATTGATTAAAGAGGTACACCCATTAATCAGTTATTTCTTTTCTGAAATTACAGATACTCCTTTACTATCTAATGATACTAACCAACATAATGCCATTGATAATTTATTTTGGAAGAAAGATTACAAAGCCTCTGATTTTGTTATAAGTGATGGAAAAATCACATTAGGAGAATTCTACTTAAAATCAGCAAGAATTCACAAAGTTCACAAATCTTGGCTTGAAGATATTGAACACATCTTTCACATCGCACCTGAATACAACAAGGATGGAGAGATTATACCCAACAGATTCCATTTTGTCCCCTATAATGATTTATCTTTTTTACTGAACAGCATTTCCGAACAAATGGATGCTCAATACAAAAGAAAATCAATAGATAAAATTTATAGAGAATGGAACGACACCCTACTTAAACATTTACACATAAGAGGTATAAGAGCATTCTTCAAAAAGTTAAATAGAATAGGTGTACATACTGTTTCAGATGATTCAGAGATACTAGTTTGGGACAAAACCGATAATATCAACCCCAACATTAGTGTCCCAATGACAGATGTAACTGTTGATGATGGATATATAACAGTTTCAACCAAGAACATAAAATTCACAAAGCAAGCATACTACAAACGCTATGTAAACATTGATTATTTAGCGTATGAGGAAATTATACAGCCTAATGAAAACGGATACCAAGAAACACCATCTTGGGAAAGTTTTTATGAAATTCTATTAAGCAAATACAATGCTTCAATTATAAACGAAATCACAGATGATTTAAAAGACAAATACCAAATGAGCTGTAATGCACTCTTGCACTCCATTAAAAAAGAAAAAACAATATCATTTAAAACATATCAAAGCAAAAAACGCTTTTTAGAAAACAACAACGGCAGTTTCCTTTATCTGTTTTTAGATGAAAATTCCCATTTATGGTATCCTTTCAAATATTTCATATATATAAACACATACCGTTTTTATGATTTAATTTCTGACACATTTGAATATGACCAAACCACAGTTAAACAAATTGCCCAAATTATAGATGATAATTGGGATATTATTAAAGAGAATTCAAGTTGGTTATTGTCAGATATAATACCATCTAAGAACAACACTAACAAAGACAACAATACAAAAATCCTCAAGAGTTTAATAGAAGACTATTGCCCTCGTCCTGAAATAACTTACCATAAGAATAAAGTCGTAACTTATTTTATTGAGGACGCAAGTCATATTAGCGATTACACTACAGATTTTTTATACCAGAAAAATGCAGAAAAATTTATAACATATATGAAATGGTCAAAGGATAGGGATTCCAATACCATATCATTAATACCAACAAATACAAAATACGCAAGCTATTTGTTTTTTGTTGACACATCTGCATATTCACTTGAAATTGCATCATATGTAATTTGGAGATATTTTACAAATAATCACTGTTGCAACAAAAGACAAGGTTTTAAGATTACAGAAACATTCAAACTATTTGGAATTTACGAAGTATACAAATAACCATTTCGACACCAGTTCTTGACACCAGTAGCATATATCGTTTACAGACTCAATTCGGGCAGAGATAGTTATATTGCCAATGGTGGAAAGTTAGGTCGCAAGAAAGGCAGTGTAAAAACCACAGAGCGCAAGAAAGAGGAATACAAAGAGGTTATTTCATTGCTCAAACGAGGTTACTCTGTACGAAACACAGCAAAGTTTTGTTTCACGAACCCACTACCGCTCGGCAAAGTAAATAAATTTTCTTTACACTCGCTTAATCGTAGCTTTCAAGCGTAAGCGTTAGTACAGTACAAAGAGTGAAAAGAGAGTTTACATTATAAAAGTTATTGCTCCTGGCGAAGCCGGGAGCAATAACTTATGATTTTAATTTAATAAGGCAATCATCATTGCTGACTATATTTTGTAATGTCATATTCATTTTTTCAGCGTCTAAAGGTTCATTAGCTTTTATACCTGAATATTTAGGAGAAGGCGCTTCATCACGTGGTTCAAAGCCCAAAGACTTTAATTTTTTTATGGGTGCATAGTCATCACAAAAGGTTTCCAATCCAATTTTGGGTTCAAATACAACACGAATAATAAAATTCAACACTACAGAACTTAATATAGTAATAAGAATAGAAGGCAAACAAGCTATTAAAACATTATTCCAATTTCTTTCAACATTATCAGTATCTGCAAACACTCCACTCATCACATATACAGAAGCAATAAACACTAATAACGATAAAATTAACACAATACCACTCAATTTAGCGTCTTTCTTTGCACACTCTTTGCAAGATGGAACTAACACATCTACCATCTTATATGTATACTTATGATATACTCCAGTAAGATGAAACACCTTTTCAAAATAAAAACATTTACGAGTTGTTTCAACTCCCTCCACAGCATCATTCTTTTTACAAAAATGACATTTAGGATTTTTTGTGTAATCAGGTTTGATTTCAATATGTGCCATAAAATTTACATTTAATGCAAAAATACAATTTATTTGTTTTGAATAAATAAAATAACTACAAATAATTACTGACAATTATAATGAATAGCAAACTTTCTCTTTGACACCAGTTTTTGACACCAGTTGCCATTTTACAAGGCAAAAATTAGAGTTAAAGTATTGATAATTAAGTTAAAAATTTTAGCAATAATTTAACAGTTCTAGTCGAGTGGGAGTAATAAAAACCCCTTTTTAAGCATATTTGAATAACCTCTGCCCTCAAAAAGCAGAGGTTATTTCATTGCTCAAACGAGGTTACTCTGTACGCAACACTGCAAAACTTTGTTTTCACGAACCCATTACCGCTTGGCAAAGCAAATAAATTTTCTTTACACTCACTTAATCGTGGCTTTCAAGCGTTAGCGTTAGTACAGTTCAAAGGGTAAAAAGAGAGTTTTCATTATAAAAGTTATTGCTCCTGGCTAAGCTAGGAGCAATAACTTTTATAATACATCTTGGTCTTTAGATTTCTTTTTAAGGTCTCTCTTTATTTCACTTTTGCCATTTAAAAACAATCCAAGCAATATAACCATTGTTACAGAAAGAAATGTAGCGGCAAATTTTAACATTTCAAATTTTATTGCAAAAAATACAGCAACAGCCACACACAAGAAAACTATAATAAAACCAAAGATTTGTCCTCTTTTACTTTGTTCAACTTGACCAAAAATAGCTTTTTTTTCAAGCAACATTCTATGGTCTTGTTGTTTCTCAGCCATTTTCAATATTCTATCTGCTGCACCTGGTTGTATTTGCTCATACTCTGCCAAAGCTTTTGGCGGCGGTATTGGCCCAGAATACGTTTCACTTCTTATTATCATTAAGGCTTCTTTGACTTCTTCCTTTTTATTTTCAGGTACAGCCTCAAGAATAACTTCTACAGGGTTTTCTTTATTATTAGTTTCGCTATCTAAATTATTATGCGGTTTATCACTTGACATTTTTCACTCATTTATATAGTTCCAAAGATTTATATATATCCATTCCAATTGTTCCAAAATCAGATTCAATAGCTGTTTTATCAGCTTGTAAAGAAGACCTTGAAGCGTTAAAGGTATAATATGACGAAAAAACACTCAAAATACTACCAATTCCCATTATAAAAGAATTCGTAGCAAATAGATAATCTGTTCTATAAAATGATTTTTTCATAACTTTATTATATATGAAAATTATGCAAAAACAAAGCTTGGCAACTTTATGTTACTAATATACAATCAAAGGAACGAATTTGTTGTATTTAAAAAACTATTTAATGTTTAATTAGTAATTATTCACAAATTTACATATAAAAGAATATATTCTATTCCTATATATAGAATCATACAAACTCAATTTTTATTGGCAAATATAATCAATTATAGGAGGAAAAGCAACAAATATTTAGTTTTTTTGATATATTTGCAACGTGTTCGGGTTAATCCGAGTACAAGACATATGATTTTTGCTCAAGGCAGTCTGAATCACCACCTCGGAACACAACGAGCAAAACAGTAGTTCTATTGAGAGTAAGCACTTTCAGTGCAGACTTTCACATATAGAACTATGGCTTGTGGTGAGCCAAGACTGCGTATGACGGGAGTCTGCGCTTTTCTTTTTTATAGTTAAGCAAAAGACCTAAACAAGCAAGCTTAACTTATGTTTAACTATAAATTCAATCATTATGAAAAAAGTACTATTAATGTTAACTTGTGTATTATGCTTGTCTTCTTGTGGCACATTATTCACACCTAGCAAACAGCCCATAACATTTATGGGAATGCCTGAAACCCGAATATACGACAACGGTAAAAAACTTGGCGAAATCGCCGAAGGCGGAACAACTACTATTAAAGTTAGAAAAAAACTTTCTAACAAGACCTTGATTGCTAAAAAAGATGGATACAAAAACACTCCAGTTACACTTGATGCAACATTCAATCCTGTGTCTATCATAAATCTTACTAACATATTAGCTTGGGCTATTGATTTGGGTACAGGCAAATGCTGTAAGTGGGATACAGATGTCGTTGAAATTGAAATGGAAAAATCAGAAACAGAAAAATAACAAATATTTCGACACCAGTTCTTGACACCAGTTCGATAAATTAAGGACAAAAATTTGTGTTAAAGTATTGATAATAAAGTCAAAACAATTAGCAACAAATTAACAGTTCTAGTCGAGTGGGAGTAAAAAACTGCGTTTTTTACGACTATCGAGCCAATCGGAGAGCCATTGGTCAAGCGTAGTGCTGGCGAAGGCAGCACCGCTTGGGTGGCGCTTGCGTAACAAATGCGATTGGGTCAATGGGAACAACTATCGAGCAACCTTTTGAGCAGTTAGTCGCGTGCAGCACTGACGAAGATAGTGCCACGCGGGGTGCGAACAACGACCACAGCCAATAAAGACACAGGCAACAAACAAGTCGCGTTAACCCGTTGCTGGGTTAACGCGACTTTACACACAAAACCAACACATTCTAAAAAAAACAAGACACCGACATTATGAAAAAAATCATACTATTGCTTTTTGCACTTGTATTCACATCGGGTCTGACATACGCCCAAGAAGAAACAAAACTTATTATCCTGGAAGCAAAGATTGACAAAGCCGATTACACCGACATATACCTGCAAAACCAAGCATTCTTAGTATTCTACTACACCGACGACGAACAGTTGAATATGGCTAACGTATTCCCCAAAGAAGAGTCGCAATCGTACGGCAAAGTATCTATGTGGACCGAAGAAAAGGAGAACCCCGATACCCCCGAAGGATATAAGACAGAATCATTCGTTTTCCGTTGGAGCTACATCAACACCTACGACACCAAGACTGGCTCCGCCGTATGCAACCTAAAGAAGATATACAAGCCCAGCGCAATAGCATACGAATTGTATATGCTCACCGAAGATGCCAGCACACTGGAATTCAAAGGCTACATAGACGGTACATTAAAGAAATACTGATAGACATTTGTTTATATTCAATCCCATAGCAAAATCTCCTGCAAGCGTAAAAGTTTGCAGGAGATTTTTTGCTATGGACAGCAGAAAAGAGCTTATTCCCTACCCTTCTCGTCGAGATAAGAGTCCTTGAATCCAAGGAAGTACAATACTCCGTCGAGACCTATTGTATTAATCGACTGCTTGGCATTTGCCACCACACGCGGTTTGGCGTGGAATGCTATACCCAATCCAGCCTCGCTGAGCATAGGAAGGTCGTTGGCACCATCGCCCACGGCAATTGTCTGTGCAATATCCACCTTCTCCACCTGCGCGATGAGCTTCAGCAGCTCGGCCTTGCGACGTCCGTCGACAACCTCGCCCAGGTAACGGCCCGTGAGCTTTCCATTCTCGTCGATTTCGAGTTCATTGGCATAGACATAGTCTATTCCGTATTTCTTTTGCAGATACTCGCCAAAGTAAGTAAATCCGCCCGAGAGGATTGCAATCTTGTATCCGTAGCGCTTGAGCACGTACATCAGACGGTCGACACCCTCGGTTATAGGCAGTTTCTCGGCAATGTCCTGCATAACCGATGCGTCGAGTCCCTTGAGCAGCGCCACACGCTCGGCAAAGCTGCTCTTGAAGTCGAGCTCGCCACGCATCGCCCTCTCGGTAATCTCCTTAACCTTGTCGCCCACACCCGCACGCATTGCAAGCTCATCGATAACCTCGGTCTGTATGAGGGTTGAGTCCATATCGAAACATATGAGCCTGCGCATACGGCGGTACATATTGTCTATCTGGAACGAGCAGTCCATTCCCATCTCGCTCGACAGGCGCATCAGCTCCGACTGTATAAAACCGCGGTCGCGCGGAGTGCCACGAAGCGAGAACTCTATGCAGGCGCGCACGTTCTTCGAGGGCTCGGCAATGGAAATACGTCCCGAGAGGCGGCGTATGGAGTCTATATTCAGTCCCTGGTCGGCAATGAGTCGCGTTACAGCCTCAATCTGCTCGGCCGACAGCTTGCGTCCCAGCAGTGTAAGAATGTACCTGTTCTTTCCCTGGCGCTTTACCCACGCCTCGTAGTCGTCGGCATCGACGGGGAAGAACTTGATGTTCACGCCGAGCTCGCTTGCCTTAAAGAGCAGTTCCTTCATCACGTGTCCCGAGCGGTCCTCGGTAACACGCACAAGGATACCCAAAGAGAGCGTGCTGTGAATGTCGGCTTGCCCAATATCGAGGACTGTAACGTCGTACCGCGAGAGGATTGACATCACGGAGGCTGTAAGACCTGGACGGTCCTCTCCTGTTATTCTTATAAGTATCAATTCTTTTGCCATAGGTGTTAATCTATTTTTGAGGATAGACGATGGTTGCTTTTCTATTACAACCGCAAAATTATTATTTTCTTTTGACAATAAAAGATAAGGAGAGGAATTTTATCCTAATGAACACATAAAACAGCAGCAAAAGTTGCCTGTCTATTAGCATTTGCATATAGATATTTGACAAGCAATCTTTTACTGATGTCATTTTGCGTACATTACAAGCGAGACTATAAGGAAAGCAATGTGATACTATAAAAAGCTGCCACAATAGCCCCTATTGCAAACCGACGGGGTTACTCCTTAGTAAGAATATCTATTGCATCGGCCACAGCAGTATTAAGCGGTGGAACGCTCGAAGGTAAGTCAAAATCACTCTTCTTGAGCGGACGCTGTGCTCGGTACATACCTTGTGCACCCAAAAGTTCTGCGGTGTCTACGTAAAACACCCCTCTCTGCTTGTCGGACTCGATAATTACAAAGCCGTCATACACAAGTTCGTTCTCATACACCTTACGCAAGAACTCAGCCCTGTCGCTAATACGCATACACCTATTGCCACTCTCCTGGATTGTCTTTTCGAAGCTCTCGAACAGACGGTTCAATACTTTCTCGTTAATCATAATAACTTTAGTTAATGGTTTATAAATAAGAAGCTGCTTAATTTTAGGTAATAATATAGATGTTGACCCGCAGCTCACTTTCTTCGCGGACTTGTCATCCTGAACGGAAGTGAAGGATCTCAAAATCACGTAAAAAAGAGATACTTCGCTTTGCTCAGACGTGTTGTTGAGGGCTTGCCCGAAAAATGACAAATGATATTTGGGTCAACTGCTATATTGTTGCTTAATTTTATTTGCCAATAAAAGATACTGCATCACCCCTACTACATTTAGAAATAATTGACACTGCTTTCTCACAAATATATAACCTCGAAGTGCCGTTTTCCACAGATTAACAGACAAAAATTAATTTTGTTTTAAAAAATTTTTATTTTAACATTTTCAACAATCGGCCAATGACGCAAAACAAAACAGCACCGTACAGCAAAATCCTTGGCTACGGTAGAAACCACAGGCACTATTACATTTTCAAGAGAGAATAATTGTGAGCATCATTCAATTTTCCGACACAACCGCATTTTTTTAACATTTGGACTGAGAAAAAAATTATAGGATTAGAAGGCGATTTAATTTCTAAGAAATATTTTCTTACAGTGCAGTTCACATTTCACCGTTATTTATATTCAAAAACGTATGTTTCTTTATTGCTGTTGCATAACTTTTTCTATGCCTCCTTACCCCCATAAATAAAAAAGGTAAACTCCTCGACGGAATTTACCTTTATAATTGAATGTTACAAAGCCTTGCCTTATATTATCCCCACACATTGCAGAATCTTCCACACTGCAATAATATGGCAGACATCGCCAAGCAGCACAAAGAAATGGAACACCGAATGGATATACTTCACCTTGTGGAAACTGTAGAGCACTGCACCAGTTATGTAGCTCACACCCTCGGCAAGTACCCAGAAGAATGTCCAACCGTCTACACGGACGTAAAAATGCTTTATTGCAACAAGTATCACAAGCCCCATAAGCACAAAGCAGGCAGTCTCGATGTAGTTGTGTTTCTTGAGCGAGAAGAGGCTCAGAAAAGTGCCTACAATAGCACAGAGCCAGCAGAAAGCAAAGATACCCCACCCCCAATAGTCAGCATCGCGCATAACGATAAGAGTGACAGGCGAATAGCTTCCGGCAATATGCCAATATATTGCCGCGTGGTCGAACTTGCGCAGCCACTGTTTTTTGGGCGAATCGGCAGGAGCGCTATGATAGAGCGTGGAGAAAAGATAGGAACTCACTACTCCAAACATATACAGCCACAGACTGAGTTGTGTCACGGCATCGCCATTGACAGTTCCCTTGATAATGAAAAACGCGCATATCACTACTCCCATCACCACTCCAATAGCGTGCGACAAAGAGTTTATCTTCTCCTCTTCTTTTGTATATCTCTTGCCCATAAGTTTTGTCTGTTATTAAATTTGCAATAATTACGCAAAGGTAACTCAAATTCATCACATATAAACAAACAAGAATCTTATTTGTATTTAATTAACAGTAATAGAAATTAAAAAGAGATTTGATTTTTTCTTATTGATAATGTGAGTGAATTGGATTCAAGTGCATAGATAACAAAAAAATCCAGCTTTTCTGCTGGATTTTTTTGTTTATATTCGTTTGCAGTTCTATTAAGCAAGCCACTTAACAAATGCAAAGTCCTGACGGTGAGGAAGCTCCTCGTGTTTGGGGAACATACGGAAGCAGATTCTGAAGCTACCTGCGTTGTTCATCACATACTCGGTGTGGAATGTGAAGATGTCACCCTCGCGCTTAACAACCTCAAGAGGCTGAACCGAGAATACATAGTCGCGACCGTCCTTGTCTGTTGCAAGTGTCACGAGCTCAATGCCCACTGCGTCGTCGAGACCCTTCTCGTCTACCTTGAAGGTGATGCTGTACTTGTTACCAGCGTTAATGACACCAGCCTCAACGTTTGTATCGCGCTCAGCCGAAATAACCTCAATCTCGTTCCACTTAGCTGCAACAGCCTCTTTCCAAGCTGCGAGCTCACGAGCAACCTTGCTGTCGTTAGCAACGAGGTGATGGTAACGCTCGCCCAACTTACCGTAGAACTTGCTGTAGTAGTCATCGAGCTGACGCTTCATTGTGAAGTGAGGTGCGATGCCTGCGATAGAGTTCTTGATGTACTGTACCCACTCGTCGCTGTAAGCCTTGTCGCCACGGTTGTAGTACAAGGGAAGAATCTCGCTCTCGAGGAGAGTGTAGATTGTAGCAGCATCGAGCTGATCCTGGAACTCCTGGTTCTGGTATGTACGCTTCTCCTTGAGCGCCCAACCTGCACCGGGCTTGTAGCCCTCGCACCACCAACCGTCGAGCACCGAGAAGTTGAGTACACCGTTCATAAGAGCCTTCTCGCCCGATGTACCCGATGCCTCGAGAGGACGTGTAGGTGTGTTCATCCAAATATCAACACCCGAAACGAGCATCTTAGCAAGCTGCATATCGTAGTTCTCGAGGAAGATAATCTTGCCTACGAACTCGGGACGACGTGAAATGTCGATGATACGCTTGATGAGTCCCTGACCTGCACCATCGTGGGGGTGAGCCTTACCTGCAAAGAGGAAGATGATGGGACGCTTCTCGTTGTTAAGAATCTTAGAGAGACGCTCAAGGTCGGTGAAGAGAAGGTGTGCACGCTTATAAGTAGCAAAACGGCGTGCGAAACCAATTACAAGAGCATCGGGGTTAATCTTGTTAACGATGTCAACGATGCGCATAGGATCGCCCTGGTTCTTGAGCCAGTTCTCGCTAAATGCCTTACGGATGTGCTCGATAAGACGCTTCTTGAGAGCTACACGTGTCTCCCAAATTGTATCGTTCGATACATTCTGGATAGCCTCCCAAATTGACTCGTTAGACTGGTCGCCAATGAAGCTTGCATCGAAGTGCTTGTCATAGAGCTCTCTCCACTCACGTGCTGCCCAAGTGGGGAAGTGAACACCATTAGTTACATAACCAACGTGGTTCTCGGCGGGGAAGTAACCTTTCCAAATGCCTGCAAACATATCCTTAGACACCTTACCGTGGAGGCGGCTCACACCGTTGATCTCCTGGCAAGTGTTGCAAGCGAATGTTGACATACAGAAACGCTCGGTGTTGTCGCCAGCGTTGATGCGGCCAAGGTTCATAAGGTCGTCCCAAGTGATGTTGAGCTGTGCAGCATAGCCCTTCATATACTTACCGAAGAGGTTAGCATCGAAGTAGTCGTGACCTGCGGGCACGGGAGTGTGTACTGTGTAAAGGCTCGAAGAACGAACAATCTCGAGTGCCTCCTCGTAGCTGTAACCCTCCTTGATGTACTGTGTCAGACGGTAGAGGTTGCAGAGTGCTGCGTGACCCTCGTTACAGTGGTAGATGTCCTTCTTGATGCCGAGTTTCTCGAGCATAATCATACCACCGATACCGAGAAGAATCTCCTGCTTGAGACGGTTTTCCCAGTCGCCACCGTAGAGCTTGTGAGTGATAGGACGGTCGAACTCGCTGTTCATCTCGAAGTCTGTGTCGAGAAGGTAGAGCGATACGCGACCTACATTCACTCTCCAAACGTTAGCGTGTACAAAGTAGTCCATAAAGGGAACGCTCACTACCATAGGAGTGATGCCGTCTGCCTCGTAAACACGGTCGAGGGGAAGTGTATTGAAGTTCTGCGCCTCGTAGTTGGCAATCTGTGAGCCGTCCATTGAGAGCGACTGCGAGAAGTAGCCGTAACGGTAGAGGAAACCTACTGCACACATATCCACGTTTGAGTCCGAAGCCTCCTTGAGGTAGTCACCAGCAAGAATACCAAGACCACCCGAATATATCTTGAGTACGTGTGAAAGACCATACTCCATACAGAAGTAAGCTACAGAAGCACGCTCTGCGTTGGGCTTAACGTCCATATAAGCACGGAACTGCGCATATACCTCATCGAGTTTTTTAAGTACATTCTTGTCCTTTGCAAGCTCATCGAGCTTCTCTACGCCCAATTTCTCGAGCAAAAGAACAGGGTTTTCTACACACTCCTCATAGAGTTTTGCATCGAGCATACGGAACAGATCCTTAGCGTCGTGGTTCCACTCCCACCAGAGGTTGTGTGCCAATTCATCGAGCTTCACAAGAGGCTCGGGGATGTAAGATTTTACATTAATCGCTTTCCAAGCGGGTTGATTTGAATTACTAATTGCAATCATATTTTTAATATATGGTTATTGTTTTTCTATAATTTTACACAAAACTACATTCACCCTACCGTCGATTGTAAACCGTAGCAGGATGAAGTGTTGAGTTTTTTCGTTTCTTTATTTCCTATCCGAAGCCGCCTTCAAAGCACAATCGTATGCACGCAAGTAATTGTTTATAAAGTGCTTCCAAAGAGCTTTCTCGGCAAGTTTAGAGACTTTTTGTCTGCGCTCGACAACCTCTTTGTCGGAAATTTGTGCAAAGTTACAAATAATTTTTGTAATTACATCGGCTGCATCGAAATAGTTGCTATCATTTCTTTCAACAACCTCTACTCCATCGCTCAAAGTGCCTCTGCGACCGAGTACCGAATTCACCCACAAACCAAAGCCTGCAAGGTTTGTTGTGATTGTAGGAATGTGGAATGCAGCACTCTCGAGCGGAGTATATCCCCAAGGCTCGTAGTACGAGGGGTATATGCTGAGGTCGTTACCGATGAGTATATCGTAATAGTCCTTGTCGAAAATACCGTCGTTACCCTTGAGGTAGCAGGGTACATAAATTACCTTGACACGACCCTTTCCATCGTAGTTGGCAAGCCCCATACGACGGATAGACACAGCTATTGCATCGTCGTTGAAGTTGCACAGATGGTGTGTGAGATAAGGGTCGGCAAGCGGTGTATTCCACTCCTGGTCGGTTGTTGCAAGACGCTTCTGGAGGTCGCCACGACCATAATCGGACCAAGCGGGAACGTCGATAAAGGCAACGACGTCGCGAGTGAGTTCCTCGCACGCATTGAGTCGCGCCATTGTCTCGAGGTACATATCAATACCCTTGTTACGCATCTCCATACGTCCACCGATACCTATGATAAGAGCGTCATCGGAAATTGTACTGCCGGTAAGGGCGCGTGCCACACGAAGACGCAAGGCGCGTGCCTCGGCTCTGCGCTTGTCGAACTCTTTTCCTGTGGGAACAAAATCCTCCTCGAAACCGTTCTCAAGAATAACGTCAATATCGCGCTCAATGAGTTGCTTGCACTCCATTGCTGTGAGCTCGCTCACTGTGGTGAAGCAGTCGACATTGTGAGCCGATTGTTTCTCGATTGAGTGTTTCGACTGTACGTTCAGCTCGTCGGCCATCTGATCGCCGTTATAACCCTCGAAGAAGTCGTACAAGGGCTTTCCGTTCGATGCGATTGAGCGTCCTATGCTTGTTGCGTGGGTTGTAAATATTGTTCCCACAGCAGGAAGATTTTTCTTCAGATAAAGTGCCGCGCTACCGCTCTGCCACTCGTGTGCCTGAACAACCACATTATCCTTTTCGCTGAGGTGGAACTTATAGAAGCTCTCTATCACACGTCCTACCGCGTAGCCGAAGAGCACCGAGTCGTCGTAGTCGCCATACGCGTGCAGCGAGTCTACCTTGAAATTATCCCACAGCATATAGTAGAACTCCTCCTTCTCGCCGAAGAACTCGTCAAAATCGACAAGAATCACCTTGGGACGGCCGGGTATCTCCCAATGTCCGCAACGTACCTTGAACTTCTCATCTACAATGCTGTTGCGCCACTTTTTCCACAAACGCTTATCCTCGGTAAATAAAGGATTTTCCTTTCCTTCCCAAAGGTCAGGACCAATGTAAACGGCATTTATACTCTCTATTTTGGACAGCGTCTCAGCCTTTGTAGAGAGAACTGTATATATACCGCCCACCTTGTTACATACCTCCCAGCTAATCTCGAAAAGATAGTCGGGGAGCATCATTTGTTTTTTCATTTAGAAGCTATTAAAGTTTCTGTTTCTAACGTTGTTATTCAATAATATCCATAAACGGGGGCATCAGCATAATTTGTTGACACCCTCGTCTATATATCCTTATTTCATCTCGAATATTACAACAAATATCTTTTCTTATTTATGCTACTGCACCACCAATCATAAAGGTAGCCGCAAGTGCAACAATCGCATAAAGCTCGGGGAACACAGCCAATGTAAGTGTGATACCTGTTGCGTTTACACCCTGACCTACCGAATTGATACCATTGGCACAAACCTGTCCCTGACGGATAGCCGAGAAAAGACCTACAAGACCGAGAGCCAATCCTGCACCGAACACGGCAGCTGCCTGTATTGCAGTAATCTCGGGAGTAAGCAATCCTGCAACCAAGAAGTATCCTGCAAAACCATAAAGACCCTGTGTACCAGGAAGAGCTGTCAACATCACGTATGTACCGAATGCCGCACTGTTCTTTTTGTAAGCACCAATTGCCGCATTACCTGCAATGGTAACACCGTATGCACTACCGATACCTGCAAGAGCAAGCATAAATGCTACACCAATGTAAGCAAGCAATAAATTCATTGAAATCATAATAGTTGTTTTTTTAAGTTATTATTTAGTTTATATTTTCTCTTATTTGAAAGGCTTGTAAGCTGTACCGCCACCCTCGTATCCTGCATTCTTAAAGAACTCCACGAATGTCAATCGAATGGGGTGTACAAATGCTCCAAGCGTATTCATAAATATATTCAAACTGTGACCGAATAGGAATATCAATATTGTAACTATCGCACCAAATACAGGTTGTTCGGGACTCATCTGCACTGCAATATTGTTGAATACTGTCGCAAGCACTCCGCCCGAAAGACCAAGCGCAAACAGACGGATATACGAGAGCATATCGCCCAATAGTCCAGTTGCCATATTATAAGCGTCCCACAGTCCAAGACCTATATTAAGAAATACATTCTTTCCTGGAGAGTTATAGAGCAATGCTGCTGCTCCACCAATGCCAAAGAGGGCATATACCACATTCTTGGGTATAGCAGGAAGGAACATCATTGCCACCGCAGCCAAAATTATAACGAGCCAGCCTATTGTAGCAACGGCATACTTGAAACCAAGCTGTATAATTTGGTTGGCAATCTTAAGACACATAGCATACACTATCTGTATGCCTCCCAAAATCAATGCCAAATTGAAAAGCATATCGTTGGGATCGTTCAGCTTACCAGTCTCGGGGTTCATATATGCAAACGACACATTGTCGCGCCACCAGTCGAGCAACGGAATGTTCCACTCATACATATTGAAGCCAAAGAAAGTACCTGTGAGTGAACCGCAAAGCACGGTAGATAGTCCCAAGGTGAGTCCCAGGCGGGCATAGCCTATCATACTGTTACCTTTTTTCATAAACAGCAGCATTATTGCTGTTGCAATAGAAATCACAAGACCATAACCTATGTCTCCCAAGCACAATCCGAAGAACAGCATATAGAAAGGTGCGAAGAACGGAGTAAGGTCGAGCTCATTGTATTTGGGCAACATATAAAGCTCGCATATAGGCTCAAAGAGGCGGAAGAAAGCATTGTTCTTGAAGCGAACAGGCACATCGTCGCCAGGCTGAGGCGCTGTAATCTCGTAGAATACAGGCTCGTTATCGAGCATAGACTGCAACTTGGTCTTGTCCTCCTCGGGAACCCAGCCCTGCAACAGCACAAGTTTCTCCTCGCCCAGTCTCTCGCCGCCCAGTACCACGCGCTTGAACTCCATATTCTGCTGAAGTTCGTGCATTGCTGCGCGCAACGACGGTAGCTTTTCCATTGCAAGAGAGGCTATCTGCTCTTCGAGCAATTTAATCTCTACACCCAGGCGCTCTTCCTCGGCAGTAAGTGCCGAAAGCGACTGCGAAGGCAGCTTAACAGGCTCTGCGTCAAGGAACGAGGCATCGCAACTGTTTGCCACCGTCACAAAATATACCTTTGACGACTTTTGGGCAATTATCACAGCATTGTACTCCTGCTCCCACTGAGGGTCGAAGGCGCGTACCGATGTCTGATAGAAATCGATGGCATAACCCTCGCCACGCAAACGCTCAACGAGCGCTGTGTCGAACTCACCCCACACCTGCATTGTGGCAACATCTTTTTCAACTGCCGCAAGCGCCTGCTTCATACGCTCGAGCCTTGCGAACATCTCTTCGATGCGTGCGGCAGCATCGGCTGCTCCATTGGAGTTTGTTGCAGTATCCTTGCTGTCGGCAACCTTCTCAAGACTCTTCACCAATCTCATATAGCGGTTGTAGTCGGCAAGCATCTGCTGCAACTCGGGTGAATCGGCTGCACCGCTCTTGCATTGCTCGATATGTACCACACCAGCCTTGCGCAAATCATAAAGGAATTTCTCGTACTCCTTATGATACACAAGCGTGGTAACTTTAAACATTTTGCTTATCATACTGTCACCTCCTCTCTTTGCTCCAAGAGCGATTTCAGAATCTTCTGCGACGACTTCGAGAGGTTCTCCTCATCTTCCATAAAGCGCTTGATCTTTCTTATGGCGTCCTGATAGCCAGGTATCTGCACTTTCTCGAAAAGGTTAACCTTTTGTGTTGTCTTTTTTCGTGCAACCTCGAGCAGACGCAGCTTGCGGTTCAGAAGGTCGCGGCTGATGGCTGTCATTGCCATTTTCTTGAGCAACTCAATTCCGTCGGCAAACCATTTGGGCGAGCCGAAGAGACTGTAAGGTGCAACCACAAACTCGGCATCTTCGAGCACGGGCACCATTACTCCTGCCACTTTCTTGCGTCCTATGGAGAGCTTTCCCGTCTTTACGAGCGAGGGGTTGAACTCGTTCCACAGCACAAAAAGGTCGCGGTACTGCTCAAGCAGACGTGCATACTCCTCGTCGTGCAGTTCCATCTCGTCCTTGCACTTTTTCACTTCGACACGCAAAGCACTCTCCTTGCTTTTTATAATAGGGAGCGTCCTTTGTCGCATCTTGAGCTGTTTTTCGAGGTGCTGGAGCGATGTCTTATTATATTGGAATGCAATCATTCTGCTTATATATTATTTTTTCCAGTAGGTTTCTATAAGTTCCTGACGAATGTTAACCTCCTCGGGCACAAAGTACTTGGAGAAGAGACCCCAAGTTACATCAAGCATCTCGATTGTATTGAGGTTGACATCAATCGCAAGAAGTTTGTCGGAGTACTCTTTTGCAAAGTCGAGAGTACGTCTGTCGTAGGGAGTAAGGTCGAAACCGTTCTCGAGCTTTGTCTTTGCGTTTGCAGCATCGGCATAAAGACGTACCGCCGCGTTCATCACCTGAGGGTGGTCCTTACGTGTCTTTTTACCTGCAACGAGCTGCTTTAGACGCGAGAGTGAACGGAAGGGGTCGACAATAACCTTACCGATGTCGCTGTCACGACGCAAGAAGAGCTGTCCCTCGGTGATATATCCTGTGTTGTCGGGTACAGCGTGTGTAATGTCGCCACCCGAGAGTGTTGTCACGGCAATGATGGTTATTGAACCGCCCGAGGGGAACTGCACTGCCTTCTCGTAGATTTTCGCAAGATCGGAGTACAGCGAACCGGGCATAGAGTCCTTAGAGGGAATCTGGTCCATACGGTTCGATACGATAGAGAGCGCATCGGCATACATTGTCATATCGGTGAGCAACACAAGCACCTTCTGATTCTTCTCCACAGCAAAATACTCGGCTGCGGTAAGTGCCATATCGGGGATAAGCAGACGCTCAACGGCAGGGTCCTCTGTGGTGTTCATAAAGCAGATGATGCGGTCGAGCGCTCCTGCATTCGAGAAGAGGTGCTTGAAGTAGAGGTAGTCGTCGTTTGTCATACCCATACCTCCAAGGATAATCTT
This sequence comes from Bacteroidaceae bacterium, assembly GCA_017554605.1. Classification (GTDB taxonomy): domain Bacteria; phylum Bacteroidota; class Bacteroidia; order Bacteroidales; family Bacteroidaceae; genus HGM04593. Next base: position 21,938 of record JAFZIA010000035.1, read on the forward strand.
GTCGGTCTCGGCGCGCATCGCAACATTTGCCATAACCTGGTTGTAGGGCTGGTCGGGATCGGCAAAGAAGGGAATCTTCTGTCCTGTCACCAATGTGTTATTGAGGTCGATACCAGCAATACCTGTCGCAATGAGCTCCGAAGGCTGCTTACGGCGCACGGGGTTCACCGAAGGACCGCCAATCTCAACCTCGGTTCCCTCAATTGCAGGACCGCCATCGATGGGGTCGCCGTACGCATTGAAGAAACGTCCTGCAAGCTGGTCGCTCACTTTGAGCGTAGGCGCCTTACCCAGGAACACCACCTCGGCATTTGTGGGGATACCACCTGTACCCTCGAACACCTGAAGTGTAACCTCGTCACCCATAATCTTTACCACCTGCGCAAGTTTTCCGTTTACAGTGGCAAGCTCGTCGTAGCCTACGCCTGTAGCCTTGAGCGAACAGGTAGCCTTTGTTATTGAATTAATCTTTGTATATATTTTCTGAAAAGCTTCAGTTGCCATAGTCTGTTATGGTTTTAATGGTTAAGCAATCTTCTTTGTTGCCACCAGCTCCTGAAGCTGTGCAACATAGTTGTTGTATGTCTCCGACTTGTACTCGGAATAGTTCATCTGCTTGCACAGATTGATAATCTTCTTGAAGAAGTCGGTAACCTCGAGGAACTCCTCAAAATCAAACTCGGAACGGCAGATATCCGTCACCATACTGAGGATAGCCTGCTGGCGCTCAAGCGGTGTAACAGCATCGATGTCGTCAAAAGCGTCCTGCTGTAGGACAACAAAGTCTATGAGCTCCGATTTCCAGAATGTCACGTGATAGTCCACGGGCACACCGTCGTCACCAAGAATGTTAATCTGCTCGGCAATCTCTTTTCCACGCAACAGGCGTGTCTTTGCCTCGTTAACCATCTCGAGCCAGCCCTCACCTATGAGCGAGCTTATATAGTTGTCGAACTCGGGGTACTCTATATATTTTGAGTATGAGTCGATGGGGTTTACGGCTGGATAGCGCTTTTTGTCGGCACGCTCCTGCTCAAGGGCATAGAAGCAACGTGCAACCTTCTTTGTATTCTCGGTCACGGGCTCCTTGAGGTTACCTCCAGCAGGCGACACTGTTCCGATGAATGTTATTGAGCCAGCCTCGCCGTTGTTCAGATAAACGTATCCTGCACGGCTGTAGAAGTTGGCAATGATTGAAGAAATATCCATAGGGAAGGCATCGGGACCGGGAAGCTCCTCCATACGGTTGGACATCTCACGAAGAGCCTGCGCCCAACGCGATGTAGAGTCGGCCATAAGGAGCACTCTGAGACCCATAGCACGGTAATACTCGGCAATTGTCATTGCTGTGTAAACCGATGCCTCACGTGCCGCAACGGGCATATTTGATGTATTTGCGATGATGATTGTACGCTCCATAAGCTTGCGTCCTGTGTGAGGGTCGACAAGTTCGGGGAACTCGGTAAAGATTTCCACAACCTCGTTGGCACGCTCACCACAAGCTGCGATAATCACAATGTCGGCCTCGGCTTGCTTTGAGATTGCGTGCTGAAGCACAGTTTTTCCTGTACCGAAGGGGCCGGGGATAAATCCTGTTCCACCCTCGACAATGGGATTCATTGTATCTATTGTACGCACACCTGTCTCCAACAGTTTGAAGGGACGGGGCTTCTCGCGATAATCCTCCATAGCCACACGCACGGGCCACTTCTGAATCATATTAAGCTGCTTCTCCTCGCCCTCGGCGTTAACTATAACCGCAATTGTATCGGTAATGCGATAGTCGCCCTCGGCAACAATGCTCTTGACGCTCCACTCTCCTTTGAGTCCAAAAGGAGCCATAATCTTAAGAGGCTGGTGGTTCTCCTCGACGCTTCCTATCCACGCTGCTGCGCCCACCTTGTCGCCAACCTTTACAAGCGGCTGGAAATGCCATATCTTCTCCTCATCGAGGGGGTTGGTGTAATCGCCACGCTTGAGGAATACTCCCTCCATCTTGTCGAGGTCATTCTGCAATCCGTCGTAGTTCTTGGAGAGCATTCCAGGTGCCAACGACACCTCGAGCATATGTCCTGTAAATTCGGCCTCTTCGCCTATTTTCAAACGTCTTGTACTTTCAAATACCTGAACGTACACTTTGGCTCCGTTTATCTTTATGACCTCTGCCATCAAACGGTCGCCACCGGTCTTTATATAGCAAATCTCGTTCTGTGCTACAGGGCCGTCCACGGCCAAAAGCACCATATTTGCTATTACTCCGGTTACTTTTCCTTTTGTTGCCATATTATATATGTTATTCTTACTTATTTTCGTTGTTTATCGCATCGGTAAATACCGCACCGCTCTTAAGTTCCTCTATCATACTGTTGTACTGCTCCATTCCCTTGTCGGCGTCCATTATCGCCCAACGCTCTATAATATCGAGCTTTTGCAGGAACACATAGAGTTTCTCTACGCTGAAATAGTTGAATGCCGAGTTGTCCTCGAGCCAAGCCCAACGCATCTCGTCGAGACGGTGCTCGCGCTCGTGAAGCTGGTCATCCTCGCTCAAACGCACAAGAGCATCGAGATAGTCGACGCTGCCCGCCAAACCAAAATCCCTTGCATTGGAAGTGCGCAGTGCCTCGGCAACAGCGTTGTCTCCAACAACACACTCCGATACATTGAGTTTGTACTTACGCGCGAGCAATGCAACCAGTATATTGTTCACATTTAGGTTGTACTCGAACCAAGCCGAGAGGAATTTGTTACGCACCGACATTGCATACCCGTAGTAGTGCGCCGAGAGTATGTCGCTCCACATATAACCGCCTTTCTCAACATTCTCGAAGTAGAACTCGAGAAAATCGTACATATATGCAGGAACACAGCCGTTGCGTTTGTCACCCTCCTTAGCCGTTGTAATTATCTCGGCCAACTGTGCTCTTGTATATGCTCCTTTATGCTGGAGTTCTGTCTCCATACCATACTTGAGCATTTGTAGGATATTCTCGTTGTCCCTTGAGTGGAAAAAGAGATCAATAAGGCGTGCGTCTTTCGAGGAGAGCTGCGGATATATCTCTTCGCAGAATTTCTCGACAGAGTAATGCACCTTGCCGCCATCAAAAGCCACATCGGGCAGCCCGGCAACAAGGCAGTAGTAGTTACCCATTGTTTATCAGAATAATAGTTCTACAATTTGTGGACGGAGGAAACTTTTCAAGAAAGCCTCAAATTCCGCTTCACCGAAATTAACTTTATATGAACCATCGGCAGGAGCTATCGAGAACGAAGTCTTGAGACCGTTCACCTGCTCAATCTTCACACCCTTGTCGAGCAGTCCTTTTGCCTTTGCAGCAAAATAGGCCTTAAGTTCCTCTGCCTCTGAGGTAGAGATTACAAGAGGTTCGTCGGCACTCCAGCGCTCGGCTATCTTTACGAGAATATTCTTAAGTGCATCACCAGCAAGCGCCTCCTTGACTGCATTCTTTACTATTGTATCGGTTACAATATTCGCAGTCTCCGATTTAAGCGCACCAACAGCCTGTGCACCAAACAATTTGAGTTCCGAGCGGGTGTTGGCATTAATCTCCTCGGCATCTTTCTGTGCCTGTGCCACAATAGCAGCGGCATTCTCACGTGCCTCGTTCACAATTGCCTCGGCCTTCTTTTGTGCCTCTTCAATCAAACGGGTTGCCTCGTTCTTACCTTTCTCTACACCCTCGTTAAAAATCTTCTCGGTTAATTCCTTAATTTTATTTTCCATTATATTTGTATATTTATTTTTCTTTCATTCAACCTACAAAAATAACAGAACCGCCCATCATTTACAATTATGGCAGTCTATCAAAAAATTGAAGTTACAAAATTACATCATTTTATTGTATTTATGCACTATTTCCCCATTAATATTTATCAAAAGGTTATTATTTTATATAAATAGGGATAAGAAACATCAATTATTCATATTTTTTGTCAAAAATAGACTACCTCACACAAACATAAAGAATGTTAACACAAGTAACAATTTTCAATTCTGTGCCGAAATACTAAGATATTCAGTCAACAGAGCATCAACTATCAAGGCAAGCACAGTACAGGTGCAAAAAAAAGAGAAAGGTGCATCATCGAGAGACACACCTTCCTGTTCTTATACATCAAATAACCGATATTTACTTTTTCAGTTTCATTCCAAGCATCATACCATCATAACTATCTAACAAAGACGATATTACGCCCAATGTAGCCGTTGCTGTTCCAAGCGAAGTTCCGCTGGTAGCACTACCCGCTGCACCTGCCGAAGAAGCCACGTTCGACGACACATTTTTTATCAGTGTCAACAGTCTGTCGGCATCGAATACAATATTCATAGACGTCACATTGTATGCTACGTGAGTAGTAAAGCTGAGTCCGCCATAGAAATAGAATACAATTTTCTTTTGCTCGGCATCGAGTGTATAGTTTCCCGCAATCTCATTCTTTCCAATCTTGAATACACAACTGTCGCTGCCGATAAATGTAAACGAGCACTTATTCTCCTTTACACCCACCTTTGCCAAATAGCCGTCGAGTTTCTTCTCTACCTTCTCGGCAACCACAGTACCGCCTATATCGGCAAGGGCTGCATCGCTCTCAAGCACACAGGCTGTACCCGAATAGTTCCAGGTTCCTTCGAGCAGTTTCTCGGAGAAAGGAACAGCCTCGCCCAACAACGAGCCAAGAACATTTGTCACTGTACTTGCAACATCGGAACCCGAAGAACTGCTGCCGAACAATTTACCAAATACGCCCGACAAGCCTTGAGCCGACGCTGTTGTTACCATTGCAAACATTGCAACTGCCAGAAAAATCTTTCTCATAGTAAGAAGCTGTTTTAATTTCTAAAAATAGTTTCTTATAGAAGCTGATAGTTTCGCCGTTTTTTTGCTCTATAAAAAACTTGGCGCTATAAATAATTTTAAACAGCTTCTAAAAACATATTGAATTTTCTTGTGATATGCCCTATTTGCAAACGTACCCACAAAAAAAGGCGGAGCTCACAAACAAACCAGGCTCTACAATATCACTTATTTTACTCGGCAACCTCTTCCTCGGCAGCCTCTTCCTCAACTACAAAATCCACTACACCGTTTGCCACAAGGATATTGTACCAAGCATATATCTTCTTTATATGGGTAAGATATACACGCTCGCGGTCATAGTCGGGCATAATACCCTCGAAATACTCAACAAGTTCCTCGGGAGTTGCCATCTTGAGGTCGAAAGGAATCACAGCCTGCTCCTTGTCGTATATTGCTTTAAATACATTGCGCAGGGGTACCTCCTCGGTATCGGTATATATTGCAATATCATCGAGCATCACCACTTTGTCGCTGTTATATACAGGCATACGCTTGTGCGATGCATCTACTGCCTCAACTACGAACATATTACGACCGCTCGAAACCAAGCGATAAAGACCGGGTTTACCGGAGATTGTCAAAACTCTTTCAAACATATTGATAAATTTTATTTTTTATATTATAAGAATCTGTTTAAATGTTCTTCTTAACAAAAAGCAGACACTGCTCTTTTCATTTTCCGACGCGAAGATATAATATTGTTGTCTAAATTCAAAATTTTTATAATTATTCTGGGAGAATCTGAAAGCCAATTTTCGTGCTCATTTTCATCTATAAGAGAGGCAATAGAGGTCCATTCACTAACAGCACTGGTGAATATGCACCGATAAAGCCTCAACAATACCCCACCGACAACTGAAAGCACTAAGCATTCCGCTCGGTCAATGTCCTTTTCATAGTATCGACAAATTCCATAACCTGCGGGAAGACAGGTTCATTGCCATCGTTGTGCACAGCGTAGTCGCACAACAGCAGAAGGTCGTCGAGCGACATCTGGTTGTTCATTCGGTTCTGCACACTCTGCCGTGTCATTCCGTTACGGTTCTCCACGCGCTTTATGCAGGTCTCGGCATCGGCCCACACAAGCAGCACCCTGTCGACAACCTCGTTTAGTCCCGACTCAAAGAGTATGGCAGTCTCCACAGCAACCATCGGTACACGCTGTTGCTCGGCCCACGCATCAAAATCGGCTACCACACGAGGGTGCACAAGTGCATTCACACGCTCAATTGCTCCACGGTCGACAAATATGCGCGATGCGAGCCAGGAGCGGTTGAGACGCCCCGACACATCATAGCACTCCTCGCCAAACATACGTACAAGCCCTTGACGTATAAAAGAGTCGCTCTCCATAAGCATCTTTGCGCGGCTGTCGCAATCGTAAACCGGTATTCCCATAAGCGAAAGCAAACGCGATACTACCGATTTTCCGCTACCGATACCTCCTGTAACCGCTATTCTGAATGTCCTATCCATCATTTTTTTAATCAAGGCAAGTTCTATAAATTATGTAATTTTTGTCTGGCAGGCAGACCTGTTACGACTGCATTGTGCCACAAACCCGTCATCAACAGACAAGAAAAGACCGAGGCTGACCAAAATCCACTCTTGACCAGCCTCAAATTCCCTTTCATTCGGTTCTGTGTATATATAGCATCTGCAACAAACAAGAATTACAGAATTGCTATCAGCAAAATATTATCTGCCCTCCTGCTGAGCAACATCGCTGCTACCGTAGACAGCCGACTTGTCGACACGTACAACAACACCGTGTGCTACCTCTACGTTTATGATGTTACCCTCTACGCTCTTTACCTTTCCGTAGATACCACCGCTTGTAACAACATCTTGTCCGGGCTGCAAACCGTTGCGGAAATTATCGAGCTCCTTCTGGCGCTTACGCTGGGGACGTATCATCATAAAATACATTATCAGTATGATAATGACAAACATAAAAATGGGGCTACCCAAAATCTGACTGAAATTCATATATCAAAAATTTTATAAGTTACTTATTGCTTTTTTCTTTTAAGATTATTCTATCCGTCCCTCTTGGCGGAGATTCTTTACTATACTATCAAGCATACCGTTCACAAACGAGCTGCTCTTGGGGGTGCTGTAGTATTTCGCAATCTCGACATACTCGTTGAGTGTCACGCTTGCGGGAATATCATTGAACGACAGGAGCTCGGCCAATGCTATCTGCATTACAATGACGTCCATAAACGCAATTCGCGACAAGTCCCAGTTTTTAGTAGCGGCACTCATAAGGTTGCGATAATCCTCGGCATTGGCAAGGCTCGCTCTCAATAGACGGCGGGCATAATCCATATCATCGAGGTCCTTATACTCGGGCAGTATCAGCTGAGCGCTGCCTTTCTTCTGCTCGAAACGCTTTATTGTCTTTAAAACAAATGTATCGACAATTGGTTTATCATCATTCCAATAGAGGCTTATATCCTCGAGTATGGTGTCGAGTTCCTTATTCTCAAATACAAATGCCTTGTACAGCTTGCGCCACAGTTCACGGTCTTGCTCATACGAGGTTGTCTCATCGGCCATATACTCCTTATATATATCGCTCGCCTCAATCGACTCAAGCAGACGGCGCAAGAAATCGGAATGATCTATCCAGTTAAACTTGCTCTTCTCGTCGAACTTCACAAGCTGCTCATTGCAACGCACCTGCGCAACAAAAAGATTGTCAACGAATTTACGGTTGGGGTTAAGGTCGCTCTCTGTGGGACGCAACTTTGTCTTGTTGAATTCGATACGGTCGGCTGCATAATGTGTAACTGCAGGCATCAGCAGCAACAGATGCTGATAAAGGTCGTATGCCTTTGATAAACTGAAAAACATCTCATCTTCGGCAGCTTTCAGACTCTTTCCACTGTTTTTGTAGTACGCATATACTATCTGCACCACCTTGAGACGAATAAGAACTCTATTAATCATAAAACGCTGTTTGTGATTTTATTTTTAGGATATAGAAAAGACGTACTCCACGGGCAGCACCCTGCCCACCAGCACACCTTTTCCATAAAATTTGTGCAAAGGTCGCACTTTATTGCGACACTGACAAGAAAAAACCTACTTCTTTTTATAAAATTATCAATGATTAATACCCTATAGCTTTTTTTATGTTATGTTACATACATTTCTCAAGCACCAGCCTGTGCGTAACAGTAGAAGGAGCATCGCACTCGTAATGCGACACAAATACGACACTCTTACCCCGACGGCGCGAGAAAGCCTCGACAATAGCCTTTACCCTTGCCTTGTTATCATCGTCGAGCCCGTGCATTGGCTCGTCCAGTATAAGCAGCTGCGGGTCTTTGACAAAAGCACGCGCAAGGAGTGCCAAACGCTGCTCGCCACTTGAGACACGCAAGAAAGAAGCCTCGGCAAGATGCCCAATACCGAACAAATCCATATAAAAACGGCAAGCCTCTATCTGCTCCTCTGTGGGACGGCGATAGAGACCTATCGTATCAAAAAGTCCCGACGCGACAATCTCCTTTACTGGCAGATTACGCAAATAGGAGCGGTGCATCTCGGGGCTGACATATCCTATCCTCTTTTTAATATCCCAGATACTCTCGCCCGTACCCCTCTTACGCCCGAAGAGGGTTATATCACAGGCATACGACTGAAGATTGTCGGCACACACAAGACTCAGGAGAGTGGATTTTCCCGAGCCATTGGCACCGCCGAGCAACCACACCTCGCCACTCCGCACTTTCCACGATATGTTACGAAGTATTGTTCGGGTACCATATTTTACCGATACATTATTAAAAGAGAGCACCTCATCTACCGTATCCTCTTGCACGACAGGTAACGATAGCAGCATTTGCTGAAGGTGAGCATTATCCACGTTCTTATTTTGGGACTCACGCAACACAAAGCTTTCGCGCGCGACTTTCTTACCCACACGCATATCCTCGACAGGAATCACGCTATCCACAAACTGCGGAACATCGGCCAGCGACGACAGCAGTAGCATAATCTGCACACTGCCACTCACAGCAAGTGATGAGAGGAGCGCCGTGAGCATAGTGCGTGCATCGGCATCGAGCCCAATGAACGGATTATCAAGAATCAGCAGACGCGGCCCGCAAGAAAGAGCCTTTACAATCTGCAATTTCCTTAGCTCACCGCTGCTTAGGGCAACCACTGGCTCATTCATAATATATAAGATACCAAACTGCTGCAATAACTCCCGCACGCCTTCGTCTACACCAAGAACATCGGCAACAGTGGGAATATCTGTCTGCTCGTGCACATTCCAGCGCAACTGGTAACAATAGTCTACCTCGGCCGAGCCATAAATGTCACGAAAAGAGATGAATTGCACATTCTTATATACAGCATTTGTGAGCGACGGAGAAAAGTCGTACTCTACACTACCCTCGCGCAATGGATAGTGTCCCAAAAGTAACTCCACCAGCAGATTTTTACCACTGCCGTTTACACCTACAACCGCAACGTGCTCGCCCCTCTCCACAACAACATCAACAGGAGCTTTCAGGCGCACCCTTGCGTCACGCGCAACAGCGCCACTCACATTTATCATATTTGCCATAGCCATATATTCCTCACTAAAAAAACGGGGGCAAATTTACCCCAAATACCACTTTTTTCCAAAAAGGTAACACAAAATGTAAAATTTTCTTATTTTTTCCTTGATTTTTGATTTTATTTTTTCATATTTGCGGTTAATCGCGGATACATACTATGCCCGCAACAAAAAAATATTGAACAAAACTATTGACTAACACAAAATAAAAATCTTTATGGAAGAATACAAGAAGTACGGAGAGAATGAAAAGGAGATAGTATTTTCCCAATCCATCAAGGCAGGTAAAAGAATCTATTACATCGACGTAAAGAAAAACAGGAAAGAGGAGATGTACCTCTCAATCACCGAGAGTAAAAAGATAGTAAACGGAGAGGGTGAGGACGCACAGGTATCATTCGAAAAACACAAGATATTCCTTTACCGCGAGGATTTTGAAAAATTCATAACAAGCCTACAAAAAGCCATAGGCTACGTTGTTGCCGAACAGGGCGAATACCAGCCCCGCACATACGAAGCGACAGCAGAGGCTGAAACCACGAACGCACCTGGGGAAGAAAACGAACTGAAAATAGACATCGATTTCTAAATTAGAAGAAGAAAGTGACAGAAAACGCACTGATTTAGAAGCTGTTTAAAATTTCTTTCGAAAATAAGTTTACATTATACGCGAGTTATGTTTCTATAAGAAAATATTTTATAGAAATTTAAACAGTTTCTTATTGCCGCGAACAAAAGTACAGAGAAATAAAATTCTATCATATATGCCGACGGGAGACAAAAATCAATCGTCGGTAAATAATTTGTGGCAACAACTTGCATATTTCTACACAAAAGCGTATCTTTGCACCCGCTTTTAAGACATCGTGTGATGGCGAATTAAGCAAAAAAGAGAATCAACTTAATTTAGAGTAACACAAATTTTACAAAAAATGAAGACATTAAGCATCAGCGGCTCATCAAGAGCTACAGTTGGCAAGAAGTCAACAAACGCACTTCGCAACGAAGGTAAAGTACCCTGCTGCCTCTACGGCGAGGCTAAGGACGAGAACGGCAAGCCCGTGAGCAAAGCATTCTACGTAACAGTAGAGAGCCTTCGCAAGCTCGTTTACACACCCGACATTCACGTTGTAGACCTTACAATTGACGACGTTACAGTTAAGGCTATAATGAAAGATATTCAGTTCCACCCTGTTAAGGACAACATTCTTCACGTTGACTTCTACGAGGTGACAGAAACTAAGCCCATCGTAATGGCAGTTCCCGTTAAACTCGAGGGTCTTGCAGATGGTGTTCGCGCCGGTGGTAAGCTCGTTCAGCTCCAGCGCAAGCTCAAGGTAAAGGCAGTTTACAGCCTTATCCCCGAGAAGCTCTTTGTTGACGTTACTACACTCGGCCTTGGCAAGTCAATCAAGGTTGGTGAGCTCTCATTCGAGAACCTCGAGGTTGTAACAGCTAAGGAGTCACTCCTCTGCTCTGTTAAGACTACACGTGCATCACAGGCAGCAGCCGCAGCAGCAAAGAAATAATCAGAACAGATTATAATACAACAGAATGAAATATTTGATTGTCGGCTTGGGCAACATCGGCAGTGAATACGACGATACCCGCCACAATATAGGTTTTACAGTATTGGATGCTTTTGCAAAAGCATCCAATACTGTTTTTGCAGACAAGCGCTACGGCTTTGTTGCCGAGACATCGGTTCGCGGACGCAAACTCATATTGCTTAAGCCATCAACCTATATGAATTTGAGCGGTAACGCTGTGCGCTATTGGATGCAACAGGAGAAAATACCCCTCGAGAATGTACTTGTGATTGTTGACGACCTTGCACTGCCCGTAGGTGCGTTGCGCCTGAAAGGACAAGGTAGCGACGGCGGACACAACGGACTAAAGCACATTGCAAGCACGCTGGGAACAACCAACTATGCCCGCCTACGCTTCGGAATAGGAAACGACTTCGGCAAAGGTCATCAGGTAGATTTTGTTCTTGGCACATTTGACAGCGAGGAGCAGAAAGCCGTAGAGGCACAGGTTGAGACCGTAGGAGAGATAATAAAGAGCTTCTGCTTTGCAGGACTCGCCCGCACAATGAACCAGTTCAACAAGAAGGGCTCGGGAGGAGCAGGCAAGGAATGAGCGACCAGGCAAGAATAGACAAATGGCTGTGGGCCGTGCGCATATACAAGACACGCAGCATTGCCGCCGAAGCGTGCAAGAAAGGGCACATCTCCATTGGCGAGCGCACAGTGAAGCCATCGCACACAGTGCGCGTGGGCGACATTGTAAACGTAAAGAAAAGCCCCGTCACATACTCTTTCAGAGTACTCAAAGCTGCCGAGAACCGCGTCGGCGCCAAGCTCGTGCCCGAACTGATGGAGAATGTAACATCGCAGGAGCAGTACGAGATTCTCGAAATGAGCAAGATAAGCGGTTTTGTCGACCGTATGCGCGGCACGGGACGTCCCACCAAGAAGGAGCGTCGCGAGATTGACACTTTCATCGAGAGCGGATACGACAGCGATTTTGACGAATTCGACTTTGACGAGCTGTAGACCCACACAGCATCGCCTTACACAATAAGGGTATGACTAAAATTTCAGTCAAACCCCAACAATATGAGGGTGGTCCATTTTACATTTGGACCACCCTCTACTATTTCACAGCAGATACGTTACATTTCCTCTACTGTAAACGATACATAACCGGCAAAGTAAAGTACACGTTCACATTCTCGCCACCCTGCTTTCCGGGAATCCACGCGGGCATAGCCTTTACAACGCGCATAGCCTCGGCGTCCAGGAGGTCGTTACCCGCGGATTTTACAACCTCAACGTCGCGTATAGCACCGTCCTTTGCAACAACAAAACGCACGTATGCCCTGCCCTGAATATTATTCTTGCGGCACTCATCGGGGTACTTCATATTATCGCGCATAAAAGCCATCAGCGCATTCATTCCACCGGGGAACTCGGGCTGCACCTCAACCACCTGATAGGCGTGCTCCTTGCTCTCATCGGCGTATGACACGGCTGAAACCTCGGGGAGCGAATTGTCGGAATCGGCCGCTACGTTCATCGAGGGTGAAGCGGGCACATTCTCGCCCTGCAGACGGAATATGACAGGCAACGTAAAGCGCACGTTCACTTCCTTGCCACACTGCTTGCCGGGAACCCAGGCAGGCATAGCTTTCACAACACGTACAGCCTCGGCATCCAAAAGGTCATCGCCCGACGTCTTTACAACGTCAACATCGCCAATAGAGCCGTTCTTTTTAATGACAAAGCCAACAAATACTTTTCCCTGAGAATTCCTCTGGCGCGACTCAGCGGGATATTTGATGTTTCTCATCAAATAACGCATAAGCTCGGCTGTTCCGCCGGGAAATACAGGAGGTTGCTCCACAACCTGATACACGCGCTCGCCGTTCTCCTGATTTTCTTTGAAGTTTACATCCAATGTTACAGGAAAATCTATCGGCAAGCCATCTTTCTGCGCAGGTTTCCACTTTGGCATTGTCGCGTAGAGTCTATCAGCAGCAGCAGAGAGTTTATCAATGAATCTGCCGCTCAACTGCTCTGCATTACCAACATTTTCACCGTTGCGCAAACCAACATTAAACATCGAAGCGGGATTCTTTTGTCGAATAGTACCATCCTTTTTAACCTCAAAGTAGAGCGTCAACGAATACCACATACCTGCATTTTCAATCTCTTCGTCCAAAGAACCCATAGCATCTTTTACCCACTGCTCGCAATTTTCACACAACGGTGGAGCATCGGGAATAACAGAACCCTCACAATCGGCGTTCAACACTATTTCGCGCGAATTGGCAAAAGTTGTTTCGTTGTTTACAACTTTTTCACTACCTTTGTCACCAGTCGCATCTTGAGGCGACGAGAAGGTACAGGCGGCAACAACCGCCAACGGCAATATGTACAAAGCCTTTGCACATTGCCACAAACTTGATTTTTCTTTACACATCATAGTGATACGTTTTTTGGTTAAACTGTGATTAAAGCTGTTGGCAATTGAGTAGAGCCTTGCGCCAACGGCTTTTTTTATAATAAGTAGCTGATAGCTCTTAGCATCGACGCCGGCAGCCAACACCGCGCTATCCGCTTCATATTCGTGAATATCTTTCAGCAACCCCTTCATAATCCAAGCCATAGGGTTGAACCACTGAAGAACAATTACAATATCGGCAAAGAGAATATCGAACGAGTGCCCACGCTGCACGTGCGCAGCCTCGTGCAGGAGTATTTCGTTTCCGCACTCTGCAAGGTCGGCACGCGAGATTGACACCCACACGAACCAACTGAATGGTTTATATTGCCTGTCGTGCACAACAAGCCTTACGCTCTTATCCTTTATATTATATAAGGCAGCCTCTTCACGTTTGCCGCAACGCAATATTCCCAGAACCCGTGCATACATATACAGCAAACGCACAGCAAGCAGCAACGCAACAAAAACATATACTGCAAGCACCCAATGCAGGGCATCGAGCGAGGTCACCCGTTGCCACAGCGAGGGAGCAGTAACAGCATCACCGCCCGTAACAACCTGTGCCACAAAAGGCTCACCCCGGTCAAACACAACAGCGGGAGCAAGCACCGGCTCATCGGCACCCTTTACCACCTGCTCAATGATGGAGGAGAAACGCGCCATTGGCGATGCAAGCGAGAAGCGAAGAGCCGGAACTGCGAGCGACAGCACTGCGAGCGTCAGCAACAGCAGGCGGTTGAGCCTATGAAAAGTCTCGCCCCTCATAAGCAGCATAAACAACGCCACACCTGCCGAGAGCAACAGCGACGATTTTATAAGATATATTACAAACTCGTACATAGAATATCTATTTTACCAATTAACCACATCAGCCAAACTCACTGCAAAAAGCAGCAGATTACTGCCTCTGCACCCTTTCAATAAGTTCCTTGAGCTCCTCTATCGATATTTGCTCCTCCTCGACAAGCGACGACACAACATTGAGATAGGAGTTATTGAAGTACTTTCCTACTACATTCTTTATAGAATGTTTTCCATACTCCTCCTCGCTTATCTGTGCAAAGTATTGGTAGGTAGGTCCGAACGACTTGTGCCCGATCAAACCCTTCTCCTCCAATCCGCGCACAATTGTCGACACTGTATTGAAGTGCGGCTTAGGCTCATCGAAAAATGCAAGCATCTCCTTTACAAAAAGCGGTCCGTTGGCCCACAGGATATTCATTATCTCCTCTTCGCGTTTGGTAAGTCCTTTCATAATTACTTATTTTTATATCACCTTAATTCATATAACCTGGCAGAACGCAAAGGCAATCCGTTGCCTATTGTTCACAGCGCAAATAAACTATATTTTTTAGTTACACACAAATTTTATTTAGTTTTTCTTCTTTATCCAACTAAAAAATTTAGTTACAAGAAAAACGGGCGCGCATTTTCAATATTTTTCTGTCATTATAGATAAATTTCACACACCACCCGCCCAACAGAACTTTTATTTTATAAAAATTTACTGTCCGAGTGCAATTTTATTGCCCAAAAATTTGCCAGTTCAAAATAAAGCAGTACCTTTGCAACGCAATTCAGCGAAAGCAACACAGATGCGCTGTTAGCTCAGTTGGTAGAGCAATTGACTCTTAATCAATGGGTCCAGGGTTCGAGTCCCTGACGGCGTACACAAGGAGACATCTTTAAGGTGTCTCCTTATTTTTTATACAAAGATCCCCGTTCTTTCGATATAATTCATTTACTTTGTAAAAAAAAAGAAAAAGATATGGAAAAAGCAAAAGTATATTTTACCGATTTTCGCACAAAAGCAAACGGCGACGGCCTGCCCACCAAACTCAAGAAACTGATAAAGAAAGCTGGCATAGCCAACCTCGACCTCGAAGGAAAGTTCGTGGCAATAAAGCTGCATTTTGGCGAGATGGGCAACATAAGCTACCTGCGCCCCAACTATGCACGTGCGGTAGTGGACGTTGTAAAGGAACTTGGCGGAAAGCCTTTCCTCACCGACTGCAACACAATGTACCCCGGCAGCCGCAAGAATGCGATAGAGCACCTCTACTGCGCCTGGGAAAATGGCTTTACCCCATTGACCGTGGGCTGCCCCATCATAATAGGTGACGGACTGAAAGGCACCGACGACATTGAGGTCCCCGTCGTTGGCGGAGAATATGTGAAGAAGGCAAAGATTGGACGCGCAATAATGGACGCAGATATTTTCATCAGCCTCACGCACTTCAAGGGACACGAGATGACAGGCTTCGGCGGAGCAATCAAGAACATAGGAATGGGCTGCGGCTCACGCGCCGGCAAGACCGAGCAGCACATAAGCGGACAACCCATTGTGGACGAGGAGCTGTGCCGGGGCTGCAAGAAATGTACGGCACAATGCGCCAACAACGGACTCATCTTCGACGAGGACAGACGCAAGATGCAAATAGACAAGGAACACTGCGTGGGCTGCGGACGCTGCCTTGGCGCCTGCAACTTCGACGCGATAAACTTCGAGGATTTCCACGCGCCGCAACTGCTCAACCGCAAGATGGCCGAATACACAAAGGCCGTCATCGACGGACGCCCCCACTTCCACATCTCGCTGGTAGTAGACGTATCGCCCAACTGCGACTGCCACTGCGAGAACGACGCACCAATACTGCCCAACATAGGAATGTTCGTATCGGCCGACCCTCTGGCACTCGACCAGGCCTGCGTCGACGCCTGCCTTGCCGCCACACCTATGCCCGGCAGCCAGTTGCACGACCATATTCACGCACCCGGGTTCTGCGACAAGCACGACCACTTCAGAAACTCCACCCCCGAGTCGGAGTGGCAATCGTGCCTTGAGCACGCCGAAAAGATAGGAGTAGGCACACGCAATTACGAGCTTATAAAACAGGAGAAATGAGAGAGATAGGCACAGAAGAACTGAAGAGGATACAAATTGAGATACTCGACGACGTCGCAGCCTTTTGCCAACATCACAACCTGCGCTACTACCTTGCCTACGGCACACTGCTCGGCGCTATACGCCACAAAGGATATATCCCGTGGGACGACGACATCGACATACATATGCCCCGCCCCGACTACGAGAAATTCCTGGAGCTGTACAACAGCGGGAGCAGTGCCAACCGCGCAGTATCGCACGAGCTCGACAACAAATACCGCGCAGCATTCGCAAAGGTCTACCGCAAAGGGACACTTGTGAAGGAGTTCCACTTTAAGCAGGACGTATTTGGAGTGTATATAGATATTTTTCCCCTCGACGGATACAAAGACGAGAAGCAGGCACACCAGTGCGGAGAGATACGCCGGTATATGCACGTGAAGAACTCAATCTTCACAAGCAGTATGACAGCAATGCGCAAGATGCGCCTTACACTCACAAAGGCCATACTGCTGCCCGTGACACTGCGCAGCCTGCAGAAGAGGATAAAGCGCATAGCCACACAATGCAGCTACGACAGCAGTGAACGCGTGTACAGCAGCTACTCGCGCCTGGCAGCACGAGAGACGTTCCCGCGCTCCATATTCGACAGCTACAAGATGGTTGCATTCGAGGGAAAGGAGTACCGCGCACCAATGGACTGCGACTGCTACCTGCGCGCATTGTACGGGAATTATATGACCCTGCCCCCAAAAGAGAAACAGCAGTCGACACACAACTCGCAGGCATACTACACCGATTAATGGAGATAATAGCAAAATGAGAGCCGCGCGACACGCAACAACTGCAATATCAGCAAACAAAAAGAGCCGCAACACTTGCGTATTACAACAAAAAGCATTACCTTTGCGCCGCCGATACGGGATATCGGCTAACTCAAATCATTAACCAATTAATACAAATTAAAAATGGCAACAAAAATCAGATTGCAGAGAAGAGGTCGTAAGAGCTACGCATTCTACTCTATTGTGGTTGCAGATTCGAGAGCTCCACGTGATGGAAAGTTCGTTGAGAAAATCGGTACTTACAACCCCAACACCGACCCCGCATCAGTTGAGCTCAACTTTGAGCGCGCACTCTACTGGGTTAACAACGGTGCTATCCCTACCGACACAACACGCAACATTCTCTCTCGCGAGGGTATCTATCTTATGAAGCACCTCCAGGGTGGCGTTAAGAAGGGTGCATTCGACGAGGCTACAGCACAGGCTAAATTCGAGGCTTGGAAGGCAGAGAAGGCAAACGCACTCAACGGTATCAAGAGCAAGAACGAGCAGGCTAAGCGTGACGACAAGAAGGCTCGTCTTGAGGCCGAGAAGGAGGTTAACGCAGCAATAGCCAAGAAAGTAGCCGACAAGAAGGCTGCCGAGGCTCTTGCAAAGGCTGAGGCAGAGGCTGCTGCAGCAGCAGAAGGCGCAGAGGCTACCGTAGAGGAGACTGCCGCTGAGGCTTAAATAGAGCAACCTCAATAACAAGGCTTGTTTTAGGTCCTGTTTGTTGTTTCATTTGTTGTTAACGACCTGGAACAAGTTCTTGTTTAGTGTAATGGCAAACAGATTGCTCAAATTAAAGGACAGACAACTTCCCATAAAAAAGAAGTCAAGTCTGTCCTTTTTTTATTTACAGAATATTGGTACTTTTGCAAGGACCTTCACAGCACCCCCCGCACCGGCGGGCACCGTCACTGAAGGACGCTTACTAAAAGAATAAATTAAGGAACAATATGCAAGCAATAATATTGGCAGCAGGAATGGGCAAGCGCTTGGGCGAGTTCACAAAGGAGAACACCAAGTGTATGGTACAGGTGAACGGAGAATGCATAATAGACCGTCTGCTCACACAGCTCACCACCCTGCCCCTTGAACGCGTTATAATAGTCGTAGGCTACAAGGGCGACAAACTGATAGAGCACATCGGCAACCGCTACAGCCACAAACTGAAGATTGAATACATAGAAAATCCAATCTACGACAAGACCAACAATATATATTCGCTTGCACTTGCCAAGGAAGCATTGCAGCAGGACGACACGCTGCTGCTGGAGTCGGACCTCATATTCGACGACAACATATTGCAGTTGCTCACTAACGACGCACGTCCCAACCTTGCACTCGTGGCAAAATACGAAAGCTGGATGGACGGCACAATGGTGTGCATCGACAACGACAACAACATTGTGAATTTTGTCTCAAAGGCAGCCTTTCGCTACGACGACATAGACAAATACTACAAGACCGTAAACATTTACAAATTCTCCAAGGAGTTCAGCCGCACAAAATATGTTCCCTTCCTCGACGCCTACACAAAGGCGATAGGCAACAACGAGTACTACGAGAATGTGCTGCGCGTAATAACCCTGCTCGACGGCAAGGAACTCAAGGCACTGCCCATTATAAACGAAAAATGGTACGAGATTGACGACAAGCAGGACCTTGACATTGCCGAGGCACTATTTGCCGAGGAGAAGGACATTCTGCGCAAATACTACGGCCGCTTCGGCGGATTCTGGCGCTTTCCCAAGATGCTCGACTACTGCTACCTTGTGAACCCCTATTTTGCACAGTCCAAGATTATGGACGAGATGCAGGCTAATTTCCGCACGCTTGTAATGGAATATCCCTCGGGAATGAAAGTAAATACCCTGCTTGCAAGCAAATGCTGGGGCATAAAGGAAGAGCACATCGTTCCCGGCAACGGAGCAGCCGAGCTCATAAAGGCACTTATGGAGCTGCTGCCAGGCAAGCTGGGAATAACACGCCCCACATTCGAGGAATACCCCAACCGCCGCGACAAGGAGTCGCTCGTCACATTCGTCCCGCACGACAGCGACTACCGCTACACAGCCGACGATATTATGGCATTCTTTGCCAAGAACCGTGCAGATAGCATTCTGCTCATAAACCCCGACAACCCCACCGGAAATTTCATTCCCGTAAAGGACATACTGAGGCTTGCCCGCTGGTGCCAGGAGCAGGACATACGGCTCATTGTGGACGAGAGTTTTGTCGATTTCTGCCAGGACTGGAAGAACAACACACTGCTGCACGACAGCATTCTCGAGGAGTACCCGCAGATGATAGTCATAAAGTCCATAAGCAAGAGCTATGGAGTACCGGGCATACGTCTGGGCATACTCTGTTCGGCCGACAAGGAGATTGTGATGAATATAAAGAAGAGTGTGAGTATATGGAACATAAACTCATTTGCCGAGTTCTTTATGCAGATATATACAAAATACGAGGCCGACTACTCCGTTGCGTGCGACAAGTTCATTGAGACACGCGACATTTTCGAGGAGCGGTTGCGCAGAATACCGTTCCTGCGTGTAATGCCCTCACAGGCAAACTTCTTCCTTGCCGAGGTACTGCCGCCCCTCACAGCCAACAGGCTCGTACTCACAATGCTCAAGAGATTCAACATATTGCTGCGCGACTGCACCGGCAAAGAAGGATTCGACGGCAAACAATATATGCGCATAGCAGTACGCGGACACAACGACAATATGAGACTCATAGATGCTCTTGAACAAATAGAGGCTGAACAATGAAAAGAATTTGTATCTGCGGAGGCGGTTCACTCGGACACGTGATTGCAGGCTATCTTGCAGCAAAAGAAAATGTACAGGCAGACATTCTGACCCGTCGCCCCGACGAGTGGTCGCACGAGCTCACAACATACACACCCGACGGCAAGGAGACAGTCTCTACCATCGGCACCATAAGCAACGACGCAGCCATTGTGGGCAATGCCGACATCATACTGCTGTGCCTGCCGGGATACGCAATAAGGAGCGAACTGCAAAAGATTGCCCCACACATAAAACAGGGTACATTTGTGGGCAGCGTATTCAGTTCCACGGGATTCTTCTTCGAGGCAATGGAGCTGCTTCCCGACAGCATCGCTCTATGGGGATTCCAGCGCGTGCCATTCATTGCACGCACCCAGTGCTACGGCAAAAGCGCGAACATACTGGGCTACAAGCCAAGCTACAATATCGCAGTGGAGAGATGCCCTGCGCAAGAAAAGGAAAAATTCAGAGCAACCATAGAGACACTGTTCGACGCCCCCGTGCATCTGCTCAACAGCTACTACGAGGCAAGCTTCACAAACAGCAACCCCATACTCCACCCCTCACGCCTGTATTCACTCTTCGGCAATTGGGACGAGAGCATATACTACCCCCGACAATACCTCTTCTACGAGGAGTGGGACGAGCGTGCATCGGAGCTGCTCATTGCAATGGACCGGGAACTCTTTGCAGTGCTCGCCAAGCTTCCCGTCGCACCCGACTATCTCACCCCCATTCTGCCATACTACGAGAGCAGCGATGCACAAAGCCTCACCGCCAAGATACGCTCAATACAGGGATTCAAAGGAATAAGGACCCCTATGACCGAACACCCCAATGGCTGGCAACCCGACCTCACGAGCCGCTATTTCCAGGAAGATTTTATGCACGGACTGCGCTACATCTACGACACCGCACACAAAATGGGAGTGGAGACACCCACAATAGACCGCATTTACAAGTGGGGAGAGGCACTTGCACAAAAAGGAAGGAAGTGATATTATACGCGAACGCGAACAACGATTCTTCCAACACGTTTCAATCCACGCACCCACATAAGGTGCGACTACGGTAAGTATTCCAGCTAAATTAGCACCTCCCTTGTTTCAACCCACTCACCCGCAAGGAGTGCGACATCGATAGCCAACTGGTCATTCTCCACCATACATTCGTTTCAATCCACGCACCCGCAAAGGGTGCGAATGAACGGCATTGTAAATGCCAACCTACAAACTTGTTTCAATCCATACACCTAATATAGACACGACAGTATTACCATCAAAATTACTACAATACGCTAATTTAACAAACTATAATCAACATTAGGTATAGGGCTGACTCCAAAAATTGGAATGTCAGCCTTTTTGATTATCTTCTGCACCTTCTCAATGCTCTTCTTGCTTGACGTACGGCGACCTGTCAAATAATGGCTGTGCAGTCCTTGTGCGATACCAGTGATACCTACCCCGCCATATTGTTAATTTCTGCAGAAATTAACAATATGGCGGGTATTAGGGAAAGGAGTGAGAACGGCACGTTGTGGATTCGCACCTCCCATAAAAAGACCAAAGTCGAATATGAGGTTCCGCTCCTTGAAGTTCCCTTACATAAAGTTTAGTCCAAGAACTCCTCTACTACATTGGAAATATTTTGAAGAAACATAATATAGTAAATAGGGAGATAGGTAATGCCATTATCGACAAAGACCTCTCTCTCATTTGATAAAACATATGCTTTCTTGATATTATAGTTATCGTTAGATATAAACTTATCCAAAGCACTATGGACTGTATAATCCTTTCCTGATTTCACTTCAATTGGGATATTTGAAAGATTGTCGGCATCATCAATCAAAAAATCAACCTCACCGTTTTTCTTATTGTCATAATAGTATAGGTCATATCCGTGGGCTCTCAACTCCTGTGCTACGACAGTTTCATAAATGGAGCCGAGATTTATGCTCTTTACATCCGACAAAACAGCCTTGATGTTGTTACGATAGAATATACCTGAGAGAATACCGACATCATTGAGATAGAGTTTTAA
>JAFZIA010000036.1 GCA_017554605.1 Bacteroidaceae bacterium
CCGACGGCAGCGAGCAGTTTGCCGAGATGGAGCTTGTGCGCCTTGCCTGCCCGCGCCGTGTATTCACCATCTCGCAAATTAAATATTGCGCCGACCGCGTAAAATGGCTCTATGACAACCGCCATCTTATCGGTGGACTCAAGTGGGTTGAAGAACCCAACGTGCTACGCTTCTACTTTGGCCGTCTGGTACCCCTTGGAGACTGGCAAGAGAAGCTGGCAGCTAAATTCCGCGAAGACTTTGGCGACAGCCTATAAATCACGGACAAGAATATAATTTACAAGAGCAGGGGTGGCCAAACGGCCACCCCTGCTGATTTATAAACAACTATCGCTGTCCGATGAAATGTGCAACGGAACAAAAAATAATATATACAACATTAGTGCTTGATATTTTTCTATTTTTTGTGAGATTACAAGCCCTTTCATCAGTTTGTTCATTGGTGCGCGATAGGAAAATCAGCAAAATGGCAGATGTTTTTTGAGATTAAGTGCGAGGCACGCTCAACCTCCGGGCGCTGACAATGCTTGCTCTTCACAACCCACGCGATACGAGCATCGCCTGCACTGAGAATGACAGTTTGCCGCAAGCATCGTCGATTATAATTACGCAGCACCCATAAAACTGCCGTAAGCCGCAATGACAAGCAAGTGCCCGAGCAAGTGAATGCATTATTGCAGCACGAGCAAAGGGGACTTGCAACAAATTCTTTTGTGCAAAGTTTTTTGCTGCTTTTTCCGAAAAGAGTAGGGCATAGAAAATACTGCAATGAGAGAATAGCTGAAGAATGACACCGAGAAGGTGGTTGAAAGAATTGTTATCCACAGTAAATTTCTACTGAACCCTATGTAGTACAAAAAAATAAGAGGCCGGCGAAAAGCCAACCTCTTATATGCAACAGCCGACCTGTAAGCCGGGTTCTGTACCCCTCGAAAGGGGCGTCTGTCATTCATCTATGACGTGCATCACTGCACGACTAAAGCGTTCTACCCTCCGACTCGGACGAGCAGCCCTCAGGCGTCGGTTTACGTGAACTTGCAGCTTCCAAGACACACAGCCCGTACATCGCTGCACGGCTGGTGGGCTCTTACCCCACCTTCTCACCCTTACCCTTGCGGGCGGTTATTTTCTTCTGCATTACTCTGCCCTCGCAGACAGCTTTCTGTTAGGAAGTGGAATGCTCTGTGCTGCCCGGACTTTCCTCCTTTGTGCTTTTATGGCACAACGGCGACAGACCGTTCGACTGTTTTTCCATTCTGTTTGCAAAGATACGAATAAGCGAGCGAAGAAATATCAAGTTTACTTGAATATTTTTCACAGCGAGCGAAAGTATCTTCGAGGTTTACCTCAAAGATTGTAAAAGTGGAGCGAAGAAATATCAAGTTTACTTGAATATTTTTCACAGCGAGCGAAAATGACATTCAAATATAGCGCCTTTCTGAAACAAAGTCGCATTTTCGGCGCTCGATGTTTTATTTGCAAACTCCTCCACCGCCAGCACACCTCCCTCATTTTGCTTAAAGAAGAGGAGAACTGTATTTTTCCACTGCAAATTCCGCCTGTCTTTCAATTTGACAGCAAAATCCTTGTTTTAATGTGAAACTATTGTTAAAAGCTGGCCCCTACTGTTAAATAGAGGCAAAAAACAAGGTGGCAGGCTACGTCTTATTGATGATTGCTTTATATTTGTGGCAGTTGCGCAGAAGGGCATACGCATCTTGTGTGTTAAAATTGAATGATTGGTTAACAAAAAATAATAGGAAAGTTATGAAAAGAGTATTTAGGAATTTATTTTTTGGTGCAGCAGTTGTGGTTGTGAGCGCAGTTGTTGCAGGTGCAACAGCATACGCTGTGTCGGGGACAGCCGTAACGGCGGCCAATGCTTCGGGAGAGACGCCATTAATCACTCGTTTGGCATCATTTGTCCCCGATGGTGACAATGGATACGCCGACCTTACATACGCTGCCGAGAAATCGATACACGCGGTGGTGCATATAAAATCAACACAGAACAGCAAGGTGAAAACTGTGCGCCGTGCGCCCGACATCTACGATTTTATCTTTGGCGACGGAACGGGACGCGAGCAGACTATAAGGACTCAGCCGCGTGTGGGCTTCGGCTCGGGTGTCATACTTTCGGCCGATGGATATATTGTAACAAATAACCACGTCATTGCCGATGCCGATGAAATTATGGTTACTCTCAACGACAACCGCACGCTGCCCGCGCGTCTTGTGGGAGCAGATGAGAATACCGACCTTGCACTCATCAAGGTAGAGAGCGACAGCGCGTTGGAATTTCTTCCTGTCGGCGACAGCGAGTCGCTTAAGATAGGCGAGTGGGTGCTTGCAGTGGGCAATCCCTTCAACCTTACATCAACCGTAACGGCAGGCATTGTAAGCGCAAAGGCGCGTTCGCTTGGAGTGTACAACGGCGGAATAGAGTCGTTCATACAGACCGATGCGGCGATAAACCAGGGCAACAGCGGCGGTGCGCTTGTGAATGCACGCGGCGAGCTCGTGGGTGTAAACTCGGTGCTAACATCGCCCACAGGGTCGTATGCGGGCTATGGCTTTGCTATTCCCACTACAATTGTAACAAAGGTTGTGGCCGACCTCAAGGAGTATGGAACGGTGCAGCGTGCGGTTCTTGGAATAATGGGTGCTACCGTCACAGCCGAGCTCAACGAGGAGAAGGAGCTGGGAACTGTTGATGGAGTATATGTAAGCGAGGTGCTGCCCGACGGTGCTGCTCAGATTGCCGGAATAGAGGAGGGCGACGTGATAATAGGTCTCAATGGCAAGAAAGTGAAAAGTATGGCCGAGATGCAGGAGATTCTGGCGGGGCTTCTTCCTGGAGATGTTGCAAAGGTGAAGCTTCTGAGAAGCAAAAAGGAGAAGCTGATAGATGTTGAACTCAAGAATGTCCAGGGTAATACAAGTGTTGTAAAGAATGTCGACCTTGAGATTCTTGGAGCGGAGTTCAAGAAGCTCGACGACAAGGAGAAGAGGCAGTATAACCTGTCAGCGGGACTGAAAGTCACCTCCGTAGGTAAAGGACTTTTTGCCGATGCAGGTATCGAGAAGGGCTTTGTGCTGCTCAAGGTGAATGGCGCGCCTATGCACGATATTGACGATTTGCACAAGGTTATAAAGAAGGCGAATGCTTCGAGCGAGCCGGTGCTGTTCATTTCGGGTGTGACGCCGTCGGGACGCAAGGCGTATTTCTCGGTTGAGCTTACAAAATAATTTGCAACGAATCCCGTAAATGGCTTTATTTATAAAAGAGAGCAGTCGGCTTTGTTCCGGTTGCTCTCTTTGCTGTTTGTTCCGTAAAATGCAGGCTGTTTGCATTTTTGCTATATATTTATAAAACTGCGCTTGAAAATCTTAATAAAAATTAAATTGCTTAACTTTTTGCGCTTATCTCTTGTATTTTAGAAAATAATACTCTAAATTTGCAAATTGAAATTTTGTATTCTATTTTGATATAAGATGAGACAATTAAAGATTACAAAAAGTATCACAAACCGCGAAAGCGCATCGCTCGACAAGTACTTGCAGGAAATTGGCCGTGAGGACCGAATCACAGTAGAGGAAGAGGTAGAATTGGCGCAACGTATCCGCAAGGGTGATCGTGTGGCTTTGGAAAAGCTGACAAGAGCAAACCTGCGTTTCGTTGTATCGGTGGCTAAACAGTACCAGAATCAGGGATTGAGCTTGCCCGACCTTATCAACGAGGGTAACCTTGGCCTTATCAAAGCTGCTGAGAAGTTCGACGAGACACGTGGTTTCAAGTTCATCAGTTACGCCGTTTGGTGGATCAGACAATCTATTCTTCAGGCTCTTGCAGAGCAATCGAGAATTGTACGCTTGCCGTTGAACCAGGTAGGTTCGTTGAACAAAATCAGCAAGGCATTCTCAAAATTTGAGCAAGAAAATGAGCGTCGTCCCTCGGCCGAGGAACTTGCCGACCAGTTGGACCTTCCCGTAGACAAAGTGATTGACTCGCTGAAAGTGTCGGGTCGACACATCTCGGTTGATGCACCTTTTGTCGATGGCGAGGATAACAGCCTGCTCGATGTGCTGGTGAACGACGATTCACCTATGGCGGACAATGTACTTGTAAACGAATCACTGTCGCGCGAGATTGACCGCGCACTGTCGACCCTCCAGGACAGGGAGAAAGAGATTATTCAGATGTTCTTTGGAATTGGAACACAAGAGATGACCCTTGAAGAGATTGGCGACAGATTTGGTCTTACACGCGAGCGCGTGCGTCAGATTAAGGAGAAGGCGATTCGCCGCCTCAAGCAGAGCCAGAGAAGCAAACTGCTGAAGTCCTATTTGGGATAATTTTTTAGGAGAAATAAAGTGCCGGGCTATACCTTTTCAGGTGTAGCCCGTTTATTTTTGGTGCAGTTGCAAGAGTGGTGGCACTCGGAATTTGCGGCTAAAGGTACGGTACTGTATGATAAAGAGCGGAAAGGGTTCAGTAGAAATTTAGTGTGGATAATTATTCTTTCAACCACCTTCCCGGTGTTATTTTTCGGCTATTCTCTCGTTGTAGTATTTTCTTCTGCTTTCTTTTTTTGCGAAAAAAAGAAACAAAAAACCTTGCACAAAAGAAATTGTCGCAAGTTCCCTTTGCTCGTGCCGCAGGAATGCGTGC
>JAFZIA010000003.1 GCA_017554605.1 Bacteroidaceae bacterium
ACTACTACCTTGTAACTGGAAGGCACTACCCGCTAATAGCAGGTAATAGCTGCTACTACCAACAATTAGCCGCCACTAACGGGTACTACCTGCTAGTAGCGGCTAATTGCTATCTATATGTACTTGGTCGGATGCTTACTTATATCATTTATCCCCTTATGGAAAATGATTTGCAAAAAGATAGCTATTCTCTTGAAGAATAAGAGAATAGCTATTGTTTGTTTGGATTTTTTACTATCTTTAGATTACCACATCGAAAAACAATAATCCCAGACAAAACGATATGACAAAGGTAATTGCACAAAAAAAGCTGTTATTCTGTTTCTTAGGTTGCTAAAAGAATTAAAGCTCCTTTTATCAACAAAATTCGCACTACAGACAGAATTTCGCTTTTTTTCACTAATTTAGCAGCAGTTCTGCGCCACAGAGGTGGCAGGAAGGACTTTTTTAATTAAAAGGTGTTATTGAAATTATCTTCTGAAATCAAATCTCGCAAATTTGAAATTCCGTGAAGATTGTAGCAGTAGCACCACATCGTAGATCTGTATAGCCAATATTGGCTCCTTACATAACCTTTGGTGTGGGCTATTGTTTATCCAACAGCAAAGGCAATGCGAGAAGCCTCATCAACAGGATAAAGCAGTAAGTTCCCACACCTTCTTTTTTTAACCGCTTTCATCGGGGAATTGTGAGGGCAGTTATTTTATCATAATGAGAAAATTAAAATCAATTTTCACAGCCCTGCTATTGCTGTGCTGTACCGTAGCAAATGCTCACGACTTTGAAGTTGACGGCATTTATTACAACATTTTATCTGAAGAAGATAAGACTGTTGAAGTTACTTGCAGAGGAAGCAGCTACGGCAGTTATTCAGACGAGTACAGTGGCGATATAACAATCCCTGCAAATGTCATTTACAATGGTGCATCTTATAGCGTAACAACAATCGGAAGCAGTGCGTTCTATAATTGCAGCAGCCTCGCAAACATAACAATACCCAACAGCGTAACAACAATTGGAAACAGTGCATTCTACAAATGCAGCAGCCTTGCAAGCATAACAATACCCAACAGCGTAACAACTATTGGAAGCAATGCGTTCTATAATTGCAGCAGCCTTGCAAGCATATCAGTGGCTACAGGAAACACAACATACGACAGCCGCGACAACTGCAATGCGATTATAGAAACTGCAACAAACACACTTATCTCAGGTTGTCAAAATACAGTAATTCCAAGCAGCGTAACAACTATTGGAGACTACGCGTTCGGTGGCCGCAATAGCCTTACAAGCATAGAAATACCAAACAGCGTAACAACAGTTGGATTAAGTGCGTTCGCTAGTTGCAGCAGCCTTGCAAGCATAACAACACCCAACTGCGTAACAACAATTGGAAGCAATGCGTTCTGGGGTTGCAGCAGCCTTGCAAGCATAACAATTGGAAACAGCGTAACAACGATTGGAAGCAGTGCGTTCTATAATTGTTCTAAGCTAAAAACCATAATCAACCTTTCAAATTTGACATTCTCAAAAGGTGATTACGATTATGGCAATATTGCAAGGTATGCCGATAAGGTCATCAATGCTCCTAACGGATTTATTGATGGAGATTATGTTTGGGGTAATAAAGACAATATATATACATTAGCGGTATATTTAGGAAATGCGACAGAATTAACATTACCTGCGGATTGCAATGGAAGTAGCTATGTAATTGGAGAAGAAGCGTTCTACAATTGCAACAGCCTTACAAGCATAACAATACCCAACAGCGTAACAACTATTGGAAAATACGCGTTCTGCGAATGCAGCAACCTTGCAAGCATAACATCACTTATCACTGCCGACAAATTATTCGCAATAGATAGTTATGTATTCGAAGAAGAAGTTAAGAACAATAGCACATTATACGTTCCCGCAGGCGCAAAAGCCACATACGCAGCAACAAGCGGTTGGAACGAGTTTAAGAATATAGTTGAGCTACCCTCTACCGAGACATTCGACCTTACAGTCTCCGCAGCAAACTACGCTACACTCTATCTGGATTACAATGCAAGAATCCCCGCAGGCGTTGAGGTTTATACAGCAAGCACAGTGGACGGCAACCGCCTTATGATGGAGCAGGTAACCGATATTCTTCCCGCAAACACAGGCGTAATTGTGAGAGCAGAGCAAGGCTCATACACAT
The DNA here is from genome assembly GCA_017554605.1 of Bacteroidaceae bacterium. GTDB lineage: Bacteria > Bacteroidota > Bacteroidia > Bacteroidales > Bacteroidaceae > HGM04593. The sequence continues at coordinate 2,189 of JAFZIA010000003.1, forward strand.
TTGAGCAGAGCTTTGAGGAGACCGAAGCAATTGAGAACAACCTGCTCCGTGGTTCAGTAGAGGACGAATACATCACACCCGAGAAAGGCGCAAGATACTACGTTCTTTCAATGAAGGACGGTGTTGTGGGAATGTACAAGGATGCACTCAGCGGTGGCACATTCAAGAACAATGCACACAAGGCTTACCTTGTACTTAAAGCCAACATTGGCATCTACGACGAGGAGGTTAACACCCAGAATCCCGGCGTGCAGCTAAGCAACAGCTACTACTTCGATTTTAGCGGTACAACAGCAATAGAGCCCGTTATAAACGAGGTTGAAGACAACATCTACTACGACCTCAGCGGCCGTCGCGTGGAGAACCCCACACAAGGTATTTATATTGTGAACGGTAAAAAGGTATTGGTAAAATAAAGCATACTACTTACTACAATAGATTATCCGCGAGCTTTTCAAACAAAGAAAAGCTTGCGGATTTTTTCAGCCCCTCTTATTGTATTTTTTATCACCCAGACCAGTGCTTTTGTTATTTTGTTTACATTTTTGCTCAACAGACTCACAACCAATTGAATCTCTAATAGTTAACATTCACAAAAACAAAGAAAAAAGCGTCGACACTCTGCGAAAGTTGAAAAAAACGCAACTTTCGCAGAGTATCGGGGTGTTTCTTGGAAAAATATTATATTTTTGCCACAGCCTTCTCGTCATTGTTCAGGAATCCACAGCCATACGTTGAAATAATCTCATAGCTTGCGAAGCACCCCGAAGGTATGACAAGGGAAGAAACAAGCACAGGGCTGAAAATTACCACTTTTGGCTTGAAAGACGGAATGTACAGCGACCAGATTATAGCAAAGCTCAATATGGACGACCTCTTCCAATCCTGACCTACAAATTTACAATAGCAGAACCGTGATTCATACATTATGAAAAGAGAGATAATCGCATTGATATTGGCAACCGTGCTACTGGCAGGCTGCACACCCTGTAAGGAAACCTCAACAGCACTCTACGACAGTGGCGTATCGCTACAGCTTGCGCAACAGCGCAAGGAGAGCATAAAGGAACTTGCATACTCGCTGTACTTCTCGATTCCCAAGGAGAAAAGCAGCCCCGTCGAGGGAGTTGCCGAGATTAGCTTCTCTGTAGACAAGCTCCAGGAAATTATCGTCGACTACCGCGAGACGGAGCGCATTAAGGAGGTGACTGTAAACGGAAAAGCCACAGCATACACCCTGAGGAACGAACATATCATCATTCCGCAGGGAGCGGTGGAGAGGGGGAAGAACAGCATCAAGGTTACATTCACCGCTGCCGACCAATCGCTCAACCGCAACGAGGAGTTCCTGTACACCCTCCTTGTCCCCGACAGGGCACGCACCCTTTTCCCCTGCTTCGACCAGCCCGACCTAAAGGCAATATTCACCCTTACACTGGAGCTTCCTGCCCAGTGGACAGCTGTAGCGAACAGCGCAGTAGCCGTCGAGGAGCAGATCGACAGCCGCAAAAGGATAACATTCAACCCCACAGAGCCGTTGAGCAGCTACCTCTTCTCCTTTGTGGCGGGAGAGTTCAAGCGCGAACTATACGACAACGGCAAGCACTCCTTTGCTGCATACTACCGCGAGACCGACCCCAAGCGCATAGCGCAGCTACCCGTCATATTCGGGCAGGTGGCCGATGCACTCGACTGGCTCGAGGAGTACACGGGCGTGGCCTATCCCTTTGCGAAATATGACTTTGTGATACTGCCGGGATTCCAATATGGAGGAATGGAGCACACGGGAGCCACTCTCTACAACGACACGCAACTGTTCCTGAGCGAGCACCCCACACCCGACGAGGAGCTGCGCCGCGCCGAACTCATCGCACACGAGACAGCGCATATGTGGTTCGGCGACCTTGTGACAATGCAGTGGTTCGACGACGTGTGGACAAAAGAGGTGTTTGCCAACTACTTTGCAGCACGTATAACAGAGCCGCAGTTCCCCGATATAAACCACCGCCTGGGGTGGCTCAAGAGCATTGTCACACCAGCACTCACCGAAGACCGTACAGCCGGAGGAACATCCATCAAGCAGCCACTCGACAATATGTGCAACGCAGGGCTCATATACAACAGCATAATATACAACAAGGCACCCGTGACGCTCGAAAAGCTCATAGAGATTATGGGCGAGGAGGCCTTCCGCGAGGGAATAAACGAGTACCTCACCCGCTACGCCTACGGCAACGCCACGTGGGACGACCTTATAGCTATCCTTGACAGCAGATGCAGCGCCGACCTTGCCGCACTCAGCGATGCGTGGGTGAACCAGCGGGGAATGCCGAGCATAGCCTTTACACTTTGCAACGACACTCTCATTGTGCGGCAGAGCGACCCCTATGGCAGGAATCTTGTGTGGCAGCAGAGCTTTGGCGTGACGCTCGGAGGCGACGAGTGCAAGGAGATGGAAATAAGCATCACCGACACGCTCCACAAGATACCCCTTGCCCAAAAACCCGATTACATACTCCCCAACAGCGACGGAAGAGGATACGGATATTTCATATACGACAGCAGGAGCCTTGAATGGACGCTCAACAACTGGCACAACATCGGCGACGAGGTGTGCCGTCAGGCGCAACTGATGAACCTGCACGAAGAGTACCAGCACCGCAGGTTGAGTGCAGAAGAGTGGCTCGCGAGCCTCATCGCAGGAACAGAGAAGGAGAGGAACACGCTTGTAGCATCGAGCATATGCAGCTACCTCTACAGGCCATTGATAGAGGTCAGCGACCCACAAAGAGAGAAAGAGCTGCTGGCACTTGCCAACGGACACCCGTTGAAGAGCTTCCGCTTGCAGATAATGCGCACGCTCATTTCGGCTGCAACGTCGCACGAGGTATGCAATGAGCTATATACCATCTGGAAAGAGAAGAGCCACCCGCTGCTTAGCGAGAATGACTATATCACACTGGCCTACGAGCTCTCCCTGCGCTTCCCCGACAGGCACAAGGAAATTACAGATACACAGCGCGAGAGAATAAACAACCCCGACCGCCTGCGTCAGTTCGACTTTATCTCGCGGGCCGTGACACCCGACACACTGGAGCAAGAGGCACTGTTCCGCTCGTTGCTGCTACCCGAGAACCGCCGCATAGAGCCGTGGACACTGAAGACATTGGGCTATCTGTGCCACCACACACGCCGCGCACAGGCAGTAGGATACATACGTCCCGCCCTCGATGCCCTGCAGCATATACAGCGCACAAGCGACATATTCTTTCCGCAGAACTGGGCACGTACCCTGCTCAAGGAGCAACACAGCAAAGAGGCCGTGCGCGAGCTGGAGCAATTCCTGGGCGACAACCCCCACTACCCCGCTCTGCTCAAGAACAAGATTCTGCAGGCAGCGTGGCCCTATCCGATGGTGAGGTAATAGGGAGATACGCCCAACACCCCGAAAGAAACAGACACTAAATTCATATCTGTGCAAGTTAATTTATTAGAACAGCAAATAACGCCCAATAATACACCGTAACGCAGGACGATAGAGATACAGTATTATTAAGAAGCTGTTTAAATTTCTAAAAAAAGTATTTATTATATTGGAAGCCGTTATTTCGTTGTTTTTTATGTTCAAAATTGCCTGTTTTCTTCTTTCTCTCGGTTACGTAGCCCGCTACGCGCCCTCGAAAAATAATAAAACATTTCACTTTTGCATTGCGCCAAAATAGGCTGCACTCGCCGAAAAACTGCAAGTAAACTTGCGTTTTGCTCGTTGGCAATATTTTTGACCTATAAAAAACTTAACGATATAAATTTAAACAGCTTCTTAGTCCAACAAGTCTTCAGCTTTAATATACGGCAATCAGCAAACAGAAAAAACGTGGGTGCTGTTATGGGTTACCGCGCTTTGAGGCTCTATGCTACCATCTGTTCGCAACAGACAATAGCCCACGCCAAGCAGTATATGGTGCAACCACGGTGTATGAATATATAACATAGACGTGGGCACTTTGTTCATTAATAGGTTGGATCTGTCTGTATTTCGGCGTAGGATAAAGACAAAATGCTATATGCCAAAATTAGCAGCAACCGCAGACGGTTACTGCATACAAATGTAGTGCAAAGCAGGAGAATAATAAAATAAATTTGAATAAAAAATGTTTGCGCTTGATAAAAAGCGTTGCAAGCATTATCTTAGCGGCTCAATTTGATATTATGGCTAAAGAAAAGACAATTTTCCTGTGCAACGACTGTGGATATGAGTCGCCCAAATGGGCGGGAAAGTGCCCGTCGTGCGGTGCGTGGAACAGCTTGGTCGAGAAGAGGGTGCGTACAGGCGGTTCGGGTGGAGCGGCTCTCCAGTCCTCCTTTTCGGCCCAGTCGCAGCCTGTGCTCATAGACACTGTCTCCACCGATGAACTTCCGCGCATAAGTATGGGCGACGCTGAGCTCGATCGTGTGCTTGGCGGCGGGCTTGTGCCCGGTTCGCTTGTACTGCTCGGCGGTGAACCGGGTATCGGAAAATCGACCCTCATTCTGCAAACTGTGCTGCGTCTATCGGGGCAAAGGATTCTATATGTCTCGGGCGAGGAGAGCGTGCAGCAGATTAAGCTGCGTGCCAACCGCATCGAATACTCGCAGTCGCAATGTATGATTGTGTGCGAGACACAGCTCGAGACTGTATTTACGCACATAAAGAATGTGCAGCCGCAGATTGTGATAATAGACTCCATACAGACTATGTGCAGCGAGACTGTCGACTCCTCACCGGGCAGTATGTCGCAGGTGCGCGAGTGTACGGCTATGCTGCTGAAGTATGCCAAGGAAAATAATGTCCCTGTTATTCTCATTGGCCACATTACAAAGGACGGTGCAATAGCCGGGCCTAAAATCCTTGAACACATTGTAGACGTTGTAATACAGTTCGAGGGCGACCAGCACCACCTCTACCGTGTGCTGCGCTCTATAAAGAACCGCTTCGGCAGTACTGCTGAACTTGGAATATATGAGATGCGCCGCGAGGGACTGCGGCAGGTGAACAACCCATCGGAACTGTTGCTGAGCGAGCGTCACAGTGGAATGAGCGGCGTTGCAATAGCATCGGCAATAGAGGGCGTGAGTCCTTTCCTCATAGAGGTACAGGCGCTTGTGGGCAGCGCTGTCTATGGTACTCCGCAGCGCTCGTCGACGGGCTTCGACACGCGCCGTATGAATATGCTGCTCGCTGTGCTTGAGAAACGAGTGGGTTTCAAGCTGGCACAGAAGGACGTTTACCTGAATATTGCTGGAGGATTGAGGGTGAACGACCCTGCAATAGATCTCTCGGTGATAAGCGCCATCTTGTCGAGTAATATGGACGTGGAGATTGAGCCTACGGTATGTATGGCGGGTGAGGTCGGACTATCGGGCGAGATACGTCCAGTAAACAGGATAGAGCAGCGCATTGCCGAGGCTGCAAAGCTCGGCTTCAGCCGCATAATAGTTCCCAAGAGCAATATGAAGGGGCTCGATGCATCGCGCTTCGCAATAGAAGTGAAGCCGGTTGCCAAGGTCGAGGAGGCTTTCAGGCTAATCTTCGGATAGTGGCGGTAAAAGGTTTTAGCACCGACAGTTAAATGTTAATCAGATGACACACGAATATCAGATAAGAGTACTGCCGCAACAGGCGGCAAACGAGCAGATGCTCAAGGAGTACATTGCCGGCGAGAAGGGGTTTGCTTTCCGCTCGATAAATGGAGTGCGCGTGTTGCGTCGCAGTATCGATGCGCGCCAGCGTACAATATATGTCAATCTTACCGTAAGGGTATATGTGAATGAACAGCCCAAGGACGACGAGTATGTGAAAAAGGAGTACCCTTGTGTCGACGGGGCGCAGCGTGTCATTGTGGTGGGCGCAGGCCCTGCCGGACTCTTTGCAGCCCTCAAACTCATTGAACAGGGGCTGTGTCCCATTGTGGTGGAGCGCGGAAAGGACGTGCGTTCCCGCAAGGTTGATGTTGCCAATATAAGCCGCACGCATACGGTGGATCCTGAGTCGAACTATTGCTTTGGCGAGGGTGGAGCAGGTGCATACTCCGACGGTAAGCTCTACACACGAAGCAAAAAGCGAGGAAGTATCGAAGGGGTGTTGAATACATTCTGCCAGTTCGGTGCAAGCCCCGCGATTCTTGCCGATGCGCACCCGCATCTTGGAACGGACAAGCTGCCGAGGATAATAGAGAATATGCGCAACGCTATCCTTGAGTGTGGCGGCGAGGTGCATTTTGAGACACGAATGGAGGAACTGCTCATTAAGGGCGGACGCATCTGCGGTGTACGTACCAATCGTGGCGAGTTCCTTGCTCCCTCAGTGATTCTTGCAACGGGACACTCGGCCAAGGACGTCTACCGCAATCTGCACGCGAGCGGTGTTGCCCTCGAGGCTAAGGGTATTGCCGTGGGTGTGCGTCTGGAGCACCCCTCGGCGCTGATTGACCAAATTCAGTACCACAATCCCGCCGGGCGCGGAAAATATCTTCCCGCAGCGGAATACAGCTTTACTACACAGGTCGACGGACGCGGTGTGTACAGTTTCTGTATGTGTCCGGGCGGTGTCGTGGTGCCGTCGGCGTCGGGAAGCGAGGAACTGCTCGTGAACGGTATGTCACCGTCGCACCGTGGCGGCAAATGGAGCAACTCGGGAATGGTGGTGCAGATTAACTGCGAGGATATAGATCACCCCGATATGTTTATCGATGTAGATGGCTTTGAACCTGTAGATGCTGCGTCGCCCCTGCGCGTGATGGCTTTCCAGGAGAGGCTTGAGCGTCTCTGCTGGATTATGGGCAATCGCCGTCAGACGGCTCCTGCGCAGCGTATGACCGACTTTGTGCGCGGCAAGCTGAGCTACGACCTTGCCGAGTCCTCGTATGCTCCGGGACTTATTTCCTCGCCTATGCACTTCTGGCTGCCCAAGTTCATCTCGGGTCGCCTGCAGAGGGGATTCGACAATTTCGGGCGTACGTCGCGCGGTTTTCTTACCCGAGAAGCAACAGTCATAGGTGTGGAGACGCGAACATCGTCGCCCGTGCGCATTGTGCGCGACGGCGAGACATTGCAGCACGCGCAGATTGCAGGACTCTTTCCCTGTGGCGAGGGTGCGGGATATGCGGGCGGCATTGTGTCGGCTGCTGTCGACGGTGAGCGTTGCGCGGTGTCGGCTGCCGAGTATATAAAAGGCTGAATTTGAATTTATATACACCAATAAAGCCACTGCATTTGCAGTGGCTTTATTGGTGTATATATATGTAAGCAATATTAGATGTGGCTTGTAAGTATCTTCATCTTGCCGTTGGGAACAATGTCGAGTGCAGTGGCTGTTGCTGGAACGAGTATCGACTCGCCTTGGCGCACCTGCATCTGCTCGCCGTTGTTGTCGGTTATAGTGCCTTCGCCCTCGGTGCATATTACAATCACAAACGAGTCGAGCGACGCAAGGTCGATGGTTTGTGCCTTTGTAAGATTGTAGAGTGCTGTTGTAAAGTAGGGGCACGATACAAGCTCGGTGCGCTGGTCGTCGGCTGCCTCGTAGTGTGTGCGGTAGTCGTCCTGTACGCTGTAGTCGATGACGGCCTTGCTCTGCTCGGTGTGCAGCTCGCGGGGATTTCCGTTGGCATCTACGCGGTTGAAGTCGTATATGCGGTAGGTGATGTTCGATGTCTGCTGAATCTCGGCAATGAATGCGCCTGCTCCAATGGAGTGTATGCGTCCGGCAGGAAGGAAGAAGAGGTCGCCTGCGTGTATGTCATACTCGGCCAAAAGGTCGGTGATAGTGTTGTCGGCAATGCTTGCCTCGTACTCCTCGGGGGTGACCTTCTTTGCAAAGCCCGAGCGCAATGATGAGCCTGGGTCGGCATCTACCACGTACCACATCTCGGTCTTTCCCTTGGACTGGTGGCGCTCCCACGCCTGCTCGTCGTTGGGGTGTACCTGTATCGACAGGTCCTGACGCGCGTCGATGAATTTTATCAGCAGGGGAAACTCCTCGCCGAAGCGCTCGTAGTTGGCTGCTCCCAGCAATTTTGCTCCGTCGCGCTTGATGAGCTCGGGGAGCATCATACCTGCATCGGGACCTTCGGCAACTATCGACTCATTGTCCTTTACGCCCGATATTTCCCAGCTCTCGCCCACCTGTTTCTGGTCGGATACTATGCCTTTGTAGGGTAGAATTTTCTCTCCGCCCCACAGCATCGATTTTAGTATTGGTTTGAATTTGTACATAGTGTTTATGCTTTTGGTGTTATTGTCTGATTTGCGAAAATAGTAATTTTTTATAAACGGTTGTATATATGAGCGGATTTTTGATTAATTTGCGGGACAAATCGTAAAATTAACCCATTTTATGCTGAAGAGACTCTTTATGTTGCTGTCCGCAGTTCTTTCTTGTGCGGTTGTTGCGGCTCAGAATATTACGGGCAGGGTGGTGGATATTGACAATGCTCCCGTCGACGGTGCGAGTGTGGTACTGCAAACTGCCGACTCTGTTCTTGTGGATGTTGCGCTCACTGCTCCCGACGGTGGTTTCTCGTTTGCTACACAACTGTCGGCTTACAGGATTATTGTGCAGCACATCTCATACGAGACAAAAGTGGTAACAGATATTAGAAAAGATATTGGCGATATTGTGCTTTATGCAAAGGAAGGCAGGCTGCGGGAGCTTGTGGTGACGGCCGAGCGTCCGCTGGTGAAGGTTGAGGGAACTGCCCTCGCGTACGATATTGAGGCTATGGCGCAAAGCACCACTGCTAACAATGCATACGAGGCACTCACTCGTCTGCCGGGAGTGCAGGAGAGTGCCGAGGGGGTGCTGTCGCTTGCAGGGGCGGGCTCGCTTACTGTGGTTATAGACGGAAGGCCTTCGACGATGAGTGCCGAACAGGTGGCTGTGCTTCTGCGTGGTATGCCCGTGGATAGGCTCGAGAAAGCCGAGGTCCTGTACAGTGCGCCACCGCATTTCCACGTGCGCGGGGCTGTGATTAATGTCTGTCTTAAAAAGAACAACGATTATCTTTTCCAGGGTGAGGCCGGGGCAAATTATAACAGCGGGTACGATGACAGTTACGCTGCCCACGCCAATGTGCGTGTAGCGTCGCCCCAATGGGCTTTTGACGCAATGTATTCGGCTGCAAAGCAGTGCACTGCGCAGGATATTTCGCTGCTCTCGTTACATAAATTCGGTGGTGAGGTTTATGATATCCGCCAGCAGCAGAGGGCTGTGAACGATGTGCAGGCACATAATTATCGTGCTGCATTGGAGTATAATGTGAGCGAGAAGGACAATCTTTCTCTTTCCTATACGGGAAACGTCAGCCCCGATGCTTGCGGAAAATCCTTCTCCGACGGTAATTTCCAAAAATCCAATAATGTAAAGGATATTACCCTCAACCGTATGCATAATGTGTCGTTTGCAGCCTCTTTAGGCATCGGGCTCTCTTTTGGCGTAGATTATACCGACTACAAGATACGCGACAAACAGAATATGTATGTTGAGTACAAGGGTGCAGAAGAAAAGGAGATTGCTCTTGCTTCAGGGCAGCACGTAAGAAGCGTTTCGGCCTATGCCGACCGCACGCGCCGTTTGCAACAGGGGTGGAGCATTGGCTATGGTGCTGCATACAAATATACACATACAAAGGATTACCAGCGTTACAGCAACGGTGCTCCAGCCGATGCTCCTGCTGTAGATTCCAGGCTAGATGAGACAACAGCCTCGCTCTATCTGTCGGCAACAAAGCAGTATGCTGCGGGAGTCTCTTTCCAGCTATCGGCGACGGGTGAGTATTATACGATAGGCAACTATAAGAAGTGGACGCTCTATCCACAAGCGTCGCTCACGTGGTTCCGCAACCCCAATCATATATTGCAGGCGTCTCTCTCAACCGACAAGACCTATCCTGCATATTGGGCGCTGCAGTCGGCAATAAGTTATATCGATGGCTACAGCGAGATACACGGTGCACCCGAGCTTCGTCCTATGACACGCTATAATATGAATGTGAACTATATCCTTAAGCAAAAGTATGTGGCAGGGTTTTTCTACATTTACGACGATGCTTTCTTTGCGCAGACACCTTATCAGTCGAGCGAACGGCTTGTGCTCATCTATAAAATGCTCAACTGGGACTATCTGGCAACAGCGGGAGTGAATGTGGTTGTTCCTGTAAAGGCCGGCGGTTGGCTCGACAGCCGTTTTACGCTTGTGGCAATGAATATCCATCAGTGTTGCGATGATTATTTCGGTGAAGCCTTCACACGCGATAACCTTACTTTTTCGGGACGTGTGGACAATACGTTCAAACTGAGCGAGGGGCTGTCGTTGGAACTTAACGGGGTGGTGCAGACACCTGTGTCGCAGGGTACATTCGATGTTGAGACAATGGCGAGCCTCACAGCCGGTGCAAAATGGACATTTGCCGACAAGAAGGCTGTGCTCACCCTGCGCTGGAACGATATTTTTGACTCCTACTCACCCAAACTCTCATTGGACTACAATGGTCAAAGAATGAAGATGGACAATGATTTCTATACGAGCAACGTGAGCGTGAATTTTGTGTATCGCTTCGGTGGATACAAGGAGAAGGAGGTGAAGAAGGTCGATACCTCGCGCTTCGGACATTGATGCTGCTTGAAGTGGTTTGGTTTTTATTAATATTTGTTTTATGAAAATGTTCAGATTATTTGTTGTTGCCATTCTCTTTATGATTGCAATATTGCCGCTAAGAGGAGAGACTTTGCAGAGTGCCAACGGCTATAGTATAAAAAGTGACAATGTGTTGCGCTTCTACCGCATTGCAATCCCGGTAACAAATTCCTCCTTTGAGAGGGATTTTGATTGTGACTACAGTTTGGTATTGCGTTTTTGGGACGAGTGTGAACTCTATCTTAACAGAACTTATCTTTCATTGGGTTTCTGTTTCGATGTTGTAAGAGGTCAGGCACTTGTAATGACGGAGAACAATCTTATAGATGAGGATTATTGCAATGCAGTATCGTACGGAACAATGCTGCTCGACGAGGTTGTGGGAACAGAAAACTACGATATTGGAATGTGGGTTACCTATCGCCCCGAGTATAGCGAAAATACAGGACTTTCGATAGAAGGCGGTGCTTATGCAGCTACAACAAAGGCATCGGGCTATGCAGTGCCCGACACTTGGGTGATTGCGCACGAGGTGGGACATCTTTTCGGTGCCAACCACACAATGGACGGGACTCTTATGGACGTGGGAGGAGATTTCTTCTCGCTCGAGTCGATAGAGCGCATACGGCGCTGCAATGTGGAGCGCAACGGCGCATATTATTCCGACGTCGAGCGTACCACTCTTGTAGGCAGCAATAATGGCGGCAATTATGTCTATGGTATAAAAGTGCAGAACACAGCTCCTGTGTTTGACGGTATTGCAATGAAGTCTCTCTATCGTGTACCGCAGGGCGCTTGCCTCTCGTTCTATTTGCACGTTGACGATGCCGAGAACGATAATCTGAACTACGCTGCGGTGGGCGACTGTTTTGCTGCTGTTGCTCCGTCGGAAAATAGTGTCATTGATTATGCTCCGTCGTACGTTGCCGATTTATATTATGACGACTATTACATTGTGTGGGGAACCGATATTCCTTCGATGAGCGTCGGCAGCTACGATATATCCTTTGTGGTAAATGATTGTCCCGCCGATTGTTCCTACCGTTACGGCGATATTCTCGATTCTCCGTTCTACAGCCTGTACGGTGTGTGGAGTGCTGCTGTGCAGATTGTTGCGGGCACAGCGTTCGAGGCCTCGCTTTATCCGCAAAAGAGTGCTTACGTTGCGGGCGAGGAGGTTACGGTTGAGTGGGGTGTGAACAGAGCCTGTTTCGGCGAAAGCACCCGCTTGCGTATTCTCTTGTCCGATGATTATGGAAAGAGCTACAAGCATATCCTCGCAACTGATGTGCCTGCATTGGACGGTATGTGCAAGGTTACTATGCCCAATGTGAACATAGGAGAGGTTGAGGTCGATTTTGATACGGCTCTACGTACTATGAGGGGTGGAATAATCCGAATCGAGGAGATTGGAGGTATTGCCTTTACTCTTACCGAAAGTTCTCCGTACAATGGCGGCGGTTTTATGCTGGAGGCTTCTACCGGTGTGGACGGTGCTTCTTGTACCAAAGAGTGCGGGGAGTGTTACGACACTGCGGGGCGCAGGCTGTATGCTCCCCAAAAAGGAATAAATATAGCAGGAGGGAAAAAGTTTCTTTACAACTCCACAAGCAGTCGCACATTCAATTGTCGTCCTGTGAGATAGTTGGGAACGGCGAAATTGTTGTTGTAGATGTCGCTCACCCAGTAGTATGAGTTCACGTTGTTTATTCCCAACAGATTGAATGCGTCTATGCCCAGCCATATATTCTTTATATACTGGTAAATGCCCGTGCGGTAGATGTTCTCGCTGTTGTCGAGCATTCTGTAGGACATTCCAATGTCGACACGCTTGTATGCAGGAGCGCGAAAGGTGTGTTTCTCGCGTCCCGTGTGTGGTGGACCGAAGGGCAGTCCGTCGGCATATACTCCGCGCAGGCTCATCTTCCATTTGTCGGTACCGGGGAAAAAGTCGGTAAAGTAGAGCGAGGCGTTGAATGTCTGGTCGGTGGGACGGGGAAGCCAGCCGCTGCCTCTTATTTTCTCTTTTGTATCCATTATCGAAAAGGTGATCCAAGAGTCGGTACCCGGGACAAACTCTCCGAACAGTTTGAGGTCTATTCCTGTTGCATATCCGTGGGCGCAGTTCTCGCCGTAGTACACAATGCGCACGTTGTCTACATTGTAGGGGATAATGTTGTCGAGTTTCTTGTAGTATGCTTCGGCTGTGAATTTGAAAGGACGGTCGAGCATCTTGAAATTGTAGTCGTATCCCAGTACAAAATGTATCGAGCGCTGCGATTTTATATTCTTGTTGAGTACTACGGTGGTTGTTCCTGCGGTTGTCACTGTGTCGCGCAGCTCCTTGAAGAACGGTACTTGGTAATATACGCCCGTTGCGAAGCGCAGCGTCATATTGTCGTTGAATTTAGGAATAAGACCTACCGAGGCGCGGGGCGACACCAAAAACTCGTTGTTCCAGTCCCAATGCGAGAAGCGCAGGCCTGCATTTACCGAAACGACGCCTATGCTGCTACTGAATTTGTATGTATCCTGTATGAAGCCTTTTATGTGGTTGCTGTCGGTGCTTGTCCTCGACTTTAGGCTGTATATGGGCACAAGGGTGTTGCCCGTATGCGGGATATTGTATCCGGCAGAGTCGCGCATCTCCCATTCGCGCTGGTTGTCGCTCACGTGCTCGCCTTTCCATTGTACTCCCCAGCGCAGGTCGTGCGCGCCCAGGAAGTGCACTCCGCTCAGTGAGAGTGTCTGCACGTCGGCCTCCAGATAGTTGCGTGCGTGTTCCATATATCGTCCCACGCTCATATTCTCGCCGGCGTTTATGTCGTCTATCCAATATTCGCCTATAATGTCGTAGGTCTCTTCCTCCCTTGTGCTGAATGCCGAGCCTTGCAGCGACAGGCGGTTGTACTCGTCTATGGTGTAGTTGAGCGAGAGTGAACCGAAGAGGGTGTTGAATGCATCTTTTTCCCAGCCGCCGAAATATACCTTGAACTCCTTGGCATTCTCCATTGTGCCGAATGTGGTGCTGCGGTCGCTCGGAGTGAAACGGTAATCGTTGCGCGATATGTTTCCTATGAGGCTGAGGCTGAGCTTGTGTGTGGGACGCCACTCGAAGAAGGTCTGGTAATCGAGAAATTTGGGCTTATACTCGCCCTTTGTGTCGAGCGTGCCCAGCAGATAGCTGTTGGTCTTGTAGCGTACCGAGTTCGAGAAGCTGAATTTGTTGTTTCCCGTGCCTATGTATATGCTTCCGCCGAGAAGACTTGCCGATACCGTGCCCTCGAATGCCTTTGGGCGGCGGTAGGTGATGTCGAGCACCGACGACATCTTGTCGCCATATTTTGCCTCATAGCCTCCTGTAGAAAAGGCTATAGAACCAACCATATCGGGGTTGAGGAAGCTTAGTCCTTCTTGCTGCCCTGCGCGTATGAGTAAGGGGCGGTATATCTCTATTCCGTTGACATACACGCTGTTCTCGTCGAAGTTTCCTCCGCGTACGTTGTACTGCGAGCTGAGTTCGCTGTGCGAGCTTACACCCGCCTGTGTCGATATTATCGCCTCTACCCCGTTGCCGCTTGCATCGGGCGACAGGCGCAGTTGCTCGGGCGCCTTAATCTGCTGCGTGCCTCCCATCTGTCGCTGCTCGTCGGTAATCTCCACTCCTTGCAGCTTGTAGTCCATCGGCGGCAATGTGACGTTTACGACCACGGTGTCCTGCGGGTTGCGCAGCGTGCGCTTGCGTGTCTGGTAGCCCAGCATTGAGTAGGTGATGACAAGGCTGTCGCTGCTCTCGCAACTGAAAATGTAGTATCCTTTAAGGTCGGTCACAGTGCCCGCGGCCTGTCCCTCGGCCTTTACGTTCGCAATTTCTATGGGGTTGTGGCCTGTGTCTGTCACCCTGCCTTTTATTGTGACCTTCTGTGCGAAACAGCCAAAAGCAAGGAGCAGTGCCGATATTAATGTAATATATTTTTTTATATTGCTCATTTATGTCTTCTTGAATATAATATGTCTATAACGTAAAAAAAACGGTAAACGTATGTTGTAGCGATTATTTTATGCGAAAAAGAAATATTGTTGTATCTTCGCAGCAGAAAACTGTTTACCGTTAATTATGGTTGAGAAAAAAGAGGATATATATATATTGGCAATAGAGTCGTCGTGCGACGATACGTCGGCTGCGGTGATGCGTGGCGATACAGTGCTTTCTAACGTTACAGCAAGCCAGGCGGTGCACGAGCAGTATGGCGGTGTTGTACCCGAGCTTGCGTCGCGTGCGCACGAACTCAATATTGTTCCTGTTGTCGATGCTGCGCTCAAGAGGGCGGGTGTAAAGAAAGAGGAACTTAGTGCCATCGCTTTTACGCGCGGTCCTGGCTTAATGGGTTCTCTGCTTGTGGGTGTGTCGTTTGCCAAGGGACTTGCTGCGTCATTGGGGATACCTATGGTCGAGGTCAATCATCTTCAAGGGCATATATTGGCGCATTTTATTAAGGAAGAAGGGGTGGAGCACAAGTCGCCCGAGTATCCTTTCCTGTGCCTTATGGTGTCGGGCGGAAACTCGCAGATAGTGAAGGTGAACAGCTACGACAATATGGAAATTGTTGGGCAGACTATAGACGACGCAGCAGGCGAGGCAATGGACAAATGTGCAAAGGTAATGGGGCTGGGCTATCCTGGCGGTCCTATCATCGACCGTTTGGCACGAGAGGGCAACCCAAAATCTCATACTTTCAGCAAACCTCATATTCCCGGGCTCGACTACAGTTTCAGTGGATTGAAGACTTCGTTCCTTTATACGCTGCGCAAACTCGTTGCCGAGGACCCCGATTATGTATCCAAAAATTTGAACGACCTTGCAGCTTCGTTCGAGGCCACTGTGGTGGAAATTCTTATGGATAAGCTCTACAAGGCTACTAAGATGCTGAACATTAAGCGTGTAGCACTCTCGGGAGGCGTGTCGGCAAATACAGCGTTAAGGCAGGCGTTCCACGATTATGCAAAGCGATATGGTTGGGAAATCTTCATTCCTAAATTTGGTTTTACTACAGATAATGCGGCAATGATTGGTATTGTGGGCTATTATAAATTCCTCGACAAAGATTTTTGTACAATGGATAAACCCGCATTCTCGCGTACCACAATATAATATATTAAATATGGACGCGGAACTTAAGGCACTTGCTCGGGAGGTTAACGCTCGTTTGCGTGAGCTTGGACTTACCCTCTCTACAGCCGAGAGCTGTACGGGCGGTACTGTTGCAGCTGCGGTGACATCGGTACCAGGCAGTTCGGCTGTGTTCAAGGGCGCAGTTGTTGCCTATTCCAACGACGTAAAGCACGCAGCGCTGGGTGTGCCTCTTGAGGTTATAGAGAAAAACGGTGCAGTGAGTAGCGCGGTGGTAGAGGCTATGGTTACGGGTGCTCGCCTATTGACAGGGAGCGATTGTGCTGTGGCAACGTCGGGGATAGCCGGTCCTGGCGGTGCAACTGCCGGCAAACCTGTCGGTACCGTGTGGGTGGCGGTAGATGTCTGCGGCTCTGTATCAACGCACCTTCTGCAACTGAAAGACGAAGGGAGAGAAATTAATATTTGCACATCTGCAAAAAAGGTATTATCTTTGCTGCTCAATAGGGTGAACAAGGTCTGCATTCGACAATAATGTTGCTTTATAAACCTGTTGGGTACAACTTCTTTCTTAGAATAGTGAGCGGTTGTACAGTGTGTTGTAGTGGCATAAAAGGCATATATTTGCGGTGAAAATCAAAATAAATGCTTTTTTGTTTGCATAGTATGTGCAAAATTTATATCTTTGCACGCTGTTTTAAGTAAGCATACAAGATTAAAATCAAAAAAAATATATAGAGATGTCTAAAATTTGTCAAATCACCGGTAAGAAAGCCATGGTGGGTAACAATGTTTCACACTCAAAGAGAAGAACAAAGCGTCTTTTTAATGTGAATTTGTTTACCAAGAAGTTCTTCTATGTTGAAGAAGATTGTTGGATTCAGTTGCGCGTGAGTGCAGCGGGGTTAAAAATTATCAACCGAGTAGGTCTCGATGCAGCGCTCAAGGCAGCTGTAGACAAGGGATACGTTGCTTGGGAGGAAATTAAAGTACTCTATTAAAATTAAGGAGGTAAAGTAATTATGGCTAAGAAGGTTAAAGGAAACCGCGTTCAGGTAATCCTCGAATGCACAGAGCAAAAAGGCAGTGGCGTTCCCGGTATGTCTCGTTACATTACAACGAAGAATCGTAAGAACACTACAGAGCGTTTGGAGTTGAAGAAATACAACCCCTATTTGAAGAAAGTTACTGTTCACAAAGAAATAAAGTAATAAGAAATGGCTAAGAAAGCAGTCGCAACTCTCCAGACAGGCGAAAGAGAGAAGTTCGTAAAAGTAATCAAGATGGTAAAGTCGCCCAAGACAGGTGCATATATGTTTGCAGAGGAGATTCTTCCCCAGTCTAAGGCTGACGAGAAATTGAAGAAGTAAGAAATCGAACCGAAAGGTTATATTGTATAGAAGCATCGAAAGTACGCTATTCGATGCTTCTTTGTTTACATATTCCCCTCTTCTGCTCAGAGTGATAAAAGAATTAAAAACTATGATAACCCGTTGCTATCTCGAAATAACAAATATCTGTAATCTCGACTGCGTGTTCTGTCCAAAGACAGAGCGAAGGAAGCAGTCGCTAACGTTGCAGCAATTCGAAGCGCTCACCGACAGCTTGCAAGGGAAAATACGTTTCCTCTATTTTCATCTTATGGGCGAGCCGTTGCTTCACCCTCTGTTGCCGCAGTTTGTAACCATTGTGCGCGAAAAAGGTTTTGTGCCTGTACTCACTACAAACGGAACATTGCTGCCGCGTGCGTGGGCTCTTATAGATGCTCGCCCACATAAGGTACAAATATCGTTGCAGGCATTCGAGGGTAATAGAAAAGAGAATCTCGAGGAGTATATGGCGGGTGTGATGCGCTTTACCGTTGAGGCTGCCTCGCAGGGTATCGTGGTGGTGCTCAGGCTGTGGAATATTGGTGGGTGCGACAGTGCCAACGATGATATACGCAATTTTATCTCCCAGTATCTGCCTGCTGGGCAGTGGGAGGAGCGTCATTATGGCTGGAGGCTTGCCGAGAATGTCTATCTTGAGTACGACGGGGTGTTCGAGTGGCCAGACGCTGAACGCGAGGAGTTCCCCGACGAGGAGTGTTTCTGCTATGCGCTCCGCAATCAGATTGGTGTGCTTGTCGACGGTACGGTTGTTCCCTGTTGCCTCGACCACGCGGGTGATATTCCTTTGGGTAATCTCTATGAGGAGTCGCTCGACGATATTCTTTCCAGTGAGCGTGCCCGCAATATATATGATGGCTTTACACGTCACAAGGCTGTGGAGCCGCTGTGCCGCAGGTGCGGATATGCCGCGGTAGCAAAAAGGTTCAGAAAGAAATAGTTCGGAGATTTACTTCCGAACAGTTTCTTTATTGTTGTATATTGACGATTCTTCAATCCTCCTCAGAACTGTAATCCCTGGTTATTTTGTATGGATTATCCAGATGTGAGTGGTCGTATTTCCCGTGTATATAGTATAGCTGCCACGGATAAAGGCTCTTCAGTATCTCTTTTATGGCTTTAATCTCGGCTGACGACTGCTTCTTGTATTCCTTGTTGCCGATGGTAAGAATTACTCTGCAATCGATGAATCTTCCATTTTCGTCTATTGCATAGTCGCTTGTATGTATCAATATCTTGTCGACCTTCCTGCAACTTCTAAAGCGTTCCCAGGGAAAGTTCCTGTTTAAGGCTTCCTTTATTTGCCGCCAGCCTACGCCCATTCTGTGAAAATTGTTGTAGAGGGTTTTATCGGTAATTACTCCGTTTGTAACCGGAAAGATATACTCTTCTTCGTATGTGCGGTCAAAGCCGGCGTGAAAATAATCTACAAGATTGCCTTTGCCTGCGCGTAGTGTGTCGCTCACCCACGATGCCAATATCCCGTCCTCGGTGAGGTAGTCGGCAAAAATATCCTTATAGCTGTCGTAGGGCAGTTTCGCTTCTCCGAATTTATGCTTGCCGTTCACTATACGTATCGTCTCAATGTATATATTACGTAGGTATAGTTTCTCGTTTGTAATCTCCCATTCTCCGATGTATCTGCGCCAATTAGAGGTCCATTCTATGCGCTCCCACTTTTCTCCATCAATCATCACGGTGTCGGGAAGGATTCTTCTTATCCCGTTGCTCAACGCGGTGTCCAACTCGATGGGGCAATAGAGTAAATCCCACTCCTCGCCTTCTATGATAATTCTTTCGGCTTCTTGTCCTGTTGCACCTGCTGTAAGTGAAACGAGTAATAGGATAATTGTGTGGATAATCTTTCTCATAAGTACATTTTTTGCAATGTTAATTATAAATTCCGATAAACTACTCTCGTATATTAAATAATATTAAAATATAGTTCTGCTGTCTCTTTTATATAATGACGCTGATGCTATGGAATTTTAGCAATAAAAATATATTTTATGTTAAGAATTTCCATAAATAGAAGTGTGCTACCTGCGGGGCAGCACACTTCTATTATTTAGTATGAATGTTCTTTTTTACGATGCAAGGATTTCCTGTGCGCGTACAGCGTCGCGGTCGAGGGGTTTGTCGTCCTTGATGGCCTTTGTAAAGGGGATATATACAATCTCGTTGTTGCGGCTGCCAATCATTACATTGCGCTGGCCCTCAAGAAGGGCATCAACGGCAGCTACGCCCAGACGGCTGGCAAGGATACGGTCGTTGGCGGTGGGGCTGCCTCCGCGTTGCAAATAACCGAGGATTGATACGCGTACGTCGAGCTCGGGGAAGCGCTCGCGCATTCCTTCGGCTACCTCCATAATGTTGTAGTCTTTCTCTCGTCCCTCGGCAAACAGTACGATACTGCTGCTCTTTGTGCGGCGCAGACCGTTTGCGATGAACTTGTTAATGGTCTCGAACTCGGGGTCAATTTCGGGCAGCACGCAAGCCTCGGCTCCAGTTGCTATTGTACCGTTGAGGGCAAGGAAGCCGGCGTCGCGTCCCATCACCTCCACGATAAAGAGACGCTCGTGCGACGATGCGGTGTCGCGTATCTTGTCGACGCACTCCATAATGGTGTTGAGCGCTGTGTCGTAGCCTATTGTGGTATCTGTGCCGTAAAGGTCGTTGTCTATTGTTCCAGGCAGTGCGATACAGGGAATGTCATATTCGCGGGCAAGGTTGTATGCTCCTGTAATCGAGCCGTCTCCGCCAATTACAACAAGTGCGTCTATGCCTTCTTTCTTTAGTGTCTCGTATGCCTTTGCGCGGCCTTCTTCGGTCTTGAACTCGGGGCAACGGCTGGTCTTGAGGATTGTTCCTCCGCGCTGGATTATGTTGCTTACATCTTCGGTCTTGAACTCCTTTATCTCGCCAGTCATCAAGCCTTTGTAGCCACGGTAGATGGCTTTAACTGTAATTCCGTGATAGATGCAGGCACGTGTGACGGCACGGATAGCAGCGTTCATTCCAGGTGCGTCGCCACCCGATGTGAGCACGCCTACGCAATTGATTCTGTTCTTCATAATGTTGGTATGTTTTTTGGTTGTTTATTGTTTCTGTTCCTTATAGGTTTGTATTGCCTCCTTGCATTCCTCCATAAGCCATTTGGGGGTGGAGGTTGCACCGCATATTCCTATGCTCTCTACATTGTCGGTGAGCGAGAGGTCTATCTCCTGAGGCCCTTCGATGTGGTACGAATTGGGGTTCTGGCGCTTGCACTCGTCAAAGAGTATCTTGCCGTTGGAACTTTTGCGTCCGCTCACAAAGAGTATAAGCTGGTGCGATTTTGCAAATTCACCAATGTTGTTCATTCTGTTTGCTACGCGGCGGCATACGGTGTCGAAGTATTCGAGCGTGTAGCCGGGTGACATTTGCTCTTTTATGGCTTCTACTATCTTTGTGTAGCCGTCCAGCGATTTTGTCGTTTGTGAGTAGACGTATGTGTTCTTGTCGGGCGAGAGACGGCCGAGCTGCGATGTATCCTCGATGACAATGGCTTCGCCGTGTGTCTGTCCTACAAGGCCAAGCACCTCGGCGTGACCCGCCTGTCCGTGTATCACTATCTGGCGCTCCTCGTTGGCGCTCTCTTGCCACTTTTTCTTTATACGTTGCTGTAACTTGAGCACTACGGGGCAGGTGGCATCTATTAGCTGAAGATTGTTGCGTCGGGCAATCTCGTATGTTTCGGGTGGCTCGCCGTGTGCTCTCAGCAGTACCTTGGCATTTTGAAGGGTGGCAAATGTGGCGCGGTCTATCGTTATAAGTCCCATCTGCTTCAGGCGTTCGCACTCCTTGCCGTTGTGCACAATGTCGCCCAGGCAGTAGAGTATGTCGCCCTTGCCCAACTCCTCCTCGGCTTTCTGTATGGCTGTTGTCACTCCAAAACAAAAGCCCGATTGTTCGTCAATCTCAATTTTCAGCATTCTTTTGTAATCTTGTTGAATTGTTCAATGAGCCACTGCTCTTGCTCTTCGCGTGTCATATTGCTGTTGTCGAGCAAAAGGGCGTCGTCGGCCTTGCGCAGGGGGCTCACCTCGCGTGTCTGGTCGATGTGGTCGCGTTGCTGTACATTCTCGAGAATCTCGTTGTAATCGGCTTCGTCGCCACGGGCTATAATCTCGTCGTAGCGGCGCTGTGCGCGTACCTCGGCCGACGCTGTTACGAAGATTTTCATTTCGGCATCGGGGAATACAGTAGTGCCGATGTCACGGCCGTCCATCACAATGCCCTTTGCTTTGCCCATTTCGCGCTGCTGCTCAATGAGATTGGTGCGTACAAAGTCGATGGCTGCAACGGGACTTACTATGCGCGATACTTGCAATGAGCGAATTTCTTTCTCTACGTTTCTGCCGTTGAGGAATGTTATCGAATTTTTTGTTACGGGGTCGGCTTCGAATGTTATCTTTATTCCGTCCATTCGGCTGCGCAGAACCTCGGTATTGATGCCATTATCGTCGACGAGTCCCTCTTCTATGCAAAAGAGTGCCACAGCGCGGTACATTGCGCCGCTGTCAAAGTAAAGGTAACCTACGTTGCGTGCCAGTGATTTTGCCATTGTGCTCTTTCCGCACGACGAGAATCCGTCTATTGCTATTACAATTTTTTTCATATATCGTTTCTGTTTGTTATTCTTTGTGTCTGTGTTTTACAGTGCATACGATGCGTTGAACATCAGCGACGAGGAAGATATGTGCAACTTGCTGTACGACACCGCGAGTTTTATCTTTTTTATTGACAGTCCTGCGCCTGCTGTCAGTCCGTCCCATTTTGTTCCCTCGGCCGAGAGCTCTTTGCCTATGCGGTAGTTGTACCCGAGCGATAGGCGGAAGTTCCCTCCTATAAGAAAGTCGGCACCGAATACAGCGTGCTTGAGCAACAGGTCGCCCAGGCTGTCCTCGCTACCGTCGGCATTGTAAAAGTCGTCCTTGCTCCATTTGTCGAGGCTCACCAGTGTCGCCGATAGGCGTATGGGTGCGTGTGCAAGGCGTTTGGTCACTCCCAATTGAATGTCGAACGGCAGCTTTTCGGTCTTGTCCTCAAAGGCCTTTACCTGTCCGCCCAAGTTCTTGAGTACCAGCGATGCTGAGAGGTCGCTTTCTTCGTCGAAATAGTTCAGTCCAAGGTCAACGCCCAATGCGACTGAGCTGTAGCTCTCGTATTTCGAGTAGATGAAACGTCCCGACACACCTCCGCTCCAGCGGTCGCTCAACAGGTAGTTGTAAATGAGGCCAATCTCAATATCTTTGGCCGAGAATGAACCGGTAGAAATGTTGTCGGGGGTGTATCCGTTGAATGAGCCGTAGTCGATGTAGCGTGCCGCGACGGCTGCCGAGGAGCGCTCGCCGAACATTAGGGAGAATGCCGCGCCTGCTACCTTGCTGTCGCTTATGTATGTCATATAGCTCAGTCCCATTGTTCTGTCCGATACGTTTGCGAGCAGTGCGGGGTTGTGCATAGAGAGCATTATGTCGTCGTCGGGCAACGATATGTTGCTGCCTCCGAGTGCCGCTGCGTGCGATGAGTAGGGCAGACGCAGGAAATGAAAAGCCTTGTCGCTCTCTTGGGCAAGGAGCAGCGAGGGGAGCATCAGTAATATGGCAAGCAGTTTGTTTCTCATTGTTTTTTAGAGGGTGTTTGATTGACCTGCAAAAGGCTGTCCGTTTCCTATTTTAGATGCGAAGATAACTAATTTTCTTTGTGTAGCCGATAATGCGGTCTGTTTTTTTGTTGGAATATTCTTTTTATAAACGAAAAAACAGACGGTGTAGTGCTTGCCTATTGAAATATTTTTATCGGCAGGAGATATTTATAATATCTAAAAATATATTTATCGGCTAAAAATGAGTAACTTTGCACTATTCTATAAAACAATTGGATAACTACAAAAACTACGAATATGCAAAGCTGGGAACAAATAAGAGAAATTGTAAACAGTTTCATCGCAGGACTCGATATTGAGCGTCGTCCCGAGGAACTTTACCGTCCTATAACTTACACCCTCTCGCAGAGCGGCAAGCGTGTACGTCCTGTTCTTTTTCTTATGGCATACAACCTATACAAGGATAATGTAGAACAGGCTCTCTATCCTGCTGTGGCAATGGAGACCTACCACAACTATACCCTTATTCACGACGACGTGATGGACCGTGCCGATATTCGTCGCGGAAAGCCCACGGTGGCGGCAAAATGGGGCGACAATGCGGCCATTCTCTCGGGCGACACTATGCTGGTGATTGCCTACGAATTTATGACTAAGTCGCCCGATGACAAATTGCGCCCTATGCTCGACCTTTTTACCCGCACGGCTAAGGAGATTGGCGAGGGACAGCAGTTCGATATGGAGTTTGAGACACGCGACAATGTCACCGAAGAGGAGTACCTCGAAATGATTCGTCTCAAGACATCGGTGCTTATGGCTGCCTGTCTCAAGATGGGCGGTATTCTTGCAGGGGCATCGGAGAGCGACCTTGACAACCTCTATGCGTACGGCGAGACAATGGGACTCGCCTTTCAGCTTCAGGACGACCTTCTCGATGTTTATGGCGATGCTGCGGTGTTCGGAAAAAAGATAGGTGGAGACATTGTGTGCAACAAAAAGACCTTCCTGCTCATAAAGGCACTTGAACTTGCTTCGCCCGAGCAGCGTGCCGCTCTTGAGGAGTGGATGCAAAAGGAAACATTCGATAAGGAAGAGAAGATTGCTGCCTTTACACAAATATACGACAGCATAGGTGTGCGTCGCTTGTGCGAGGAGAGGATAAACGAGCTTTTTGCAAAGTGCGATGCATATATCAATGCCGTGTCGGTGTCTGCCGATAGAAAGGCCGAGCTGAAGAAATTTGTCGATTCGCTGTTGAACAGAAATCTATAATTGCTGATGCCTTATCGTCGACTACCAAAGACCGACCAAGCAAGGTTGCGTGCATTGAGTATGGCTGTGGAGAGCAGTGTGCAGAATGGCATATATATGAATGTGCTCACACACAATACCTACTACAAGGCAAAGACCTTTCTTGAGCGCTTCTCGCGCGAGGTCGAACAGTATAAAAAGTGTGTGACCGAGCAGTCGTCAAAGCGCGGTAATCAGAAATACGATACAGCGTTGCGTCGTGCCCGTATGTACGTGTCGCATTTTTTGCAGGTGCTCAGTATGTCCATCGTGCGTGGAGAGATACCCCGCAGCAAGCGTCCCTATTATGGGCTGCCCAAGGACGAGGATACTGTGCCCAACCTCTTCAGTGAAGCGGCTGTCCTTGAATGGGGTAAGCTGGCAATAGAGGGCGAGAAACGGCGTCAGGGCGAGGGTGGTGTGCCTATGTACAATCCCACAATGGGACGTATGTCTGTTGAGTACGAAATTTTCAAGGAGATGTACCAGCGTCAGCAGCAGTTGCAGATGCACACAGCCGAGGCTCTGCGTAATATTGCGGCAATGCGTCCCGAGGGCGACGCTCTTATTCTTGAGGTGTGGGCCGAGATTGAAAGGTCGTTTGCCTCACTGCCCGTCGAGGAGCGCCTTGAGAAGTGTGCGCAGTTCGGTGTCATATACTACACACGCACCGACAGAGGAAAAAAGAAAAATGAGGAGTAAGGAGCGTTGCTGTAAGTTCAACGTCTGTATATAGATAAATAGCACAGTGATACAATTGATTGATACACATAGTCATCTTTTTGTAAAAGAGTTTGACGAGGACCGCGCCGCCGCTGTGGAGCGTGCTCTTGCTGCGGGTGTTGCACACATCTGTCTGCCCTGCATCGATGCGTCGAGCATTGAGCCGATAGATGCAATGTGCAGGGATTATCCCGGAGTCTGCCACCCTATGATAGGGCTTCACCCCACAGATGTGGGCGATGATTATCGCGAGCAGCTTGCATTGATGCACAGCCGCTTGATCTCCTGCGACAGTTACATTGCAGTGGGTGAGGTGGGACTCGATTTTTATTGGGACGACAGCCGAAAGCAACAGCAGATTGAGGCCTTTGAGACGCAGATTGGTTGGGCCAAGGAAAAGAATCTTCCGCTTGTCATTCACTCGCGCAGTGCCTTTGATGAGCTTTACAGGGTGATGTCGGCACATCGCAACGACGGACTTACCGGTATTTTTCACTGCTTTTCGGGAACAGCCGACGAAGCGCGTGCTCTCTTGGAGTTTTCGGGCTTTATGCTGGGAATAGGGGGAACGGTTACATACAAGAAGAATACTCTCCCGCAAGTGCTGCTCGAGGCTGTGCCGTTGGAAAGGATTGTGCTTGAGACCGATGCGCCTTACCTCTCGCCTGTCCCCTATCGTGGACGGCGCAACGAGAGTGCATACGTAGCCGAGGTTGCACGGTTCATCGCGCAGCTATACTGTGTGTCGTTCGATGAGGTTGCACGTGTTACAACTGCAAATGCAAAGAAGGTGTTTGCATCAATCGGTTAACATTCATTGCTGGCTGTCACTCTGTTAATGGGACAGCTTCTTGAAGAAAGAGAAAAATATTCAAATGGAAATAGAGAAAATAAAACTATTCGATAATTGTACAAAGCCTATAGTATCGGCAGGCCCTTGCAGTGCCGAGAGTGAGGAACAGGTGATGCAGGTAGCATCGTCGCTTGCAGGTAAGGGGGTGACATTTTTTCGTGCTGGAATTTGGAAGCCCCGTACAAAGCCCGGCTGCTTCGAGGGCGTGGGCAAGGAGGGGCTCGCGTGGTTGCGCCGCGTGCGTAGCGAACTGTCGCTTCCTGTGGCAACGGAGGTTGCTACCCCTGAGCACATTGAACAGTGTCTCGAGGCTGGTGTCGATATTCTGTGGGTGGGTGCACGTACAACCGCCAATCCTTTTGCAGTGCAGGATATTGCCGATGCTCTGCGCGGAGTGGATATTCCAGTTCTTGTGAAAAATCCCGTGAATCCCGACCTTGAACTGTGGATAGGTGCGCTTGAGCGTCTCAACAACGCTGGTATCAAGCAGTTGGGAGTGATACACAGGGGCTTCTCGTCGTATGGCGAGAAGATTTTCCGCAACTCGCCACAATGGCAGATACCGCTCGAACTCAAACGGCGTATGCCGCATATTCCAATGCTGTGCGACCCCAGTCACATTGCAGGCAAGCGCGAGTTGCTGTCGCTGCTCTCCCAAGAGGCAATGGACCTCAATTTCGACGGACTGATGATTGAGACGCACTGCTATCCCGATTGTGCATTGAGTGACAGTCGCCAGCAGGTTACTCCTGCCGAACTTTTTGTTATTCTCGACAGGCTTGTGCATCGTAGCTCAAAGAGTGAGGGTAATGAAATATCGCGCTACCGCACGTTGCTCGACGAAATTGACGGCGAACTGATGCGTCTTATAGCCAAGCGTATGCAGATTGCACGTGAGATTGGCGAGATTAAGCGCGAGAAGGGGCTTACCGTCTTTCAGCCTTTCCGCTACAACGAGGCAATGGAGCGCTTCGCAGCCGAGAGTGCTCTGCGCAGTCTCGATGTAGAGGCGATGAAGGATATTTTCGAGGTCATACATTCCGAGAGTATACGCCAGCAGTTGCGTATAGTTAACGATATAAAGTAAGTCAATCTGTTAAAAAACAGTACAAAATGTAATTTACATAA
The DNA here is from genome assembly GCA_017554605.1 of Bacteroidaceae bacterium. Classification (GTDB taxonomy): domain Bacteria; phylum Bacteroidota; class Bacteroidia; order Bacteroidales; family Bacteroidaceae; genus HGM04593. The sequence continues at coordinate 29,024 of JAFZIA010000003.1, forward strand.
TAGTTGCGTTGTTTGGTCGTTTATTTTATTGTAAATTTGTACGATTTTTTGGAAAGCACTGTTTTAAGTGAAATGTTTTATAGTAAATAGATGAATTGATGAGCAAAAAGACACAAAAAACGATGTTATTTGGCAAAATGCTATTATGCTCGCTTTTGATGCTGATAGCCTTGCCTGCGGCTACTCTGGCCAATGACAACTATGCCGAGGAGGTTGTGTGTGCTAACGAAGATGAAGCAACGGTTGTTTTTGGTTACGTAATAGACAAACAGACCCGTGAGCCGCTTATTGGTGCCTCTGTTGCAATATGGAAGGACGGCAAGCTGCTGACAGGTACTTCCACAAACCTCGAGGGTGATTTCCGTATAATATCCCCCGTAAAGGATTTTGAGGTAGAAGTTACTTTTGTTGGTTACAGACCCATTAGATTCCGTTCGAATGAGCGTAAGCTCAAAGATATGATAATTGAGCTCGAAGAGGACGCAAATACGTTGGGCGACGTTGTCATTACAGGTTTTGTTACAAAGAACAAGCAGACCTTTACCGGTTCGGCAACCGAAATATCGGGTGTGGAGCTCAAGCAGGTATCGAGTACCAACATACTCAACGCAATTGCTGCACTTACTCCTGGTATGTCAATGGTGCAGAACAACTCGCAAGGTTCTAACCCTAACCATATGCCCGAGCTTGTGTTGCGCGGTATGAGCTCTTTCTCCAATGAGGGACAGCAGGTTAACCAGCCTACAATTATCCTCGACGGTTCCGAGATTACAATGCAGGACCTCTACGACCTCGACATAAACGAGGTTGAAAAGATTACCGTGCTCAAAGACGCGTCGGCAACGGCACTGTACGGTTCAAAGGCGGCAAACGGCGTCATTGTAATTACTCGCAAGCCTATCCTCGAGAGCAAGCTGCGTGTGCAGTATAACTTTACGGGTAATTTGCAGTTCCCTATGCTCGACGATTATGATGTGCTCAATGCAGCCGAGAAACTCGAGTATGAGCGTTTGGCAGGACTGTACGATGCAAAGGGAGCGATAAACGCTACAACAGGAATGCCCTTGCAGTACGACTACGACAAGCTCTACAACCAGCGTTATATGGCTATCAGGGCTGGGCAGAATACCGATTGGCTCTCGCAGCCTGCGCGTACGGCATTCTCGCACGACCACTCGTTGCGTGTGTACGGTGGCGCACAGGACCTTCGCTTTGAGCTTACTGGCCGCTTTGGCGATACACGCGGAGTTATGAAGGACGACTATCGTAAGCGTTACAGCATAGGATTTAAGATTGACTACTTTATGGAGAACGGTTTGCAGATTTCTAACCGTACTACCTATCAGGAATTGGACATCCAGAATACCCCTTACGGCTCATTCTCGCAGTATGTGCAGATGAACCCCTACGATGCAATATACAATGCCGACGGAACGCTCAACAACAATCTTGCGTGGGACCTCGATAATCCGCTTTATGAGGCCACTATCGGCAGTTTCTCTACAAGTGGCGAGCGTACATTCAGCAATATCACGGACTTGCGTTGGGATATAAGCAAGATGTTCCTTGTGACAGGACACTTCAATGTGACAAGCAGCGCGGGTGAGAGCGACATCTTTACTTCGCCAAAGTCACGTGTCTACAAGGATATTACCGATATATCAAAGAAAGGACAATATACAAAGAGCAACGACCGCGGAACAAGCTACAACGGTAATCTTGTGGGTACTTTCAACAAGATGTTCAAGGACGAGTCGCTCATAAGCGTGTCGGCAGGTTGGGAAATAAACCACTCGCAGAATACGGGTGAGACCATACGTACAATAGGATTCTTCAACGACCACCTCTCGTCGGTTGGCAATGCTGTGGGTTATCCCAATGACGGAAAGCCTTACGGTTCAGTTTCGGAGACGGCCGATGTGGGTTTCTTTACAACAGGAAACTTCTCTTTCCGCAACCGCTATTTTGCCGATGCAACCTGGCGTACCACAGGTTCGTCGCAGTTTGGCGAGAACAACCGCTTCGGACACTTCTGGTCGGGTGGTCTTGGCTGGAATGTGATGAACGAGGAGTTTATGAAGGACGTAAAGAAGAACTTCGATGTATTCAAGGTGCGTTCAAGCGTAGGTTATACTGGAAAGGTAAGCTTCAGCCCCTTCCAGGCAATGACAATGTACCAGTATATGAACAGCTACGAGTATAAGAACGGAGTGGGTGCAATTCCTATTACAATTGGCAACGTCGACCTTGCCTGGGAGCGCACAATGAACTACAATGTGGGTATAGACCTTAGTATGTTCAACCGCCGTCTGAACTTTACCGTCGATGCGTATATCCGTAACACTACCGACCTTTTGCTCGACAAGGCAAAAGCTCCTTCGACAGGTGTTACCACTGCAAAGTCGAACTTGGGCGAGATGCAGAATAAAGGTATCGAGTTCCAACTCGACGGATATGTATATCGTACCAATGATTTCTATTGGCGATTGGCTACTACCGGTTATATGAATCGCAACAAGATAACAAAGATAAATAAGGCGCTCGAGGAGATTAACAAGGAGAACCAGGCGAATGCCGACCTCTATCTTACTCCTCTGCCACAGTATGCCGAGGGTGAGAGTGTGACTGCACTTAAGCTTGTACGCTCGGGAGGTATTGACCCAGCTACAGGAAAGGAGATATACATCAAGCGCAATGGCGAGCGTACATTTGTCTACGACCCAGCCGACAAGGTACTCATTGGTGATACCGAGCCTGCATACAATGGAACATTCAGCACTAATCTCTATTGGAAAGGCTTCAGTCTTTATGCAATGTTCAATTTACGTTTGGGTGCGTGGGTGTATAACACCACCCGTGTGACAAAGGTCGAGGGTTCCGACCCTGTCTACAATGCCGACCGCCGTGTCTTCCAGAGCCGTTGGAAAAAGCCTGGCGATGTAGCACTGTACAAGAATATTGCCGACAGCTCACGTCCCGAGCAGACCGACCGTTTTGCCGAGGAAGAGAATACACTTACATTGGGCTCTCTCAACCTGAGCTATGAGTTTAGCGATGACTTCTGCAAGAAGATGCATTTGCGTAATATGCGTGCAGGATTGAACTTTACCGATATTCTGCGCTTCTCGACAGTGAAGATTGAGCGCGGAACCGATTATCTCTACAGTCAGGGCTTTGAATTCTATTTGAACTTAACACTTTAATTGCACCGATGATTATGAAGAAGATGAAATATATTGTATTGTGCTTATTAGCGTTGACGTTTGTAACCACATCGTGTGACGACTTTTTGGATATTACTCCCGACGGTCAGGTGAAGCGCGACCCGCTTCTCTCTACAGCCGAGGGTATTGAGGACGCAATGTACGGCGTCTATTCGCAGATGCGCTCTACCTCGCTCTATGGTCAGGAACTTTATTTCTCGGCACTCGAGATACTTGCGCAGAATATGCACTGCGATGGTAATGTAACCGTTACTCCGTTGAGCGCCTACGACTACACAAACACTAATGTGAAGAGTCTTTTTGAAAATGTGTGGACTCAGATGTATAAAAACATATCCAATGTGAACAGTGTGCTCGATGCTCCTCTTGTGGCAAACGCTACTGAGTTTCCTTATACCGTATATCGTGGCGAGGTGTTGGGTTTGAGAGCCTTTATGCACTTTGACCTTGTAAGGTTGTTCGCACCGCAATATACTCTCGACGCAACAGTGGAGGGAATACCTTATGCTACGGACTTCTCGCTCAATACCCCCGACTTTGAGTCGCTCGCGAAGAACTACGAGCATATCCTTGCCGACCTTCACGAGGCCGAGCTCCTGCTTGCCGACGAGGACGACTACGAGGGTGCGGGCAACTTTATGCTCGACCGTCAGATACACTTCAACAAGTATGCTGTGTGGGCTACTCTTGCGCGCGTCTACCTTACAATGGGCAATAAGGAAAAGGCTAAGGAGTATGCCCTCAAGACTATCGGCGGCAAATATTCGTTGAAGGAGAAAACCGAGATTGAGAACGACCTTGCCGGAGTGCTCTCGAAGAAAGAGTGTCTCTTTGGTATCTACAGTGCTACTTTCTATGACCAGGTGTATGCAAAATTGCACCTTACAACCACCCGTTACTCCCTAAACCTGCGCAACGATTATATGGCAATATACGAGAAGGATAATTCGGGACTCGATTATCGTGTCGATGCATATTTTGTTCCCGTTACACAGGGAGACGAGAAGGTGTACCGCCTGAAGAAGCTCACCGAGTATTACGAGCTCAACAATATGGCTGCCAACCGTCCCGCCGACCTCATACTGGGAATAAATATGATAAGACTGCCCGAGATGTACTACATCATTGCCGAGGCATTGCTCGACGAGAACCCCACTGAGGCACTCAGCTACTACAATGCGGTGCGTGTGAACCGCGGATTGGAGCCCCTTACAGGTACTGCGCTCGACGAGAATACTGGTGAACTTGTGGAGCGTCCCCTTACTTTGGAGCATATCAATGAGGAGCGTTACAAGGAGTTCTTTGGCGAGGGACAGGAGTTCTTCAACAAGAAGCGCCTGAATCTTCCTATTCTCTCGTACGACGGTGCAACGGAGTATAAGGCAAGCAACGCAATGTTTGTCATTCCCATTCCCGATGCCGAGCGCGAGAATCGTTACTGATTTTATTGTTGAACAGAATACTATAGATATATGAAAAAAGCATTGAATATGGTGCTGCGCGCGTTGTCTGTTGCAGCAGTCTTTCTTTTTGCAGCCTGCGAGGAGACCGATTATCTGAGATTCGATACATCGCACTCGGGAATATATTTTACAAAAGATACGCTGCACTATTCTTTCAGCGTGACTCCTGTGGAGATTAAGAGTCACCAATTCAACATCCCCGTGAGGGTGATGGGCGGTATTAGCGATAAAGAGCGCGAGGTTGAATTTGCTGTAAGAGCCGACTCTACAACAGCCGAGGAGGGCGTACATTATACGATAGGCAAAGCAGTCATTATGCCAGATTCTATCGACGGATATATTCCCGTGACAATCCTGCGCGATAATCTCGAAGGAAATTACACCGACGGTTATAAAAAATATCGTCTCTGCATCGAGTTGAGGCAGAACAAGAACTTTGTTCCCACACTCGACTCGCTCAGCCAGGTGCGTATGCTCTATTTCGACAATGCGATTGACACTCCCGAGTGGTTCGACTATAAGAACGACAAGATATGGCACGAGGGTGCGCCTCACCCCGAGCTCGGCTCTTGGCATCCCTATACATTCATTAAGCTGGTGGAGCAGTTCCACACAATAGCCGATGTACTGCCCGAGACATACGTCAAGATGGTGGAGTATTATGGTGGCGAGAATCTCGAGAAAGTGCCATACGCATCGTTCTACCCCTATCTGCCCATTATGCAGAAGTATGTGCTTGCGCCCCTGTACGAGTACTTCAGCAACCCCGACAACCGCGAGGATATATTGGCAATGTACCCCGACTATCCTTTCGATTTCCCCAATCCATACTCTAACGATTAAGAATCATAAACAATAGAATATCAACGGTATTATGAGAATTGCAAAATATATTCTTCCGCTGTTCCTGGCGCTTGTGTCGGTATCTTGTTTCGAGGATGAGACAACCAGTGCTACCCGTCCGCTCTCCGAAATAACCATCGATGCACAAAGTGTGTCGGGCGAATATAATGTAAACAAGAACGAAGTATTGGAGATTGCTCCTGTCGTAACCCAGACAAACAAGCAGCTGCCTTTGTCGTATACCTGGGAGATTGACCAAAAGGTTGTATCGAAAGACGAGGTATTTGTGTATAAGGCTACAACGCTTGGTGTCTTTGACGGCCGACTCATTGTTGAGAACGAGGACGGAAAGGCGTTCCACCCGTTCAAGCTCTATGTGAACTCGCCTTACGAGGAGGGTATAACCGTTCTGAGCAAGGACGCCGACGGAAAGTCTATGCTCTCTTTTATGCAAAAGGCTACATCGCCCGACGAGGAGCAGAAGTTCTACGAGGGTGACTGCTTCTCGATAAACAACGAGGGACTCTTCTTCGCCTCGAATGCCTCGGATATAATACAGACAAGCGGCTCGGTGATTATTGCCTGTCAGGGTGGCGATGCGTCGCCCGAGGACGAGGCTACGATATATTTCCTCAACGAGAAGACATTCGTGATGGAGAATATCGTAAGAGGAAGCGAGTATCCCACCTTCAAGCCTACAAAATTGCTGACACCCGGCGAGAGTGCCGAGGGCGTGTCGTATCCTGTGCTCTCGGCCGACGGCAAGGTGTATGCGCTCCCCACATACAATGCGTTGCTACAGCCTTCGCCCAAGCTACTCTCTACATACGCACAGACGGCGTTTGTGGCAGGAGAGAGTGCAAGCTACTACGATGTAATACTTTGGGACAAGGAGGTGAACGACATTACCCTTGTGTACAACGGCTACGGTCCTTACTATTGCGGCTCCAAATATCTGCTGATGCGCAACGACTCGGCTTTCTCTTCGGACGAGTACTATGTGAAGAACTTCAGCAAGCTCAAGGGCGTGCGCACCCTAACATACATACACCGTACAAAGGAGCAGATGCTTACATCGCGTCGTGAGCTCATTGCAATTGTTGAGGCTCCGCTTATGTTGCAGAAAGTTGTGCTTGCCACATTCTTCTGGGAGCCCGTGGCAGGAAAGACAGGCGAGTACGTGGTGCTCGACAACAACGGATTTAAGAAGGCTGCTTCCCGTAACTATACATTGATAAACGAGAATACCCCCTGTATTGCAAATGCCACATTCAAGACAATGCTTTTTGCCAATGGCAACAAGGTTATGAAGTGGTTCTACACAAAGGAGGAGAAAGAGGGTGGCAAGCAGTATCTGCTTGAGGATGCCGAGGTGCTCTTGACTGTAGGCAGTGACGACGCAGTCATTACCTCATTCGAAATAAGCGATGACCACAAAACCACTTACGTAGCTTTTTATGAGCCCAATCAGGAGGGGCTGAACGGCTCTGTATGGGTGTTTGACACCGATAATGGTACTGTGCTTGAGAAATACGACAATGTATGCTATCAGCCCGTGAAAATGTTCTATAAGAAGAAATAAATATTTCGAAAAAAATAAAATAGTTACTTGTGATATGTCATAAAGTCAGTGTATCAAGCGATGCGCTGACTTTATTTTGTTAAATTGAGAGGTGATTTTGGATAGATGTTCGCAGAATTGTGTGAATTGTATTGAATGTCAATGCTGTATGATGGCCGTTTTTTGTTGATTCTTTTTGTCCGGAATGCTAATTTTAGATAATTTTTTATTAACTTTGCACAAATATTGCGGTGTTGTGTATGTGTAAAAAGCAGCCCTTGCCGATAATGCGGATATAACTTTATTAATTTATATTTTATGTTAAGAAAACTTTGTTTGATGTTCACCGCCCTCTTGGCGGTAGCTGTGATGAGAGTCGAGGCTGCTGAGCCTGTCTTCTCCACAGAGGGTGCCCCTGTTTGGCACTGGATTCAGTTCAATGCAGGTTCGAACCTGCTTAAGGACAATGGAAACGGCAATAATCTTAAGACAGTCACTGTTGCCGACCGTAACGACGATGCAAAATGGATTCTTGTAGGTAACGCCGATGCGTTCTACCTCAAGAGTGCCAATGGCAACTACGTTTCTTGGAGCGGCAGCCGCTACGCTGCAACTTCTGATGCTAATGGCAAGGCTACTCTCAAGCTGCGTTTGAAGGACGATGGCAAATACGAGATAAAGCGTGCCGATAATGAAGCTGAGAAATATATGAATCAGTGGGGTGGTACAGGCGCTGGTGTAGAGCTTGGCGAGTGGAACAGTAACGACAACAACAATGCTCTCTCATTTGTGGTTGCTCCCGAGGTGCCTATGTGCTCTACCGAGGAACTCCCCGAGTGGTACTACATACAGTTCAGTACAGGTTCGGGCGTCCTCAGCGACAAGGGAGCTGGCAACGAGGTGCTCACTGCTGCAAAAGCCGAGGAAGATGCCAATCTGTGGCAGTTGGTAGGCGAGAAGAGCAACTTCTACCTCAAGAGCAAGGCCGGTAACTACCTCTACCGCAAGGACGACGGCTTCTATGCTACAACAAACGACGCAGCGTCAAAGACAATGCTTGCAATTGACGAGAGAGTTCTTGGTTACTGGGATATTCACCGTGTGGGTGAGTCTAAGGGCCTCAACCAGTTCCAGGGTGCAGGTGTAGGCCGCCGACTCTCTGAGTGGACTGCCGGTGACACCAACAACCGTTTGCACTTCGTATATTTCCCCGTAGAGCCCGAGGTATACGAGCCTAACGTGTTCTCTACCGAGGAGTCGCCCGTATGGCACTCTGTAGAGTTCAAGACAGGTGGTCACTTCCTCTCGGACAAGGGTAACGGACAGAACCTTACAACAACTGCTGCTGCCGAGGCCGATGCACAGTTGTGGATGTTCATCGGTAAGCCCGAGAACTTCAAGATGAAGAACAGGACTGGCAACTATGTAACCTGGAACAGTGGAGCTTCGCGCTTCGCATCATCGTCTGCTGCTGCCGATGCTGTGGAGTTGAGTTTCGTAAAGGGTACAACCGACGGTACTTGGGAACTCCAGCGTGTGGGTAGCAACAAGTGTCTCAACCAAAATGGCGGTACTGGCGTAGGTGTCTCTTTGGGTGAATGGAATGCAGGAGATGCTAACAACCCCGTATATCTCAATCTTATCGACGAGAGCACACTTGAAAGCTATATAGAGCCTGTATTCAGCAACGACGATACTGACAACTGGTTTATGATTAAGTTTGCCAAGAATGGCAACCACCTTTCATCGGGTGGCGAGGGCAACCAGGCTGTTACCGCATTGATGAAGAACGTGAAGTCGCAGTGGTGGAAATTTGTCGGTACAGCCGATAACTTCCAGCTCGTAAACAAAGATGGCTGCTACGCTACAATGAAGGCAGGTACAGCAACCAACGGACAGACAAGCAACCACCTGCTCTATATGCAGTCAACAGCCGATGAGCACGGTTTCCGCATCGAAAAATCGACACGCGCAAACTACACCGATGCATACGAGATCCGCTACAACGGCAAGGACGGCAACCAGAACTCGTTCAACCAGTGGGGTGGTGCAAATGCCGGCGTATCTATCGGTCTTTGGACTGCACACAGCGACGACAACAACCCTCTTTACATATATATTCCTGCTGCTAACCTTGCAAGTGTATTCGACATCGAGGGAATCGAGAACTATACTCCCGAGAACCCCCTCACACTCTGGTACAAGAATGCGGCAAGCAATATGAATGTGAGCGACCAGTGGATGGAGTATTCACTCCCCATCGGTAACGGACAGTTCGGTGCAAGCATCTTCGGTGGTGTTGCACGCGAGCAGGTACAGTTCAACGAAAAGACACTGTGGAGCGGTACAAAGAACGACAAGAGCTCTGAGTACGGCGACTACGAGAACTTCGGTAGCGTATATATCAACGACATAAGCGAAATCTTCGGCGAGGGCAAGAGCGTAAAGAACTACTATCGTCAGCTCGACCTCTCTAACGCAACTGCAAGCGTACACTACAGCAGCACCGACGGTTCAATCAACTTTACACGCGAATACATAGCAAGCAACCCCGACAAGGTGGTGGCTATGCGCCTCACAGCCGACAAGCCCGGAAACATCAGCATCAATGTTACATTTGAGGCTGGCCGTCCCGGATTGCGTGCTACTACCACTTACAGCAACGGTACAGCATCGTTTGCAGGAAAATTGGAGACAATATCATACAATGCTCTTGTAAAGGTAGTTCCCACAAACGGAACAATGACAACCGACGAGAAGGGTATCACAGTGAAGGGTGCCGATGAGGTTCTTATCATCTTGGGTGGAGATACCGACTTTGATGCTTACAACCCCAACTATGTTTCGGCTACCGAGGAGCTTCCCGCCCGCGTTGAGGCAAGAGTGAACAGCGCTGCTGCAAAAGACTGGAACACTCTCTACACAGCACACGTTGAGGATTTCCAGCACTATTTCGACCGTTGTAGCTTTGAGCTTGCTGGTGCTGCAAATACAATGCCCACCGACGACCTCGTAAGAGAGTATGCTAAGCGTACAACAGGTATGGAGTCGTATGCTCTTATGCTTGAGCAGATGTACTTTGCTTACGGCCGTTACCTCGAGATTTGTTCTTCACGTGGTGTAGACCTCCCCAGCAACCTTCAGGGTATTTGGAACAACAGTTCAGAGCCTGCATGGAATGCTGACATTCACGCAAACATCAATGTTCAGATGAACTACTGGCCCGCAGAGCCCACCAATATGAGCGAAATGCACTTGCCTTTCCTTAACTATATCATCAATATGGCAAACAGCGCCGAGTGGAAGGCATTGGCCCAGAAGAACGGTGCCACCCGTCCCGAGGCTTGGACATTCTTGACAGAGAACAACATCTTCGGTGGTTTCGGTAGCTTTGCGTCGACAGCGTTCATCAACAACGCTTGGTACTGCTCGCACTTGTGGCAGCACTACCGTTACACTCTTGACAAGGAGTTCCTTACACGTGCATTCCCTGCAATGTGGGGCGCATCGTTGTTCTGGGTAGAGCGTGTTGTTTACAATGAGCAGGACGGTACATACGAGTGTCCCAACGAGTACTCTCCCGAGCACGGTCCCGGTGCACAGAATGCTACAGCACACTCGCAGCAGCTTGTTTGGGAGTTGTTCGACAATACTCTCCAGGCTATCGAGATTTTGGGTGCTCAGAATCTGGGAATTGCCGCTGAGGATATTGATGCTCTCAAGGACCGTTTCTCAAAGCTCGATACAGGTCTTGCAACCGAGACTTACAACGGCGATTGGGGCAATGCCATCGCTGCCGGCTCAAAGCTCCTGCGCGAGTGGAAGTACAGCTATTATACAGCAGGACAGAACGGTCACCGTCATATGTCGCACCTTATGTGTCTCTATCCCTTTGCACAGGTTACAGGCGAGAGCGAGTACTTTGAGGCTGCTATAAACTCTATGCTCCTCCGTGGCGATGCTTCTACCGGCTGGTCAATGGGTTGGAAGATTAACCTCTGGGCACGTGCATTGGACGGCAACCACTCACACGACATTCTCGAGCTTGCATTGCGTCACCACAGCGTGAGCGGTGGCGGTGTTTACTACAACCTCTACGACAGCCACTCACCCTTCCAGATTGACGGTAACTTCGGTGCTTGTGCAGGTATTGCCGAGATGCTCTTCCAGAGCCACAGCGACGTGCTGCACATTCTTCCCGCTCTTCCCGACGTATGGGCCGAGGGTTCTATTAAGGGTCTCAAGGCTGTTGGCGACTTCACCGTTGATATTGACTGGGCTGCAAACAAGGCTACAAAGGCTACAATCGTAAACAACCAGGGTACAAAGTGCGTAGTTAAGGCCGAGGGAATTACCAATGCACTTATAACAGTAAACGGTGTCGAGGTTACAGCACAGTGTGCAGGCGACGGTACTTGCTACATACCCTCGGGTAAGGGCGACAAGATTGTCATCGACTTTACTCAGGAGCCTACTGTGCACCCCACATTGGTAATCCTCGACAGCGAGAAGAAGAATTTCTCGGCAACAGGAACATTCTCAAAGATTACCTACGAGCGTACACTCTCAGCTGGAAAGTACGGTACAATTGTTCTTCCTTTCGAGGTTGACGATGCTACAAAGGCAGCCTTTGAGTTCTATGCCTTCAAGGGCAAGGAGGACGGAGTATTGAACTTTACTCAGGTTGACGCTCCCCAGGCCAATGTTCCCTACCTCTACAAGAACGTAGCCGATGTTCCTGCAACTGAACTTGTTTCGGTGGGCGACTATACAATTGCTTCAACTGTTGTAAATAACACAGCCAACGGAGAGTGGAGTATGGTAGGTACATACAGAAACGTATCCATCACCGATGCCGACGAGCTGTTGGTAACATACGCAGTATCGAACAATGCTATACGTAACTCATCGGCAGGTTTGAGCTTTGCTCCTTTCCGTGCATATTTTGTAGGTGAGAACTTCAACGACCTCTTCCCTGCAGATGCTCCCGCTAAGTCACTCTCTATAAGTATCACCGACAATGACGGCAATGTAACAAATATCACTCCAGTCGATATTGAGAATGTGAACGATGGTATCTTCTACGACCTTTGTGGTCGCAGAGTAGAGCAGCCTGTTAAGGGTATCTACATTGTTAACGGTAAAAAAGTAATCATCAAATAAAAATACGAAGTTATGAAAAAGCAATATAAAACCCCCGAGACAAATGTATTCTCAGTTGAGTCCGACTCGATGTTGGCTCTCTCTCCCAACATCGTAATATCGAACAAAAGAGAGGACGATGTGGTAATGGGCGAATCTAAAGGTTATAGAGGCGAGTGGGGAAATCTTTGGAAATAAATCCTGAATCCCTGTAAATATTCCAGTCCAGGAGTGCCATTTTTGGCACTCCTGGATATTTTTTGGAACTATTCTTTGTTGTTTATCGTTTATTCTTTATATTCACGGCGTAACCCATAAAACATACAGCTATGATAATCGGAATTCCAAAAGAGATTAAGAACAACGAGAACAGAGTGGGTATGACTCCCTCGGGTGTTCAGGAGATGACCAAACGCGGTCATACAGTGTATGTGCAGTCCTCGGCTGGAGAGAACAGTGGCTTTTGCGACGATGCATATATTGCAGCCGGAGCAAAAATCCTTCCTACCATAGAGGAGGTTTATGCAGTTGCCCAAATGATTGTAAAGGTTAAGGAACCAATTGAGTGTGAGTACAAGTTGGTACAGAAAGGGCAACTCGTCTTTACCTATTTCCATTTTGCATCGAGCGAGCCCCTTACAAAGGCAATGGTGGAGAGTGGAGCAGTATGTTGTGCTTACGAGACGGTGGAGCGTAAGGACCGCTCGCTGCCGCTGCTTGTACCAATGTCCGAGGTGGCAGGACGTATGGCTACGCAGGAGGGTTGCTATTTCCTTGAGCGTCCGCGTGGAGGCAAGGGCAAGCTGATGGGCGGTGTCCCTGGAGTGAAGCCTGCAAAGGTGTTTGTTATTGGAGCAGGAGTAGTGGGAACGGCAGCAGCTCGCACCGCAGCGGGAATGGGTGCCGACGTGACAATATGCGACATTTCACTCCCACGGCTCACATATCTTGCCGATGTGATGCCCCGCAATGTAAAGACCCTTATGTCGTCGGAGTACAATATACGTGAGGAACTCAAGAGTGCCGACCTTGTAATAGGCTCGGTGCTTATACCCGGTGCAAAAGCTCCCAAGCTGGTGACGCGCGATATGCTCTCGCTTATGGAAAAGGGCAGCGTGCTTGTCGACGTGGCGATAGACCAGGGCGGTTGCTTCGAGACTTCGCACGCAACGACGCATCAGGAGCCTACATATTATGTCGACGGAATACTGCACTATTGTGTGGCTAATATCCCCGGTGCTGTGCCCTATACATCGACTCTTGCGCTCACAAATGCCACGCTGCCATACGCCCTGCAGCTTGCCGACAAGGGTTGGCAACGTGCCTGCGCCGACAACGAGGAGTTGCGCAAGGGCCTGAATGTGGTCGAAGGAAAGATTGTTTACAAAGAGGTTGCCGATGCGTGGGGTATGCCCTACGAGCCCATTGCGTGGTAACTTGTTGAGTAACCACTATAAACATTTACAGCGGACTTTAAGTCCGCTGTAAATGTTTATAGGAGAAGCAGGCTAAGGCAATTGCTCCCACGCAAGGGCGCTTGCTCCAAGAATGGCTGCGTCGGAGTCGGGCAGTTGCGAGATTATTATCTTTGTCTTTCCCTTGAATGTGTGCAGCACACTCTTGTCGAGCGAGCGTTGCAGGGGGGCGAGCAGCAGGTTGCCGGCACGCGACAGTCCTCCAAAGAGTATTATTGCCTCGGGGCTCGAGAAGGCTACAAAATCGGCTATCGCCTCGCCGAGCATCTTGCCCGTGTATTCGAACACGTCCAATGCTATCTTGTCTCCCTTGAGCGCTGCTTCGTACACGTCGCGCGAGGTTATTCCCTTAATGTCGCGCAGCAGGCTGGGGGTGTCGAGCGTTTCGAGCATCTCCTTGGCAGTGCGCACTACACCCGTTGCCGAGCAGTATGCCTCCAGGCAGCCTTTACGTCCGCAGCCGCACAGCCGGCCCTCTTCTCCGCGCACCATCGTCACGTGTCCCAGCTCGCCGGCAAAGCCGTCGCTGCCGTAGACCAGCTCGCCGTTTATCACAATGCCGCTGCCCACACCCGTGCCAAGCGTTATGACAATGAAATTCTTCATTCCTTTGGCTGTGCCGTATGTCATTTCGCCTATTGCTGCCGCGTTGGCGTCGTTTGTCACGCGGACGGGTATCCCGCTGCACTCCGAGAGCATCTGGGCAAGCGGGAGCACTCCTTTCCACGGCAGGTTGAACGCGTGTTCAATGTTACCGGTGTAAAAGTTGCTGTCGGGAGCGCCCACGCCAATGCCGCGAATCTTGCCCTTGCTGCCGGTTATCTCTATGAGCCGTCCGATAACCTCGTTTATGGCGTTGATATACTCCCCGAAAGTGGGGTAGGCGTTTGTGGCGATGCTCTCGTCGCGTGCAAGAATCTTGCCGCGGGCATCTACAATGCCTATCTTGGTCCCCGTTCCGCCAATATCAATGCCAATCACTCTGTTCTTTTCGACATTCATACGCGAAGGCATTTATTTTATGCCATTCCCGTGGGCTACGGCAGCGTCGGCCTGTGCCTTCTCCTTTATGCCGTGTGCAACCTCGGCCACGGCGTCGGCAACGTCGGCTCCCGCATCTGCCATCTTTAGCTTTATGTCGCACCCTTTGTTGTGCATAACTTCGCACATTGCGCCCAACCACGCTTTTGTACGCTCACTCCTGGCACATTTGTATGCCATTGCACCTGCTATGGCACCCAGTGCCATTCCCACCCAGAATTTAGGATTGCTCAGAATCATAGTCTCTGAAAATTAAAGGTTAGTACTGTTTTTTTGGGGCGGTTTTTTCTTCCGTTTCCCGAGAAAATAACGAGTGGGGCAGGCGATAAGTTTGCCCTTGGGGCGCAATTAACAGAATTGGACTCTTTGGAATTAATTTTGACAAAAATAATCCAACGGAAATTAAGAAGCTGTTTTAAATTTATATCGTTAAGTTTTTTATAGGTCAAAATTGGAATGTTTTATTATTTTTCGAGGGCGCGTAGCGGGCTACGTAACCGAGAGAAAGAAGAAAACAGGCAATTTTGAACACAAAAAACAACGAAATAACGGCTTCCAATATAATAAATACTTTTTTTAGAAATTTAAACAGCTTCTAAAAACGATGATGAATATGAAATTTCTTTTGGGGATTCTGTGCCTTAATTTCCTGGTTACCGGTGCTTATGCAACGTCTTTAAGTGACTCAACGAATGTATCGTTTGCAGATATCCCTTTCCATAACCTGACTAAAGATTCGTTGAAGATTCTGGACATCGGCAACAGCTACACAACCGATGCGACACACTATATCCCTCAAATAACCAATGCAGCAGGCGCAATAGGCGGATATTCCCTTTATAGCGCTGTGCGAAGTTCGGCTTCGTACAAAAGTTGGGTGAATATATATAACGACTGTGACTTTATGGAATATAGAGTCAACAAGGTAGCAGGCGATGAGATCGAAGGGGTGAATGCCGGTGTTGGCGAGATAGGTGACGGAGTCCTTTTCAGGCAGGCACTGGAGAGAGGAAATTGGGACTTGATTATAATCCACCAGGTCAGCCTTTATGCCAATGATTTTGATTTGTGGGGAGGAGACACTGCCGGTGGCTATTTGAACGAATTGTTAACTATTCTGTGCGAGACCAACCCACAGGCATCAATAGGCATTTATCTTATCCATAGTTATAGGGGAGATTACAAGAACAACACCGAAGGCTCCTCCTTGGCAAGGTGGCAGAATGTTGCCGACGCGATTAAAAAGCTCAAATTGAATTACGGCATTGATTTTGTGATACCTTATGGCACTGCTGCACAAAATCTTCGCGCCTCTTCCCTGAATGACGAGTATGACTTTTCCTATGATGGAGCACATCTTTCCGACGGTATTGGCGATTATGTAGCGGCCTGTTGCTATTGGGAGGCGCTGCTTGCACCCCGTTTCGGCAGTATTATTGGAAATAGCTGGCGTTACACAAACCTGAATGAGAATACTGCGGGTGTCAAGAAAATAACCGACGAAACAGTATCTTTTGCCCAAAAGGCAGCCGTGTTGGCAATGAGAAATATGTACCAACTGACAGACGTGGACAGTTTTGATACATATATGCAACTGCCTGCCGAGTATGTCTGCTACGATAATAGAATCATAGGTTACAATTATAACAAACCGATGGGTTGCATAACTATTCCCGACAGCATTGTGGGCATTACCCGTGGGGTGTTCAACGACTGTAAGGAGGTTAGAAGACTTATCTTGCCAGCGGGCTTGCGGTCTTTGGGCAATTATGCATTCAACAATTGTACAGCCATTGAAGCCATCACTTCTTTTATTCCGGGAGATGAACTGTTCCCGATTAACGAGAGTGTCTTCAACGGTGTCGACAAGAGTGCTTGTACACTATATGTACCTTACGGTTCAAAAGAAGCATACACCTCAACAGATGGTTGGAAAGATTTTTACAACGTCGTGGAGGGGGATTTATCTGATATAAGTGAAATTAAGAGTGATGATTGGAATGTGGACACAGAAATTGTCTATGACATGAATGGTAGAAGAACAAAGGGCTCTACAAATGGCATTCACATCATCAATGGCAAAAAAGTATTGGTAAAGCAATAACAGCGTCCGGGAACTTGCTTAATGTGTTATTCCATTATCATACTCCGTGAACATTTTGTTTGCGGAGTATGATATTTTTTTCTAATTTCGCCAGCAAAGCAAGGAATAGGAGCAATGAGGTGCATTTACATAAAATCGGCAATATACGCGGAGTATCAGAAAACGATATTCTTCGCTACTGGCTGCCCCACCGACGGCACACTCGAGAAACTGCGGACAAGCAGCAACATCATAACCGATTACCTTGCCCGCAACGGTGCTCCAGGCTACACCCTTTATACAGCCGACACATCGGCACATACGCCACAAGAGCTTGCTCTAAGAAACAACCCAGCACAGTGTACACCCACAGCTACTGTGCCACAGCCGTCGGCAACACTGGCTGCCATAATAGATGCCGACTATACACAGGGTGGGCAACCCATTGTAGAGATTTTAGTGACAGACATTCCACTGTTCCCCACCCCCGAGGAGCTTCACAACTGCATATACGGGCTACTATGCGCTATAATACGTATTGAGAAGGAGTACAGTCTGCACTCAACATCCCCCGACGTAAGCCTGCACCACCGTTTACCTGAGAGAGCAGAGAACGAGCACGAATTTATTGCCGCCGACCTGCTCTTGAGCGACACCCTTGCACAACAGCAGGAGGCCCTACCGAGCACACTGCTTATAAATAGCGATTTTGAGATTCGCCTGCCACAATATCCGCAAATAACAATAGAGCTTGCCCCGCTGCCAAAAGCACTGTACATACTGTTGCTTATGCACCCCGAGGGCTTTGCCCTAAAGGAGATTGTCGAATATGCAACGGAGTTGCGCAGCATATACTGCACGGTATCGGGACGACAAAACACGAGCGTACTCAACAAGATGCTCAACAGCATAACCGACCCTACAAGCAACCCCCTGCACAAGAACCTTTCAATAATACGCCGCGCCTTCCTGAGCAAGCTGCGCAGCGACATTGCCGAGTGCTACATTCCCACACAGGGACGCAACACCCTGCACCGCATTCCATTGGCGAGCAGTATGATAGAGCTGCCGGCAGCCCTCTGCCACAACTAAGCAGAAAGGGCCCGCAACCACCCGGAAAAGCGGCAGCGCAGATGCACCGCACAGATAAACGGCCGTCGGGACACAAAGAGACGGCTGTTTATTTGTCTTTTTGCTGCAAAAATGCTATCTTCGCAACAAATATTCTATTCTACAACAAAAACAGCTTACTTTTAGAAAGTACAACAAAGATGAAAGTAATGAAATTCGGCGGAACATCGGTAGGTTCCGTAAACAGCATATTGAATCTGAAAAGCATTGTCGAGGCAGCAGCCGCCAAGGAGAGAGTAATAGTAGTAGTATCGGCATTGGGCGGTATTACCGACAAACTCATAAGGACATCGCAGTTGGCAGTAGAGGGCGACGCGACCTTCAACGACGAGTTCCAGAAAATCGTAGCCCGTCACCACGACCTCATATACAGCGTAATTGAGGGCGAAGCAAAGCGCACCGCACTGCTGCAAGAGGTAGACAAGCTGCTCAACGAGCTCGACAACATCTACCAGGGACTCGCGCTCATAAACAACATAACCCCAAAGACCGAGGCAACAATCCTCAGTTACGGCGAGAGAATATCGAGCCGCATCGTGACAGCCCTCATCGAGGGCGCAGTGCGCTACAACGCCCGCAAGTTCATAAGGACCGAGGTAAAGCACGGAAAGAACATTCTTTCGGACGAGGAGACCGACCGTCTGATACACGAGACATTCGACGGCAGCACCGACCCTGTGATAATTGTCCCGGGATTCATCTCGCAGGACACCGCCGGCGGCGACATCACCAACCTTGGACGCGGAGGCTCCGACTACACGGCAGCCATACTCGCAGCCGCGCTGAAGGCGAATATCCTCGAAATATGGACCGACGTCGACGGTTTTATGACCGCCGACCCCAAAGTGATAAACAATGCCTACACCATCAAGCGCCTGAGCTATGTGGAGGCAACCGAGCTCTGCAACTTCGGCGCAAAGGTTGTCTATCCCCCCACCATCTACCCCGTGTTCAAGGCAAATATCCCCATAGCCATAAAGAACACATTCAACCCCGAGGGAGAGGGCACAATCATAAGCTCGCAGAGTGAGTCCGAGGGACGTCAGATTAAAGGAATATCGAGCATCAACGACACAGCGCTGCTCACCGTACAAGGATTGGGAATGGTGGGTATCGTGGGCGTCAACCACCGTATATTCAAGACCCTTGCCGACGCGGACATCAGCGTGTTCCTTGTGGCGCAGGCATCATCGGAGAACAGCACATCGATAGGACTCCGCAGCGTCGATGCCGCTAAAGCGTGCAGCGTGCTGAACCGCGAGTTTGCAAAGGAGATTACAATGGGACTTATGGAGCCCGTAACAGCATCGTGCGACCTCTCTACGGTTGCAATAGTGGGCGAGAATATGCGCCACAACGCAGGCATCATAGGAAAATTATTCCAAACATTGGGACGAAACGGTATAAACGTAGTAGCCTGTGCACAAGGCGGCCAGGAGACAAACATCTCATTTGTCGTAAACAACAAGTCGCTGCGCAAGACGCTCAATGTGATACACGACTCGTTTTTCCTCTCGGAATACAAGGTGCTAAATCTCTTCATCTGCGGAGTGGGAACAGTGGGCGGCAGCCTCATCGAGCAGATAGCATCGCAGCGCCAGAAACTGATGGACGAGCACAGTCTGCAATTAAACGTAGTGGGAATAGCCAACAGCCGCCACGCAATATTCAACCGCGAGGGAATAGACCTCACAAGCTACCGCACAGCCTTGCTGGAGAGCCCCGAGAGTAGTGTCCAAAAGATGCGCGACGACATCATAAAGATGAATATCTTCAACTCGGTATTTGTAGACTGTACGGCAAACAGCACCGTAGCCGAGCTATATGCCGATTTTCTCTCGCACAACATTTCAGTGGTGGCAGCCAACAAGATTGCAGCCTCATCGGACTACGCCACATACTGCGAGCTCAAGCACATAGCCCGTCAACGCAACATCAAATTCCTGTTCGAGACAAACGTGGGTGCAGGACTACCCATCATTAACACCATAAACGACCTTATAAACAGTGGCGACAAGATATTGAAGATAGAGGCAGTACTAAGCGGCACACTAAACTTCGTATTCAATATGCTCAGCGCCGACGTACCGTTGAGCGAGACTGTGCGCCTGGCGCAGGAGAAGGGCTACAGCGAGCCCGACCCCCGCATAGACCTAAGCGGCAAGGACGTTATCCGCAAGTTAGTGATTCTTGCACGCGAGGCTGGCTACGCAATTGAGCAGGAGGAGGTAGAAGCCAATCTCTTTATCCCCTCGGAGCTTTTCGACGGCACACTGGATAATTTCTGGGAGCAGTTGCCCAAACTCGATGCCGCATTCGAGGAACAGCGCAAGCAACTGGAAAGCGAAAAGAAACGCTGGCGCTTTGTTGCCAAATATCAGGACGGCAAGGGCAATGTATCGCTGAGCAAGGTAGACAGCTACCACCCTTTCTATAACCTCGAGGGCAGCAACAACATTGTATTGCTCACCACAGAGCGCTACAAGGAGTACCCTATGCTCATAAAGGGGTACGGTGCTGGAGCAAGCGTAACGGCAGCAGGTGTATTTGCCGACATTATGCGAATTGCCAATATCTGACAAATAAAGATATATACAACAGAAAAAAAGCAGCCTTGCGGGGCTGCTTTTTTTCTGTTGTATATAAGAGAATAAGTCTTACTGCTTCTCAATCTCCTCCTCGATAAGGTGTATCTTCTTTAGTACAACCTCGGCATCGGCTTTCAGTTTCTCCATCTTCTGACGCATAACGTCGAGCAGGCTTGCACCCTTCTTGCTCGATGTGCTCAGGAAGCCCAAATTGTTGCCGTATGTGGCAATCTCGGCCTTCATATTCTCATACTGACGTATAAGGCGCTCGCGCTCACGGCTGAGATTATTGCCGCCCTTTGCGATATTGCTGCGGAAATCGGCCAGCTTACGCTCGTTGGCGCTCACGTGCAGACGCTCATATACAGCATTCACCTGCTCCTTATACTCCTTGTATATCTTGTCCTTCTCCTTGAAGGGTACGTGTCCCACTGCGTTCCACTGTGCAACAAGCGCATTCATTGCCTTAACCTGCTCATCTTCGGCAGCAGTTGCGTCTATAGCCTTTATCTGTGCAATAATATCACGCTTGGCCTTGAGGTTCTCCTGCTCCACGCTGCGCTGCGACGATGTCGCCTTGTTGCGGCGCGCGAAGAACTCGTCACAAGCGCTTACGAAACGCTTCCACAATGCCTCGGAATACTTTTGGGGAACAGCGCCAATCTCCTTCCACTCCTTTTGCAGACGGGTAAGGGCTTCGGCAGTCTCCTTCCAATCCTCGCTGTCCTTGAGGGCCTCGACCTGCTCACAGAGAGCACGCTTCTTCTCGAGGTTCTCTACCAACGACGATTTTACCTGCTTAAAAAATTCGCTCTTGCGGCGGAAGAACTCATCGCAGTCGTAACGGAAGCGCTCAAAAATCTTGATATTCGACTTTTGGGGAGCAAAGCCTATCTGCTTCCAGCGTACCTGCATATCGAGTACCTGCTGAGTGGCAGTGTTCCACGCCTGATAGCTTGTGAGTGCATCGAGCTCAATAGCCTCAATCTCCTCACAGATAGCAGTCTTTTGCTCAAGGTTCTCATTCTCGCGACGTTTCTTCTCCTCGAAATAATCCTGATGACGCTTGTTCACCACTGTCGATGCAGCCTTGAAGCGGTTCCACACCTCCTCGCGCAGCTCGGGTGCCACGGGACCTGCCTCGCGGAACTCATTGTGCAACTGCTGCAACTGGCGGAAAGAAGCTATCACATCTTCGTCGCCCGCCAATGCCTCGGCCAGCTCGCAGATGCGGCTCTTTATCTCGAGATTCTTCTTGAAGTCATACTCGCGGAACTCGTGGTTGAGCTTGAGCACATCGTAGAACTGCTCCACCAACTGCTGGTACTGATGCCACATTGTGGTTGCGGTAGCCTGGGGCACCTCCTTCAGTTCCTTCCACTGTGCCTGGATATTGCGCAATGCTGTAACATCGGGGTTGCCCTGCTCAGCCTTTGCAATAAGTTCCTGTAGTTCGCCCAGCAACGCCAACTGACGCTGGTAATTGGCCTGACGGAGTTCCTCCTGGGCTCTGAGCCACTCGCTGCGCTTCTCCTTTATGCTGTTCATTGCAGCCTTGAAGGCCTCCTCGAGCACATCGGCTGCGGGGATAAACACATTCTCTTCGCCGCCATTCTCCACAAATGCCTTGCGTTCCTCCTCAATCTCAACAGTACGCATCTTGTAGAAGAGCATTTTAAGAGACTCCACCTCGGCCTTGCAGTTGAGTACATCGTCGCTTTCTGCAATCTGTTGCAGGCGCTCGATTACCTCCTGTCGGCTTGCCGGTTTTGAGCCTGTATTTGCACTCTCTTCCCCTTCAACGGAAAGATTTTCTGTTGTCTCCTCAACAGGTTGTTCGTAGCTCAACTTGGTCGTAGCGGCATTGTCAGCCTGTTCAGGGGTTTTCGCGATGCCCGACTCTTGGAGAGGAGCACCCGGTTTCATTGTTTCACTCATCTGCTTTTATTTTAAAGGTTATATGCGAATAAAAAGTGTGCGCACATATACTAAAAAATACCTATGTGTGCACCCCGTTCTCTGCATTATTGTGCGAATATAATGATAACTTTCGATTCAAACAGCATTATTCGCAAAAGTTTTTACAAACAGGATTCTTTTTACGATTTATTCTGTACTTTTTCACACTGCCAAAAGCATGCGGTTATAATATTTCCATTATATTTTCAAGAGCAGTTACCTCGTATGTGGGGATAAACGCCATATCCCGTACACCTTTCGCATTATAGAATATCTGTTTAAGACCTATATTGTGCGCACCTACAATATCTGTTTCGAACATATCACCTATCATAATGCTGTTCTCAACTGTGGCACCAGTCTTTCGCAGCGCATACTCGAAGAGCTCGGGGCGGGGCTTATTTACGCCAATATGATCGGAGAGAATCAGTTCCTTGAAATAGTGCCGTATGCCCGTAGTACGCATCTTCTTGTCCTGCAATTCCTGAAAGCCATTGGAAAGTATATAAAGGTCATACTTTGGAGTAAGATACTCCAACAGTTCCACAGCCCCGGGAACAAGTTTATTCTTTGTGGGTATACGTCCAAGAGCTTCGGCACAGAAGCGTGCCGCAAGTTCCTTGTCGTGTACGCCAACAACCTCAAGAGGATAACTGTAGCGCAAGGCATTAAGTTCTTCCTTTGTTATTTCGCCTCGTCCGTAGAGCTCCCACAATTGCAGATTGCGCGGAGTGTATATACTCATAAAATGTTCAAAAGAGTCGAAGAACCTACCGTAGCCCAGCAGGTCGTATGCCTCGTTGAAGGACTCGCGCGAGGAGGCCGAAAAGTCGTACAGCGTATCGTCGAGGTCGATGAACACATTTTTTATATCAGGTTCTTTTGCCATTGTTGTCTGTGTGTATGTGTACAATTATCTTAAAAAGGCTGCATCAGAATTGACACAGCCCCTGAATCCATAAATATTTTTTTGAAGATTATACTCTTACCTGTATCACAAGGTAACGCGATGTCTCCCAAAATTTATCGGGATTGATAATCGTAAGCACGTACTGCTTATTTTCGTCGCGCTCAAGTATGTAGCTGCCCTCGGGGTGCGAAGTGAGCAATTTTGCACTCTTTGCCTGAGTGTTTATTGTGGTAAGTTCGCGCTTGTCCGACTTTGTAAAATAGTCGAGGTTGGCGTCTTTATCTGCGAGCACGTCGCCACCCTTCAATATCTTCATATCCTTGAGTTCGCGCTTTGTACCAATTGCATACCACACCGTGTTAAGCTCGTTCACCTGACGTTGGATAGTGCGTTCTTTGTCGGCATTCACAAAAGCAAGTACGGTAACAGTACTGTCGAGCTGTGCAATATCAAGGTCTTTGCTTGCAAGAAGAGCACGCAGCGAGGCAATCTCGTCGTTCTTCTGCGCGAGCAACTGCTCAAGGTTGCTTATCATCTGCTTCAACTGCGCCGAGGCTGCCTTGTTGTTTCTTATCTGCGCCTGCAGGCGGTCAATTTCGGTCTTGTTACGCGCAAGGGTCTGGTTGATGAACGCGAGGTCGCCCGCAATAGCCTCCTTACGGCTTGTTCCGTCACCCGCAGTATTGATGTTTATGCGTCCCTGGGCCTCGTTTATTGCACGGAAGCCCTCCTCTACGAGGTTAATTGTACTCAACATTTCCTGCAATGCCGCATCGCGCTCGTTTATCACAGTACGCAACGAGTCGTTCTGGCTCAACAGCGCATCGCGGCGTGCATTTTGCTGGCAGCTTGTGAACAGCAGCGCTGCCATTGCAAACAAGATTATACTTTTTCTCATTATCGTAATTTTTAGTTTGTTATTTTATTTATTGACGGTTCACACAATGCCAATCTATCATAGGGAGGCATCTTATTTTTCCACTCCACCCACAAGAAGCACAAACTCGCCACGCGGCTCGTTTGCCGTGAAGTGTGCCACAAGTTCGTCCAACGTACCGCGCACGCACTCCTCGTGGAGCTTGGATATTTCGCGCACAGCCGCAGCCTGCCTCTCGCCGCCAAAGACCTCCTTGAGCTGGACAAGAGTCTTGAGCACCCTGTAGGGCGACTCATATATTATTATAGTGCGTTCCTCCTCCTTCAGTTGGTTGAGTCTTGTCTGCCTGCCCTTCTTCTGCGGCAAGAAACCTTCGAACACGAATTTGTCGGATGGAAGAGCCGAGCACACAAGCGCCGGCACAAAGGCTGTTGCCCCGGGGAGGCATTGCACCTCGACATTGTTGCGCACGCACTCTCGCACAAGCAAGAAGCCCGGGTCGGATATTGCCGGCGTACCTGCATCGGAGACGAGCGCCACGTGGTGCTCGCTATTCTGTATGCGCTCCACAAGACCGCCTACAGTCTTGTGCTCATTGAACTTGTGGTGCGAGTATGCAGGCACCTGAATCTCAAAATGCTTCAGGAGCTTACTCGTCGTACGCGTGTCCTCGGCGAGGATAAAGTCGGCCTCGCGCAGCACTCTGAGCGCACGCATAGTAATATCTTCGAGGTTGCCCACAGGTGTGGGCACAACATATAACATTCCCATTCCTATTCTTTTTTTACCGTTATTGCAGCAGAAGCGGCAAGAGCACCTCCCGCCCGGCAGTGTCCGCTGCAAATTGTTTCTGCAAAAATAATCGTTATTGTTGAATAAGTCCCAATTTTAACAAATAAAAGCATAACAAGAATAATTTATGCAGTGCCACAGCCAAAAAACAAGAATTAAGTCCTAACTTCGCACTGTGAGCACAGACAGGCGGGCAACCCCGTACCGACAGCCACATTCACCCCCCAAAAAAAAGAAAATCGCAATGTTAGTAAACAGAGAAATTACGGTAGGACGCTTCCTGCGCATAATACTGATTCTCATCACAATGGGAATACTCTACTTTGTACTCGACAGCCTGAGCAGCGTGCTGCTGCCCTTTTTTGTAGCCTGGCTCATAGCCTATCTGCTCTACCCTATGGTATGCTTTTTTCAGTACAGGGCAAGGTTCAAGTACCGAATGCTTGCAATAATAGCATCGCTCACAGTGATGTTCATTGCAGTAATCGGCGTATTTATGCTCATTGTCCCCTCCATCATAGGAGAATTCGCCACATTCAAGGGCGCTGCAATATCGTTCTTCGTCGAGCAGGCCAGGAACCCCTCTATCCCCGCATTCATAACCGACTACATACGCGAGGCAGGCAACGAGCAAGGTATAGTGCAGCTATTGCAGAGCGACAGCGCACAGAACATATTGTCCGAGGCGTGGCAACGTGCAAGCCACCTGTTATTGGGCACAATAGATGTCGTGACGCAGTTTGCGGCATCGTTCATTGTCATACTTTATATCTTCTTCATTCTGCTCGACTACGAGCGTCTTGCCGACGAGTGGAAACAGGTACTCCCCGTCAAATGGCGCAATTTCGCGACAAAACTATCAGACGACCTCACCGACGGAATGAGCCAGTATTTCCGCGGACAGGCAATTGTAGCCCTGTGCGTAGGAATACTTTTTGCAATAGGATTCCTCATTATCGATTTTCCCATTGCCATAGGCTTTGGACTCTTCATAGGAGCGCTCAACCTTGTGCCCTACCTGCAAATAGCAGCCCTTTTCCCAATGACGCTACTTGCTCTGATGAAAGCCGCGAACACAGGCGACAATTTTTGGTTGATACTCCTCTCGGCCCTTGTCGTGTTGTGCGTGGTACAAGCAATACAGGACTTGATACTTGTTCCGCGCATTATGGGCAAACGTATGAACTTGCACCCTGCCGTGATACTTCTGTCGCTGTCGGTATGGGGTAATCTGCTGGGATTGTTGGGTATGATTATAGCCCTGCCCCTGACCACCCTGCTCATTGGCTACCTTAAGCGCTACCACGAACTGAACCACGAGCCAAACAACAACGGGGAAAGCGTCAACGTAACAAACGGAGAGACACCCCAAGACAAAGAATAAAAGCCCGTATTTATCGGGGAAATCACAAAAAAACCACTAAAAAGTTTGCAGATACAAAAAATATGCTTACCTTTGCACTCGCTTAACGGCAGATAATTAAGGTCGACTCGCTAGCTCAGCAGGTAGAGCACATCCCTTTTAAGGATGGGGTCTTGGGTTCGAGCCCCAAGCGAGTCACTCAAAAAGACGAGGAACATCAGTTTCTCGTCTTTTTGTTTATTAAAATATACATAAAAAAGTAACTTACACTCCATACAGGTTGTTTCAATATCTATTTTTATGTAAATTCGCGGGGTTAAACAATTGCGAATATGGAGGAGAAAGAGTGTATAATAATACGTGGGGCGAGAGTAAATAATCTCAAGAATATAGACATAGACATTCCACGCGGAAAATTGGTTGTAATAACCGGTCTGTCGGGTTCGGGAAAATCGTCCCTTGCCTTTGACACGCTGTATGCCGAAGGACAGCGCAGATATGTAGAGTCGCTCTCTTCATACGCCCGCCAGTTCCTGGGACAGATGAACAAGCCCGAGTGTGACTTTATTAAAGGCATTCCCCCCGCAATAGCAATTGAGCAGAAGGTGAACAACCGCAACCCACGCTCCACTGTGGGCACAAGCACCGAAATTTACGAGTATATGAAACTGCTCTATGCCCGCATAGGAAAGACATACTCACCCGTAAGCGGCAAGCTCGTAAAACGCGACACAGTAGAAGATCTAATAGAATGCGTCAAGAACAGCCCCGAGGGCCGACGTTTTATGCTCCTTGCCCCCATTCCCAAGCGCAAGGGACGCACGTTGCAGGAGCAGCTTGCAATATATCTGCAACAGGGTTTTGCCCGTGTATGGGTAAGCGGAGAGGCAAAGCGCATAGATGAATATACCCCCGCCAAGGGCGAAGAGCCCCACCTGCTTGTCGACCGCCTGGCTGTGTCACACACGCAAGAGGCCGAGAGCCGCCTGCGCGATTCGGCCGAGACCGCATTCTACGAGGGCAACGGCTGCTGTATGCTACAATTCACCGACGAGGAGACACCGCACAGCTTCAGCATACGATTCGAAGCCGACGGCATTACATTCGACGAACCCACCGAACAGATGTTCTCATTCAATTCACCGATAGGAGCTTGCCCCGACTGCGAAGGCTTCGGACGCATCGTCGGCATTGACGAGGACCTTGTCGTACCAAACAAATCGCTAAGCGTATACGACGGCGCTGTATTCTGCTGGCGCGGCGAGAAGATGGGTGAGTGGAAAAACGAATTCTGCCTGCGCGCACCAAAGGACGACTTTCCCATTTTTGAGCCATACTACAACCTCACGCAAGAGCAAAAGGATTACCTGTGGCACACGGGCCCCTTTATCGAGGAGTACGGCGAAAGCATCTGTATAGACAACTTCTTCAAGATGGTGAAAGAGAATCAGTACAAGATACAGTACCGTGTGATGCTGGCACGCTACCGCGGAAAGCCCATCTGCCCCACCTGCCACGGCACACGCCTCAAGAAAGAGTCGACATACGTAAAAGTGGGCGGCAAGAGCATCACCGAGCTCATTGAAATGCCCGTAACACGCTTGAAGGAGTTTTTCGACACACTGCAACTCGACGAGCACGACACCGCAATTGCCAAGCGCATACTCACCGAGATTAAGAACCGCGTCGACTGCCTGATAGACGTCGGGTTGGGCTATCTTACTATGAACCGACTGAGCAACAGCCTATCGGGCGGAGAAAGCCAACGAATAAACCTTGTGACATCGCTGGGCAGTAACCTTGTAGGCTCGTTGTACATACTCGACGAGCCGAGCATCGGACTGCACAGCCGCGACACAGAGAGGCTTATAAGCGTACTGCTGCGTCTGCGCGACCTGGGCAACACCGTTGTAGTAGTAGAGCACGACGAGGATATAATACGCGCTGCCGACTACATAATAGACGTAGGACCAAAAGCCGGCTCATACGGTGGCAACATTGTCTACAAGGGAAGTATGAACGACCTCACCCCTGCGTGCAACAGCTATACGGTAAAATACCTCCTGGGAACAGAGACCATACCCGTACCGACATTCCGCCGCACAAGCAACAATTTCATCACCATAAAAGACGCACGCGAGAATAACCTCAAAGGAATAGACGTCAACTTCCCGCTCAACCTGCTCACCGTAGTAAGCGGAGTCAGCGGCTCGGGAAAATCCACCCTTGTACGCGATATTCTCTACCGCGCACTCAAGCGCCACTTTGGCGAGGTGTGCGACGCCCCCGGCCAGCACAGCAGCATAGAGGGAGCGCTGAAGCAAATCCGCGGAGTGGAGTTCATCGACCAGAACCCAATAGGAAAATCCTCACGCTCAAACGCCGTCACCTACCTCAAGGTGTACGACGACATTCGCCACCTCTTTGCACAGCAGCCTCTTGCCAAGCAGTTGGGCTACGGCGCCGGATACTTCTCCTTTAACTCCGAGGGCGGACGCTGCGAGGAATGCAAGGGCGAAGGCAAGATAACCGTATCGATGCAGTTTATGGCCGACCTCCAGCTCGAATGCGACGTGTGCCACGGCAAGCGCTTCAAGAGAGAGGTGCTGGAAGTAAAATTTAAAGGAAAGAATATCTACGACATTCTCGAGATGACAGTGGGCGATGCAATAAACTTCTTCCAGGAGCACGGACAGAACCGCATAGCAAACGCACTGCAACCGTTGCAGGACGTGGGACTCGCCTACATTAAACTGGGACAAAGCTCCTCAACCCTCTCGGGCGGCGAGAACCAGCGCGTGAAGCTCGCCTCATACCTTGGAATGCAAAACGACAAGCCCACGCTCTTCATCTTCGACGAGCCGACGACAGGACTGCACTTCCACGACATAAAGAAACTGCTCGACAGTTTCCGTCGACTTATAGAAAGAGGACACACCCTTGTCATCATCGAGCACAATATGGACGTCATAAAATGCGCCGATTATCTGATAGACCTTGGGCCCGACGGTGGCGAGAACGGTGGCAATCTTGTTGCCTGCGGAACACCCGAAGAGGTGGCTTCCTGCGAAGCATCGTACACAGGGCTATACTTAAAGGAAAAACTCGGTATGCAACAGACCTAAGAATCATCTGTTACAATTGACAAATATCTTTAAGAGATTAGAAAAAAAGACCGGTTTCCCGGTCTTTTTCATAGTTGCCTTGCAATACAGCCTCAAGACAGCAATCCATAAACAACTCCGCCTATTGCGCCGCAGATAACAAGAATAAGAATTGGACCAAGCTTAAAAAAACGCAGCGCCACAAACGCAAACAAAAAGAGAGCTACACTCACCCAAAATTGCAAGGGAGCATCGACAAGAGAGCCGAAATTATCGCTGTTCATCAACAGGAGCGCGGCCGAGGCTATGAGCCCGACAACAGCAGGACGAAGCACACCGAAAAGCTCCTCCACCCTCTTGTGGCGCGAGTATTTCATAAGCCACCGGCTTATAATGAGCATAAGAATAAACGAAGGAAGCATAACGGCAAACGACGCGACAAGAGAACCAAGGACAGCAAGCGGAACTGTCCCTCCACTGTTGATGACCGACGTATATCCGACAAAGGTTGCCGAGTTTATTCCGATGGGGCCGGGTGTCATCTGGCTCACAGCCACAATATCGGTAAACTCCTGCACACTAAGCCAGCCGTGACGCGCCACCACCTCGCCTTGAATGAGCGAGAGCATTCCGTATCCTCCGCCAAAGCCAAAGAGTCCAATCTTGAAAAACGTATAGAAGAGTTCCAAAAAAATCATCTTGCACCCCCTTTCACTCTACCCCATACAATGCCGCCCACCACAGCAAGCATAATAATGTACACAGGCGACAAGCCCATCGCCACAATGAGCAGAGCCGAGAGGAGGGGTATCCACACATTTGTCCACCCAATGCGAGCACTCTTTGCCAACGAGAATACAGGAGCAGCAATGAGCGCCACCACAGCAGGACGCAACCCCTTGAATACATTATTCACAATCTCATTCTCGCGAAATCCGTTGAAGAACATCGCTATGAGCAGAATGATGATAACCGACGGTGCCACACAACCGAGCGAAGCAGCAACAGCTCCGCGCAACCTGCGGAGCTTATACCCAATGAAGATTGACATATTGACGGCAAACACTCCTGGTGCCGACTGTGCAACAGCCAGCAGATCGACAAATTCCTCCTTCGAAAGCCAGCAATTACGCTCAACCACATATTTCTCTATGAGAGGTATCATAGCATAGCCTCCTCCTATGGTAAAAAGACCGATGCGGAGGAAGGTAAAAAACAATTTCAACAACTCAGTAGTCATAATGTACAAATATAATCAAAGAGGGCTCTCGCCCTCTTTGACCTTCATTTAACAATATACTGTTACTTTGTCTTCTCTACGACCCAGTTGTAAGCATTGCGGAATATCTCAATCCAAGGTGTCACATCGTCGGCAATGTGGTTCTGAGGATAGTTTGCACATTGCCAGGGGAAGATGGCACGCTCGGGGTGAGGCATCATTGCCACGTGACGGCCGTTGGCGCTTGCAAGGGCTGCGACGTTGTATGCCGAACCGTTGGGGTTCGCGGGATAACCATCGTAGGCGTAACGTGCCACAATGTTGTAACGCTCTGCCTCGTAGGGAAGGTCGAACTTACCCTCGCCGTGAGCAACCCACACACCCAAACGACTATTTGAGAGCGAACCGAAGAGTACGCTGTTGTTCTCGGGGATATTTACACCCACAAACGACGACTCGAACTTGTGCGAATTATTGTGACGCATATATCCGCGCTCCTCGTGCTCGGGGTTGATGAGGTTGAGCTCCATCATCAACTGGCAACCGTTACAGATACCGAGCGAGAGAGTGTCCTCGCGCTGGTAGAAGCGGTCGAGCGCAGCCTTGGCCTGAGGATTGAAGAGGAAACCTCCTGCCCAACCTTTAGCCGAGCCAAGAACGTCGGAGTTGGAGAATCCGCCGCAGAACACGATGAAGTTCACCTCGTCGAGTGTCTCGCGACCGCTGATAAGGTCGGTCATTGTAACGTCCTTCACGTCGAAACCTGCAAGGTGCATTGCGTATGCCATCTCACGCTCGCCGTTTGTACCCTTCTCGCGGATAATAGCTGCACGCACGCCCGATTTCTCGCGGCGGTCGGCCGACATTCCGTAGCTCTCGAGCATACCTGTGAAGTTGGCGGGCAGACGGAAGCGCAGGGGCTGTACCTTGTAGTTGCGCAGACGCTCGTCGGCACAGCCGTTGAAGCTCTGCTTGCGGTCCATAAGGTACGAGCTGTCGTACCACACGTCGCGGTAGTGGTCGATGTCGAAGAGGCGTGTACGCTTGTCCTTGGCAACAGCAATATGACGTTTCTTTGTGGGAACACCAATCTTGACGAAGCAGATACCTGCATTGTCGAGTATCTCCTGCATACGGCATTTGTCCTTGTCGGCAACCTGAATTACAAGTGCAGGGTTCTCGGCAAAGAGAAGTTTTACTATATCATTCTCGGCAATGGAGTTAAGATCAATCTCCATACCGCCGTCAACATTTGCGAAACACATCTCGAGCAATGTGGTTATGAGACCACCAGCCGATACGTCGTGACCGGCAAGGAGAAGTCCCTCGTTCACGAGTTTCTGTACAGCATCGAAAGCCTCGGCAAAATACTCGGGGTTCTCAACCGAAGGAACATCGCTGCCCACACAGTTGAGCGACTGTGCAAATGCCGAACCGCCCAAACGCAATGTATCGAAGCTGAAGTCGATGTGGTAGAATGCGCTCTTGGGCTCATTCACCATCACGGGCGAAACAACCTTGCGTACATCTGAAACCTCACCGCCG
The DNA here is from genome assembly GCA_017554605.1 of Bacteroidaceae bacterium. GTDB lineage: Bacteria > Bacteroidota > Bacteroidia > Bacteroidales > Bacteroidaceae > HGM04593. Next base: position 61,344 of record JAFZIA010000003.1, read on the forward strand.
GCCGACACGATTACTGTACCCGGGCTTATTACCTTAGTACCGTCGGGGTACTTCTGTGTCATTGAGAGCGAGTCCTTACCTGTGGGGACATTTATCTTGAGGTCGCAGCAGAAATCCGAGAGAGCCTCAACGCCACGATAGAGACGTGCGTCCTCGCCCTGTTGCGAGCGGCAAGGCCACATCCAGTTTGCACTGAGCGATACAGTCTTTATTCCATCGGCAAGAGGAGCAAGAACGATGTTTGTCAGTGCCTCGGCAACAGCAAGCACAGAGCCCTTTGCGGGGTCGGCAAGACCTGCCTGGGGAGCGTGACCGATTGATGTTGCGATACCCTTGCGTCCGCGATAGTCGAGTGTCACTACACCGCAGTCGCTCAAGGGAAGCTGAATCTCGCCTTGGCACTGCTGGCGTGCAATTTTACCTGTCACCGAACGGTCTACCTTGTTTGTCAACCAATCCTTGCAGGCAACAGCCTCGAGGCGGAGCACATTTGTAAGATATTCCTCAATCCTGTCGGCATCGTACTCGGCATTCTTGTACTTACGCTCAACGGTTGTATCGTTCATATATGTCTTGGGCGACGAGCCAAACATCTGGCTTACAGAGAGGTCGAAGGGACGTACACCGTCGGCCTGCTCGAAAGCGAAACGGGCGTCACCTGTTGTCTCGCCGACAACGTACATAGGAGCACGCTCACGCTCGGCAACCTTGCGCACATATTCAATGGCATCTTCCTTTATGAGCAGACCCATACGCTCCTGCGACTCGTTGGCAATGATTTCCTTTGCCGAGAGAGTCTTGTCACCTACGGGGAGCTTTGACATATCGATGAGACCGCCGCACTCCTCAACAAGCTCCGAGAGACAGTTGACGTGTCCTGCCGAACCGTGGTCGTGGATAGATACTACGGGGTTGTTGTCGTCCTCGCACAATGCACGTACCACGTTGTATGCACGTTTCTGCATCTCGGCATTGGCACGCTGAACGGCGTTGAGCTCGATACCCGATGAATAACGGCCTGTATCGACCGACGATACTGAACCGCCGCCAAGACCGATACGGTAGTTGTCGCCACCCATCACAATGACCTTGTTACCCTTCTCGGGCGAGCCCTTGAGGCAGTCGCGGCGTGTACCGTAGCCCACACCACCTGCAAGCATAATAACTTTGTCGTATCCGTATACCTCGTTGTTCTCGGCGTGCTCGAATGTAAGCACCGAACCGCAGATAAGGGGCTGACCGAACTTGTTACCGAAGTCCGAAGCACCGTTAGATGCCTTTATAAGAATCTGCTCGGGTGTCTGATAGAGCCATTTGCGCACGGGCAGGAGCTCCTCCCAGCAACGGTCCTCGTATGTACGGGGGTACGATGTCATATATACCGCAGTACCGGCAATGGGCCAAGAACCCTTACCGCCACCCATACGGTCGCGTATCTCACCGCCTGTTCCTGTTGAAGCACCGTTGAAAGGCTCAACGGTTGTGGGGAAGTTGTGTGTCTCGGCCTTGAGCGAAATTACAGTCTCAATATCCTTTATTACAAAGTAGTCGGGCATAGAGTGGTCGGCGGGAGCGAACTGCTCAACCACGGGACCCTGCGCAAATGCCACGTTATCCTTGTAAGCCGAAATAATCTTATTTGGATTCTCGTTTGTGGTACGCTTTATCATTGCAAAGAGTGACGAAGGCATCTCCTCGCCGTCGATGATGAATGTACCGCCGAAAATCTTGTGACGGCAGTGCTCCGAGTTTATCTGTGCAAAGCCGAACACCTCGCTGTCGGTGAGCTTGCGTCCGAGCTCGCCCTCGACACGGTGCAGGTAGTCTATCTCCTCCTTTGAGAGGGCAAGACCCTCGGCCTCGTTGTAGGAATCAAGGTCCTCAATGAACTCAATGGGACGGGGCTCAATATCTATCTTGAAGATATTCTGGTCGAGTCCGCTGTACATACGCTGGAGCATAGGGTCGTACTCGGCATTCTGGTCCTTCACCGCAAAATACTCCTCGATGCGCACAACACCGCCGACACCCATATTCTGGGTAATCTCAACAGCATTGGTACTCCAGGGAGTAACCATCTCGCGACGAGGACCTACATAGTATCCCTCGAGCGCCTCACCCTCGGCAAGTGTAGCCTCACCGTAGAGCCAGCATAGTTTCTCTATCTCTTCTTGACTGAAAGTGTGGGTAACCTCGGTTGCTATCACCGTATTACCCTTGGTGACAAAAAAGTAAATCATAAAAGATTATTTATGTAAGTTATTTATCGACATAACCATTGTACAGAGGTAACTACTCCCCTGCAAATTCTATGCGAAGATAGCACAAAAAAAACAAAACTGCGGGCACACTGCTGTACTTTTTATTAAACAAGGTTATTATTTTATATAAAACTCCCTACAAGTATGCTTTTTCTCTGCGAATTTTCTACTTTTGCAAGCTGTAAAAACAGTATTCGATTATGGAAAATATTTTACTTGGATTTTCTATTCCTTTCATAGGCACAGCAGTGGGTGCTGCATTGGTATTCTTTTTGCGCGACAAGATAACCGACTTTGCACAGAAACTGATGTTGGGCTTTGCCTCGGGAGTGATGATGGCGGCAAGCTTTTGGTCGCTGCTGCAACCCGCGCTGGAACAGTGCGAGAGCAGTCTTGTCGGAATCTTGCCTGTTATTGGCGGCTTTGTCGTGGGAATGGGTTTCCTGTATCTGCTCGATTCTTTTGTGCCCCACCAGCATATTGGCGACGAAGAGTCGGAGGGTGTGCGCTCCTCGCTACCCCGCTCCACCAAGCTCATACTGGCCGTAGCACTGCACAATATCCCCGAGGGAATGGCAGTGGGCGTAGTCTTTGCGGGTATCCTCAACGGCGACACCTCGCTCACGCTCGCCGGTTCGTTTGCATTGTCAACAGGTATGGCAGTGCAGAATATCCCCGAGGGAGCAATAATCGCAATGCCTCTGCGCCAGGAGGGCAAGAGCCGTGCAAGTGCCTTCACAATGGGAGCACTCTCGGGACTTGTGGAGCCCGTTGCCGCAGTATGCACGCTGCTGTTCCTCGACAACGCATCGGGTGCAATGCCGCCCCTGCTTGCCTTTGCTGCCGGAGCTATGCTCTACGTGATTGTAGAGGAGCTTATCCCCGCCTCGCAGGCAGGCAAACACAGCAACGTAGGAACAATTGGCTTTGCTTGCGGTTTTATTCTTATGATGATACTCGACACCGTATTGGGATAAAGGGAAGGAGCATCACAAATTTACGGTAGGTTCTATAAATTAGTCCGAGTCGATTTTTGAATTTATTGTGAGTATATTATTTATCTCGATGGTGCAACCTCGGGCGTTGCAACTTAGTAAGAATGAATAAGATGCCATAATAAAATAAAAGGAGACCGAAACAGGACAGACTATACTATGGACATTAATAAGTAATTTACAGAACCTCCCTTGTAAAAAACGCCGTTATTTTAACGGCAAAAAGCCATCCACCCCAAAAACATTTTTTACTACATTTGCGGGCAGACAGCACTACAAAAGCTGTTACAAATGCATTACACTTTGATTAAAAACAATTTATAAAAAGAAATATGAATTTCGTCCTATTGTTCACAATGATTGTAGCGTCAACAATTCTGGTGTTTGCCGGAATGTTGGTGGCACGCCTAATCTCGCCCCGCACGCACAATCGCCAGAAAGGCGAGGCCTACGAGTGCGGTATTCCCACACAAGGCGAGACGTGGGTACACTTCAGGGCAGGATATTATCTGTTCGCCATTCTTTTCCTTATGTTCGACATTGAGACAGTATTCCTGTTCCCTTGGGCAACCATAGTCAAGGAACTTGGAATGAAGGCTCTATTGGGAATACTTTTCTTCTTATTTATCCTCATACTTGGCCTTGCCTACGCTTGGCGCAAGAAAGCACTTGAATGGAAATGAAAAAGCCCGAGATAAAATCTATCCCTTACGAGGAGTTCAAGGACAACGAGACACTCGAGGCCCTTATCCAGGAAATAAACAAGGAACGCACCAATGTACTCGTGGGCAAGCTCGACGAGCTCATCAACTGGGGCAGGAGCAACTCACTGTGGTCGCTCACCTTTGCCACAAGCTGCTGCGGCATTGAGTTTATGGCTGTGGGTGCAGCCCGCTACGACTTTGCCCGCTTCGGATTCGAGGTGACACGCAACTCACCCCGCCAGGCCGACCTCATAATGGTTGCAGGAACAATAACGCACAAGATGGCACCCGTACTGAAGCGCCTCTACGACCAGATGGCCGATCCCAAATACGTTGTTGCCGTAGGCGGTTGCGCCATAAGCGGCGGACCTTTCAAGGGGTCGTACCACGTACTTAACGGTGTGGACAAGATTATACCCGTCGACGTCTACGTTCCCGGCTGCCCGCCACGTCCCGAGGCAATGCTCTACGGAATGATGCAGTTGCAGCGCAAAGTAAAGGTAGAGAAATTCTTTGGCGGCAAGAACCGCAAGCAGAGCCGCCGCGATATGACCGACGGTCCGATAATTGTCACAAATGTCCCGACATCGGAAACCGATAACAAATAACAAGCAATGAACCCTACATTCATAGATACAGAAAAGTTCCGCGCACAGATGGAGGAGCTCCGCCGCAATGGAATGGACTTCTTGCGCGACATTATAGGAATGGACTGGGGCGAAGAGGGTCTGGGCGCCATCTACACGCTCGAGAACAGTTCGACACACGAGACTTGCGAGATTGCAGTGCGCTGCACAAGCCGTGAGACTCCGACGATAGCCTCGGTGCACGACCTTTGGAGCGTTGCCGAGTTCTACGAGCGCGAGGTGTACGACTTCTTTGGAATAAAGTTCGACAAGCACCCCGATATGCGCCGCCTCTTCCTGAGAAGCGACTGGGTGGGCTACCCCCTGCGCAAGGACTACGACGAGAGCGAGGCGATAAACCCCATAAGAATGGAGAACGAGATTCCCGAGGACGTCCAGCGCGACTACGAGATTGCCGAGGATGCCGAGCGCGAGCTCTATGTTAAGCAGACGAACAAGATTTTCGGCGACCAGTATATCATAAACATAGGACCGCAGCACCCCGCCACACACGGAGTACTGCGTTTCCGTCTGGCACTCGACGGCGAGGAGATACGCAAGATTGACGTGCACTGCGGATACATACACCGCGGAATAGAGAAGATGAGCGAGAAGATGACCTACCCGCAGATACTCGCCTTCACCGACCGCCTGGACTACCTTAGCGCCCACCAGAACCGCCACGCACTGTGTATGTGCATAGAAAAGGCAATGGGCATTGAACCTACCGACCGCGTGCAGTACATACGCACCATTATGGACGAGCTGCAGAGGATAGACTCGCACCTGCTCTTCCTCTCGTGCGCTGCGATGGACCTCGGCGCAATAACCACATTCATATACGGATTCCGCGACCGCGAGAAGGTACTCGACATATTCGAGGAGGTCACAGGCGGACGTCTGATACAGAACTACAACATCATTGGCGGTGTGCAGGCCGACATCACCCCCGACTTTGCACGCAAGGTAAAGGAGTTCTGCAACTACCAGAAGAGCAAGATTGAGGAGTACAACAACGTATTCACCAACAACACGATAACCCGCAAACGTATGATGGGCGTGGGAGTACTCTCGCGCCAGGACGCAATATCCTACGGCTGCACAGGTGGCTCGGGAAGGGCATCGGGCTGGGCGTGCGACGTGCGCAAGCGCCACCCCTACGCACTCTACGACAAGGTGGACTTCAAGGAGATTATCTACAACAACGGCGACTGCTACGACCGCTTCCTTGTGCGCATCGACGAAATTCTTCAGTCGATACACATAATAGAGCAACTGATAGACAATATCCCCGAGGGCGACTACAAGGTAAAGACAAAGCCCATAATACGCATACCCGAGGGACGTTACAGCGCAGCCGTGGAGGGCTCGCGCGGAGAGTTCGGAGTGTTCATAGAGAGCCGTGGCGACAAATCGCCCTACCGACTGAAATTCCGTCCGATGGGACTGCCCCTCGTGGCGGCTATGCACAAGATACTGAAAGGGGCAAAGATAGCCGACCTCATAGCCATAGGCGCAACGCTCGACTATGTAATCCCCGACATTGACCGATAAAAAAAGGATACGATTATGTTAGACTTCGGTACAATAACAACTACGATAGACCAATATCTGCACTCGGTGATGCCCACACAGGCAGCGCTCATTGTGGAGTGCATTCTTGTGGCACTGTGCGCAGTGCTTGCCTACGTGATGCTGGCAATAGTTATGATTTTTATGGAGCGCAAGGTGTGCGCGGCATTCCAGTGCCGCCTTGGACCTATGCGCGTGGGCTTCTGGGGACTGCTGCAGGTCTTTGCCGACGTATTCAAGATGCTCATAAAGGAGATTATAAGCATAGACCGCTCCGACAAGGTACTGTACAACCTTGCACCCTACCTTGTGGTAATGAGCTCGGTGCTCACATTCAGTTGCCTCCCCTTTGCACAGGGACTCCAGGTGCTCGACTTCAACATCGGCGTATTCTTCATTATGGCGGCATCGTCATTCGGAGTGCTCGGAATATTGCTGGCAGGCTGGAGCAGCAACAACAAGTACTCGATGATAGGTGCTGTGCGCAGCGGTGCCCAGATGATTAGCTACGAGCTGTCCATTGGCCTTTGCATTCTTGTGATTGTGGTGCTCAGCGGCACAATGCAGATAAGCGAGCTTGTAGAGGCACAGCGCGACGGGTGGTTCATATTCAAGGGACATATCCCCGCCTTTACAGCGTTCATTATATACCTTATAGCAGGTAACGCCGAGACCAACCGTGCACCGTTCGACCTTCCCGAGGCCGAGTCGGAGCTTACCGCAGGCTTTCACACCGAGTACTCGGGAATGCACTTCGGATTCTTCTACGTTGCCGAGTTTATGAACCTTTTCATTGTGGCAGGCATTGCATCGACACTCTTCCTGGGCGGCTGGGCTCCCCTGCACATTGCAGGCTTCGGCGCCTTCAACGCCATTATGGATTATATTCCCGGCAGCGTGTGGTTCCTGGGCAAGACATTCTTTGTAATATGGCTGCTAATGTGGGTACGCTGGACCTTCCCCCGTATGCGCATAGACCAGGTTGTGTCGCTCGAGTGGAAATACCTGCTGCCGATAGGCCTTGTCAACCTGCTCATAATGACAATATGCGTAGTATGCGGCTGGACATTCTGACAAACAAGAGATAAAGAGAAAGCAATGGAACAGAAATTCACATACATAGGAAAGATAGCGGACACTATAAAGTCGCTCGCGACGGGCCTGTCGGTTACAATGAAGGAGTTCTTCACCCCGAAGGTAACCGAGCAATACCCCGAGAACCGCAAGACACTGAAAATATCGGACCGTCACCGCGCAATGCTCTATATGCCCCTCGACGAGGAGGGCAACAACCGCTGCATAGCCTGCGGACTGTGCCAGAGCAACTGCCCCAACGGCACAATAACCATAAAGACAAGGACCGTAGTGGACCAAGAGACCGGCAAGAGCAAGAAGGTGCTGGAGGAATACATCTACGACCTTGGCAGTTGTATGTACTGCCAACTGTGCGTGAATGTATGCCCAAAGGACGCCATTGCATTCAACAACTGTTTCGAGAATGCGGTGTTCGACCGCAACAAACTCATCATAAAGCTAAATAAATGACAACTATGGAATTACTGTCGACAAACATACTTATATTCGCCGGCCTTGCCCTGGTTATGATAGTGGCGGCCTTTGCAGCAGTAACCACCAGCCGTATGATGCGCGCAGTCACCTACCTGCTCTTTGTGCTTTTCGGTACGGCAGGCGTATATTTTATGCTGCACTACACCTTCCTGGGCGCAGTACAGATTATAGTATATGCAGGCGGCATTGTGGTGCTCTTTATCTTTGCGGCACTGCTCATAGGAAAAGGAACGATTGACGTAACCCACACATCAAAGAGGCGCTATTTTGCCGGCCTCCTGACCTCGGTGTCGGCAATGATGATAACCCTGTACCTAATTGTCACAAGCGGATTCTCTACCGACAAGTTCACTGTCGACGGAGTACCTATGAAAGTGGTTGGTACAGCCCTTATGGGAACCGACAAACACAACTACGTCCTCACATTCGAGGTAATGAGTATATTGCTGCTTGCCTGTATGGTGGGCGCAATTATGATTGCACGTAAAAAATAAAAAAGAGACACTATGATAGTCCCCGCCGAGTTTTATCTTATCCTTGCCACGATACTCTTCTTCATTGGAGTATTCGGATTCTTCACACGACGCAACCTAATATCGTTGCTCGTAAGTACCGAGCTTATGCTCAATGCCGTAGACATAAATTTTGCGGTATTCAACGCATACAGCCACCCCGAGCAGTTGGAGGGATTCTTTTTCACTATGTTCGGAATTGGAATTGCCGCTGCCGAGACCGCCGTTGCCATTGCAATAATAATAAATGTGTTCCGCAACGTAAAATCGATACACATTAAGAATCTGCGCAACCTTAAACACTGATGACTATGGATTTTACAATACTCATACTTATTCTGCCACTCGCCAGTTTCCTCATTCTTGGACTGTGCGGAATGAAAATGTCACACAAGGCAGCAGGTATAACAGGAACTTTGTCGCTCGCAACTGTTGCGACACTGTCGTACGTTACCGCAGCCCTCTATTTTGGCGCAGGACGCACCGCCGAGGGCACATTCGAGACCATAACCCCGTACAACATCTGCTGGCTTCCGCTGGGCGGCACACTGAGCATAGATATGGGCATAATGCTCGACCCCATCTCGGTGATGATGCTCATTGTAATATCCACCGTGAGCCTTATGGTGCACATATACTCAATGGGCTATATGAAGGGAGAGCGCGGCTTCCAGCGCTACTATGCTTTCCTCTCGCTCTTCACATTCTCTATGCTCGGCCTTGTGGTTGCAACAAACATCTTCCAGATGTATGTATTCTGGGAGCTTGTGGGTGTATCGTCGTACCTGCTCATAGGATTCTACTACACAAAACCCGAGGCAATTGCAGCATCGAAGAAGGCGTTCATCGTCACACGCTTTGCCGACCTCTTCTTCCTCATAGGCATATTGCTCTACGGATACTACACCGAGACATTCTCGTTCACCCCCTCGGAGACACTGCTCGTGGCTGCCGGAGGAGTGATTCCCGTGGCGCTGGGACTTATGTTCGTGGGCGGTGCAGGAAAGAGCGCAATGTTCCCGCTGCATATATGGCTGCCCGACGCGATGGAGGGCCCCACCCCCGTATCGGCACTCATACACGCCGCTACAATGGTTGTTGCGGGTGTCTACCTTGTTGCGCGTATGTTCGGGCTGTTCATAGACTATGCCCCCGAGGTACTTCACATAATTGCCTACGTGGGACTGTTCACAGCACTCTACGCAGCAGTGGTTGCCTGCGTGCAGACAGACATCAAGCGCGTGCTTGCCTTCTCCACAATATCGCAGATTGCATTTATGATGGTGGCATTGGGCGTGTGTACCTCTTCCGACCCCCACAGTGGCGGACTGGGCTATATGGCATCTATGTTCCACCTTTTCACACACGCGATGTTCAAGGGACTGCTGTTCCTGGGTGCTGGAGCAATTATCCACGCGGTGCACAGCAACGAAAAGAGCCGTATGGGCGGACTGCGCAAGTATATGCCCGTGACGCACATCACGTTCCTCATTGCCTGCCTTGCAATTGCAGGTATCCCTCCCTTCAGCGGATTCTTCAGTAAGGACGAGATTCTTGCAGCCTGCTACAGTTTCTCGCCAATGATGGGTGCTTTTATGAGCTTCATCGCTGCACTCACGGCATTCTATATGTTCCGCCTATATTATCTTATCTTCTGGGGCAAGAACCACTACGAGGAGCAATTGGCACTGTACAAGGCTGGAGCAACCGACCACGAGCCGCACAAGCCGCACGAAGCGCCCCTCACAATGACTCTGCCGCTTGTGATACTTGCAGCAATAAGCGTTGTTGCCGGTTTCATACCTTTTGGCCATTTTGTGAGTAGTAACGGCGAGGCATACACAATCCACCTCGACTACACCGTGGCAACAATAAGCATAGTGCTTTCCGTGGGAAGCATTCTCCTTGCCACAATAATGTACAAGAGCGGCGAGAGCAGGCTCACCACCGCCATAAACAGCCGTATGGGCGCGTTCATACAGGCAGCCTACCACCGCTTTTATATGGACGAGATATGGCTCTTTGTAACCAAGAAGATTATATTCAACTGCATAAGCCGTCCCATCGCCTGGTTCGACCGCAATGTGATTGACGCAACGATGGACCTGCTGGCAACAGCCACACAGAAACTGGGCAATTTCGTTCGCCCTATGCAGAGCGGAAACATACAGAGCTACTGCGTGTGGTTCCTGGGAGGCGCACTCATTATAATACTCACACTTATATTTTTTGCATAGTACTACCCTATAATAGAGACTGACACAATGAATATCCTTAATCTATTTGTAGTAATACCCTTGGCTATGCTGGCCGCATTGTGGCTCAGCAGGGGCATCAAGCAGATACGCACGGTAATGGTCACAGGCTCCACACTGCTGCTGGCATTGTCGGTATATCTCGCCGCCGACTTCATTGCACAGCGCAACGCCGGCGTTACAGCCGCACAGCTATACACAGACTCGTGGTGCTGGTACCCGCAACTCAACATCAGCTACTCGATAGGCGTAGACGGAATATCGGTTGCAATGATACTCCTCTCGTCCATAATAGTCTTTACCGGCACATTCGCATCGTGGAACGTACGTCCGCACACAAAGGACTTTTTCCTGTGGTACGTGCTGCTGTCGCTTGGAGTGTACGGCTTTTTCATAAGCACAGATATGTTTGCTATGTTTATGTTCTACGAGACGGCACTCATTCCAATGTATCTTCTCATAGGCGTATGGGGCAGCGGCAACAAGGAGTACTCGGCAATGAAGCTCACCCTGATGCTTATGGGCGGCTCGGCTTTCCTGCTTATGGGTATCCTGGGAATATACTACGGCAGCGGCGCCACCACAATGAACATTCACGAGATTGCGGCAAAGGGCAATATCCCCGTTGAGTTGCAGTACATATTCTTCCCTATGACCTTTGTGGGCTTCGGAGTGCTGGGCGCACTCTTCCCCTTCCACACGTGGAGCCCCGACGGCCACGCAAGCGCCCCCACCTCGGTGTCGATGCTGCACGCGGGAGTGCTTATGAAACTGGGCGGATACGGTTGCTTCCGCATTGCAATGTACCTTATGCCACAGGCTGCCAACGACCTTGCCTGGATATTCATAATCCTCACAACCATAAGCGTTGTCTACGGCGCACTGAGCGCAATCAGCCAGACCGACCTCAAGTACATCAACGCCTACTCGTCGGTGAGCCACTGCGGACTGGTACTCTTTGCCCTGCTGATGATGACACGCACCTCGTGTACTGGTGCAATACTGCAGATGCTCTCGCACGGACTGATGACAGCCCTCTTCTTTGCCCTTATTGGTATGATATACGGACGCACGCACACACGCGACATACGCCAGATGCAGGGACTTATGAAGATAATGCCTTTCCTTGCAGTGGGCTACGTCATTGCCGGCCTTGCCAACCTCGGACTCCCCGGATTCAGCGGGTTCGTTGCCGAAATGACAATATTCGTAGGCTCGTTTATGGTAGACGACACATTCCACCGCACAGTAACGATAATAGCCTGCACAAGCATAGTAATAACAGCAGTGTACATTCTGCGTGTGGTAGGCAAGATACTCTACGGCGAGCCCGTCAACGAAGAACACAAGAGACTAACCGATGCAACGTGGGACGAGCGATTCACCGTCATCTGCCTCATTATATGCGTTGCAGGACTCGGCATTGCCCCACTGTGGGTGAGCGACCTCATCAACAACGGCGTGAGCGACATCATTGCCACCCTCAAGCCCTGAGTCACAGACATACAAAGTAAACAAGAACTCACACTTACAATATAAAAAGAGATGAATTACAGTCAATTTTTCGCGATGCTGCCCGAGATTACCCTGCTTGCAGTATTCGTAACGATATTCATATTCGACCTATTGGCAACAGGCCGCTACCGCCGTATCTTCCACACGCTCACGATACTGCTTATGACAGCGCAGATTGCCATCTGCCTAAAGGAGGTAAGCACCGAGCAGACACTCTTTGGGGGAATGTACTACAGCAACAGTATGATAGCCTTTATGAAGTCGATGCTCACATTCGGTGCCCTGCTCGTGGTGCTCCAGGCACACCGCTGGCTCAGCACCTCGCACAGCTACTACAAGCAAGGAGAGTTCTACGTGCTGCTGCTGAGCACGCTCGTCGGAATGTACTTTATGATAAGCGCCCGGCACTTCCTGCTGCTGTTCCTGGGAATGGAGCTTGCATCGTTGCCTCTCGCCTGCCTTGTGGCATTCGACAAGTACCGCCACAACTCGGCCGAAGCCGGAATAAAGTATATCCTTACATCAATGTTCTCGTCGGCCATTATGCTCTACGGAATATCCTTCCTCTACGGCACCGCCGGCACGCTCTACTTCGACGATATGGCAACATACATCACCGGCAGCCCTATGCAGACACTTGCAATGGTTATGTTCTTTGCCGGATTGGGCTTCAAGATTTCGCTCGTGCCGTTCCACCTGTGGACAGCCGACAGCTATCAGGGTGCACCTACCATTGTCACAGCCTATCTGTCGGTAATCTCCAAGGGAGCAGCCGTCTTTACGCTCTTCATAATACTCACAAAGGTATTTGCACCAATGACAGACGAGTGGCAGACGATGCTGTATATCGTTACCGTTGCAAGCATCACCATTGCCAACCTCTTTGCAATAAAGCAGAAGAACCTCAAGCGCTTTATGGCATTCAGCAGCATCTCGCAGGCAGGTTACATAATGCTTGCGGTGATAAGCGGCACAGCGCAGGGAATGAGCGCAATGGTATTCTACGTAATGGTGTATATCGTTGCCAACCTTGCCATATTCGGTATTATAGAGGCACTCGAGAAGCACTATGACAATGTGGAGCTGGAGCACTCGCATCTGAACGCGCTCTACAGGAGCAACCCGCGTCTGGCGTTCCTTATGACACTTGCCCTCTTCTCGCTTGCAGGCATTCCCCCGTTTGCAGGCTTCTTCAGCAAGTTCTTTGTATTTATGAGTGCCTTTGACGCAGGTTTTTGGGTGCTTGTGTTCATTGCCCTCATCAACACTGTAATATCGCTCTATTACTACCTGTTGATTGTAAAGGCTATGTATATTACCCCTAACGAGACACCTATCCCCCACATCAAGTGCGACAGCTTCACACGCATAAGCCTCGGCTTTTGCCTTATGGGAATTATCCTGCTCGGTATATGCAGCTTTGTATATATCAATATAGACAGGATGGCGTTCTAAGGGATAGACAAGAGGTAATGATATAGCAGTTGCCCTATAAAGACTTTTATATAAAAACTTAATCGCTCCTCTTAATAGTCGTAAGAGGAGCGATTAAGTTTGTCTGACGAGAAGTTCGAAAAAACACTTAGAAGCTGTTTAAATTTATATCGTTAAGTTTTTTATAGGTCAAAAGTGGAATGTTTTATTATTTTTCGAGGGCGCGTAGCGGGCTACGTAACCGAGAGAAAGAAGAAAACGGGCAGTTTTGAACATAAAAAACAA
>JAFZIA010000004.1 GCA_017554605.1 Bacteroidaceae bacterium
TAAGAAGCTGTTTAAATTTCTAAAAAAAGTTATTATTATATTGGAAGCCGTTATTTCGTTGTTTTTTATGTTCAAAACTGCCCGTTTTCTTCTTTTTCTCGGTTACGTAGCCCGCTACGCGCCCTCGAAAAATAATAAAACTTTCCACTTTTGCATTGCGCCAATATAGGCTGCACTCGCCGAAAAACTGCAAGTAAACTTGCGTTTTGTTCGTTGGCACTATTTTTGACCTATAAAAAACTTAACGATATAAATTTAAACAGCTTCTAAAGAAGGAGAATAAAAAATTACCGATGCAACATTTAATTGCATCGGTAATTTTTTACTCCTGTGCCGTAGAATCGGCCGGGTTTATGATATTCTCAATCTTCTCTATAAACTTGTCAATATCCTTCTCGGCTCCTACTATTGCACCCAATTTTGTTGCGGCTGTGTCTATGACAAGGTAGGTGGGGTACATCTCCACTTGGTAGCGGGTGCTGAGTTCCGTTCCTTCGCCCTCTTCGGCATCGAGTGCAATGGATACAAAGTGTGCGTTCATATATTTGCCGAGCTTCTCCTTTGGAAAAACAACTTTCTCCATCAGGCGGCAGGGGCGGCAGGTCTTTGTGTGCATATTCACAAACAGCAGCTTGCCTTGGGCTTTTGCGCTGTCTATTGCCTGTGCAAAGCTCAGTTCTCTGAAGTTGGTGCCTTCTGTTTCTATTGCACTGTAGTTCTTTTCGGCTTCAACCGCTACGGCAGGAGCGGGAGCCTCGTTTTGCTCTGTTGTCTGCTGTGTAGCGTTGCCGCAGGAAACTATCAGCGCGGCAAGCAGGATACTCAGGCTTTCTTGTATTTTCATATAGTATTGTTGTTTCGGTGTGTTTTTTTATTGTTCCAATGCTTGTGCTATAATTTGTTCCAGCCCCTGTGACGGGGGAGGTGCGAATGCCGATACAATGTTACCCTTGCTGTCTATGACAATGTAGCGCGGAACGCCCGATATGTGGTAGTCGCTCTCGAATTGTGACTGTACGTCGCAGTGGGGGTAAAGGTTGAGCATACACTCCATCTTGCGCTTTGCGATGGTCGACAGCCAGTTGCCTCTGGCATTCTTGCGGTCGATGGATATTGTAATGAACTCTATCTGCTTGTTGTCCTTGTAGCTCTCTTTGAGGCTTATGAATTTGGGCATATTGGCAAGGCAACTGCTGCACCACGTAGCCCACACGTCTATCACAAGCACCTTGCCGCGGAACTCGGCAATGGTATGCTCCTTTCCTTTTGTATCTACGAGTGTGGGGGTGGGGGCGGGCGAGCCGGGCATTATGCTCCGATATTCGTCGTATAGTGCTATAATCTCGCTCTTGAGCTTTGAGTCCTCTACGTTTTGCTCAATCAACGGGCGTATGCTGTACAGTTGTTCGTTGCACCCGCTGTTGCGGAAGGGGAATTTCAGCTTGCGCATATATGCCTGGTGCAGGGCGCTGTTGCTGCACGAGAATACGCGGCGCATCTTCGCATAGTCGTTGCCGTTCATTGCGCGGGGCTTGTAGAAGACGGTTATTGTAATGCCGTCGCGCGACTCCTCGAAACTGTCGCCGCGCTTCATTGCCTCAAGGGTAAAGTAGTGGTCGACAAAGCGTGCCGTGTCGCGCTCTATCATAAACCGCGTTACTGTGCTGTCGTCCAATATAAGCTCGTCCAGCGGCTCGGGAAGAAGCGACACGTCCTCATTCTTGCCTCTGCAACGGAACATATACTCGCCGCTGTTCCATACATAGTGGCACAGATTCCTTGTGTGCAGGCTGCTGTTGCCTCGGCCTATGGCGTTTCTTATGCTGTCGTATATCTCCACAATCTGCTGCGCGGTGGTGAACTCCCTGTTCCACAGGCTGTCGACCTGCGGGGGATTGCTGCACGATGCAAGTATGGTGCAGGCTGTTGCGAGTATGAGTGCTGTTGTTGTGTATCGTGCCATAGGTGTGGGTCGATTATGTAGCTTTTACTGCTTTTTTGTTCCGTGGGATATTCCAATGAGGTCTATTCCGTGCTTGTCCTTCATATAGCCGATGACAATATCGCGCTTTTGGTGTATCATAGGATACTGTGCAATGGGGTAGCGTTCCTCGAACTCCTCGGTGGTGAGCCACATAATATTTTTGATATATGTGGTGAAGAGGTTGTAGTTGGGGTTGCTCTTTTCCCAATATACTGTAGATGTAAAGTAGTAGTCTACCCACACCTGCTTGCGCTGTCCTGTACCGAAATTGTCGTTTATCATATCCACAAAACCGAGCTTGTACTTGTATTTGGCGGCTGCGGGGTCTTTTATGTCCATTGTGTCGGCAAAATTGAATCCGCTCCAGAACTCGTCGGGTGAGCCGAGTTCGCCCTTGCCGTCGACATTCTTTATGAGCTCAATGATGAGCATACAGCGCTGCTGCTTGAGTGCGTATGCTGCCTCGTCGCTGTTCATCATCTCGTCGGTGAAGCTGATGGCCCAACTGTCGAAGTTACCTTTCATAAGCAACTGGCGCGGGTCGCTGTTTGTGCCGCCTGTGATGCCCGAGTCGTCGCCAAAGTCGCGGGGCTCGGTACGCAGGTTGTCAATCATATACATCTTTATGGGGAATGCCGAGTTGGCAAACTTCTTGCTTATGTTGCTGAAAATGTCGTATCTGAAATAGTCGACGTAGTAGGGTAGCTGCTCTTCGGGGAGGTTCCAGCAGGGTGCGTCGCGCTCCTCCTCGGGGCCGGCAACGTAGATGTCGCCCGTACCGGTGGAGAGCCAGTTGCGGTTGAGGTCGGTCTCTGTAATGTCCTTGTAGAGCAGGTAGACGCCATATTCGTTCTTGATGTCGTTTATTATGCTGTCGTATCTGCTGTCGCCCTGAGGAAAGCCTCCGCGTATGGGCGAGTAGTTACCCGACGGGGTTATTGCCTCCTCGCCGTCATTGCAGGCTGTGAATGCGGCTGATGTTGCAATTATGATGCTTGCAAGTGCTATTATTCTTTTCATACCTGTGTGCTCTTTTTGTGGTTCTAATCAATTGTTTGAGGGCTGACGCTTGCCAGGAAGGGTGTTCTGTATGAGCTTGCCGTTTGCTTCCATCGCTTCGTCGGGAATAGGAACGGTGTACATTGGGTCGCACTCCTCGAGGCGATAGGTGCTCGACGATGTCTCGCTGTCGTGCCAAACGTGGGTTATCGAGGGCATTCCCCAACGGCGCAGGTCGAACCAGCGGTGACCCTCGAAGCACAGCTCTCGGCGGCGCTCGTCGCGCACGAACTCTATGAGCTCCTCCTGGCTGCCGAATGTCTCGTCCTCGTAGTCCTCGGGGTCGAAGCGCTTCTCGCGCAGTGTGTTGAGCGCATCGGCAGCACCTGTAATGTCGCCCAGCATTGCCAGTGCCTCGGCATAGTTGAGGTAGGCTTCGGAGAGGCGCAGCGAGCGTCCGAACTCTCCTGTGGCAGCCTTGGGCATATAGTAGTCGGTTTCCACTGTTCCGTTCTTGAGTGTGGTGTAGCCGGTGTTAACCTTTCCGTATGCCATATACATCTGTTCGCCTGTTGAGCCTTTGGGCGAGCGTACTATGTAACGGTTCAGGCGCAGGTCGTAGTCGACAAATGTGTTCAGCAAATCCTCCGACGCACAGAAATATGGGTACATTCTGCCTCCGGTTGCGGTATTTGTGGTTGTTATATAGTCGTATGTCCATTTGAACATATCCGATATGCTGCCGTAGAGCCATATTGTCTCGTTCGACTTGTACGATGAGAATGATGCGTAGTTGCGCACTCTCTTGCCCTTGTCGTCGTTGCTGTACATCGGAATGTCGTTCATATCGTCGAGGCTGAAATTCCTGTTCTCCATTACAAGGGCTGCGTATTTTGCGGCATTTGCCCAATCCTCCATATAAAGGTAGGTGCGCGAGAGCATCAACTGTACCATAGGCAGGCTGGTGCGGTAGTTGGCGCTCCACTGTTCGCTTGCAGGGAGCTCCAGGTATGTTGCCTCTGCTGTCTCAAGGTCGGCTACAATCTGTGCATATACCTCGCGCACGGTCTTACGTGCAAGATAGTCCTCACTCTCCTCAATAGCGCTGTGCAGCTTTAGAGGGACACCTAATGAGTCGGGTGCGTAGTTGTAGGGCATTCCAAAGATATTTACAAGGTTGAAGTAGTAGAAGCCGCGCAGTGCGTAGGCCTGTGCCTTTACCTTGTTTATGTTCTCCTGGGTGTCGTTCACCTCGCTCAGATAGTCAATCACGGCATTTGCACCCAGAATAACCTCGTAGTAGCGCTGGTATATGTTCGTGTGTCCCGAGCTTGCCTCTTCCATCATTTCGAACATATCGGGCTGCCAGGTGAACGATGCGATGTATTTGTTGGGGTCGAATCCGTCGCTCGGTGTCTGATAGGGGGTTGCCTCGATGTCGTCGTCCATCAGGTTGAGGAATACGTTGAAGCCGTCAATGTCGTTGCGCTGATAGCCCTCGCCGAGCAGCAGCTCGTTGAGCGATACAGCGTCCTTGGGTACAAATTCGCTCTTTGAGTTGGGCTCAAGAAAATCGCCGCAGGCTGTGAGCGTGAGCAGTGCCGCTGCAGCCAGTATGTTGTATGTCTGTCTCATATCTCTTGTCTTTTTAGAATCCTACATTCAGTCCCATTGAGTAGACGCGTGGCTGTATGGTGTATCCGAGCTCGGGGTCGTATCCGCGCCACTTGTCGCTTGCTATCACAAAAAGGTTGTTTACGTTTGCGCTTATCTGTATGCGCGAGAAGCCTATCTTCTTGCACATCTTGCTCGGTATGCTGTACGAGAGCGATATTTGTGTACAGCGCAGGAACGATGCGTCGGCTACGCGCACGTCCGACTGTGCCCACATAGAGTAAATGTTGTCATACAGTCCGTTGGGAAGGTTCAGGTTGTAGTAGTCGCGTACCGAGGTGTAGAGCGCGGGGATATTGGTGTGTGCCTCGTCGCCCGGCTTTTTCCAGCGGTTGTTGAGCTCCTTAGACAGGTTGCCGAAGATGTCGGGCATCTTGCCGTTGGAGAATGTCGAGTAGGGGTTGGGCAGGCGTTTCTTTGAGCCCAGCATAAGTGCAAAGTCGGCTCCGAAGTGGAAATTCTTCCAGCGTATGCGGGTGTTGAATCCACCGGTAAAGTCGGGCTCGCTCTGTCCCGAATATACAAGGAATGTGGTGGGGTCGACGCTGCCGTTGCCCGCTACGTCGTCGTATGTGGCGTGCTCGAATGTGGGGTAGCCGTTTGTGCCGTTGAGGCCAGTGAACTTGTACGACCAGAAAGCCGACAGGGGATAGCCGTTCTTCAATGGACGAGAACTGTTGCCGTTAAGAAAATCTATGTGTGTGAGTTCATCGGCCTTTGCAGTGCGGTCGTCGTCGCGCGACTTGTTCCAGTTCTTGCTGGCATTGAGGCCTATGGTCCAAGTGAAGTCCTTTGAGCGGTAGGGTGTAAAATTGAGCGTGTACTCCAGTCCGTGGTTGGTGATTATGGCGCCGTTGAGAGGCATTGACGATATACCGTACTCCTGTGCTATGTCCTGGCGTATGATGGCGTGCGAGCGTCGTCCGTAGTACTCGAAGTTCATCTGCATTCCAAAGAGTGCAAGGTCGAGTCCCAGGTTCCACGTCTTTGTGCGCTCCCATTTCAACTGTGGGTTGGCAAGGTTCGATATTGTAAGGTAGTACTCGCCGTAGCTGCTGAGCAGTCCCTGGTAGCGTACTATCATTTCGGGGCTTATGCTGTTTACGACATTACCCTGTATGCCGTATGTGGCGCGCAGGTTCAACTGGTCGAGCCAGGGGAGCTTCTCAGCTACAATGGGTTCCTGGGCTATCTTCCACGATGCGCCGAACGACCAGGTGGGGTCGAACTGCTTGTTGACGTCCTGGCCGAAGCGGTTCGATGCGTCGGAACGTACGTTGACGTTCACCACGTAGCGGTTCATCAGCGAGTATGCCACCGTCGCAAAGAACGACATATAGTTTGTGACGGTCGAGGTCTTGCTCCAGCCGCCGTTATACAGTTGTGTGAGTGCGCCCCAACCTATGTTGATGTCTGTGCCTATGGGCTTGAAGTTCTCGGGAAGAGTGGGCGATACGATAATCTCGCCGCGCTCGGGGACATAGCCCCACACGGTGTTGCCGTCGCTCTCGCCCTCGCTCGAACGTATCTCCATACCCAGCATTGCGTTCAGGCGGTGGTTCTCGTTGAACTCCTTGCTGAATGCGAGGCGGTGCGAGGTGCTGTAGGAGAGTGTCTGCGAGTTCGACTGGTTCAGCACGCCGCCAAAGGGCATAAGGGCTGCGTTGTACTTTTCGCTGCCGGCCTTCTCGCTGCCGTAGGGGTAGCCGCGGTAGAGCTGTTCCACCTGTGAGGTCTTTTCGCCTGCGTAGCTCTCGCTGGTGTTGGTACTCAACGAGATGCTTCCTGTTGCCTGATAGGTGAGCCAGCTAAGTATCTTGTACGATATGTTTGTCGAGGCATTGAACATTGTTCCCCTGTTGCTCGAGTAGCTGTTCGCCATCTCGTTGAATATGTTGTAGCTGTACTGGTTGTTGTCGCCGAGCTGTGCATTGTATTGGTAGCGGTAGTACTTTGAGTAGTATGCAAGGTCGCCGTTCTCCTCGTAGGCGGGAATTGCGCGGCTGGTGTTCATTGCATAGCTGTAGGGGTTTACTCCCGCTGCGTATCCGCTGGAGTTGCGCACGCTTCCGTTCAACTGTACATTTATGCTCAGCCTGTCGCTGACGTTGCTGTTGATGCTCAGTCGGGTGGTTATCTGGTCGTTGTCGTTGCCAATCTCGTATCCCCTGTTGTCGGAGTAGCCTATCGATGCATTGTAGGTGTATTTGTCTGTTCCTCCCGAGAGGCTCAGGTTGTGGTTCTGGCTCACGGAGTTGCGTGTAAGCAGGTCGAACCAGTCGGTGTTCACTGTCTCAAGGCGCTGGAGGTAACGCGAGAACTGCTCCTCGCTTATCATACGCTTGTTGAACATTGCCATAAGTCCCTCGTAGGTGTACACCTGCGGGAGGGGTTCTGTCTGGTAACGCACACCTGCCTCATACGCCTCCTTGCTGAACTGTATGCGCTCGTAGGAGTTCATATAGTCGTATATGTCGTATGTGGGGCGCTCGCGCACCGAAAGGTTGGCCGTGTAGTTTACGCTCACGCGTCCGGGTGTTCCCTTTTTGGTTGTTACCACAATTACACCGTTCGATGCCTTTGAACCGTATATGGCTGTTGCCGATGCGTCCTTGAGTACGGTGATATTGTCAATGTCCTGCGGATTGAGCCACGAAATCTGGTTGCCTATGAGCTCGCGCATATCCGTGGTGATGGACGAACTCATATCAATCGACAGAGGGTCCTCCTGTATCACGCCGTCGACCACCCACAGAGGGTCGGTGTTGCCCAGAATGGTAGATGTTCCGCGGATTGTTATCTTGGGCGATGCTCCCACGCGTGCCGAGGTGTTGACGACACTCATTCCTGCTATCTTGCCTTGCAGCATCTGGTCGATACTCTGGTAGGCGGGCATAAGTACGTCGTCGGCCTTGACGGTTGTGAATGCTCCCACCATATCCTTTCGCGGTAGACGTGCGTATCCGTCCTCTACAATAGTAACCTCTTCGAGCACCGACTCATCGGGCATAAGGCGAACCTTGAAGGGGACTTTTATGTTCTCCTTTGTCAGTTTTATCTTGCGTGTCTTTGTACCCACGAAACTGAATACAATCTCGCTGTCGCCCTTGTCGATGTTTACGTCTATACTGAACTGTCCGTCGATGTTGGTGCTTGTGCCGCGAGCCATTTTCTTGTGGTTGAGGACTGCTACGCTTGCACCCGGTAACGGAGTGTCAAATTCGTCCAATACGCTGCCTGTTACTGTGGTATTGCTCTGTGCCGACACCGGGATTGTAAAAAGCAGGCTCAGCAGCAGGAGTATGGCTCTTGTTATGTGGTTCTTTGCTCTCATAGCATTGTGGTTTTATGGTATTTCTTGCAATTGCTCGGTATCAAGAAAATTTGTATATTTATACAAAAATTAACTTTTGATTGTGCAGCGCAACGGTGCTTGTGCACTCTTTTGTGCAGTTTGCATTATAGCTCAATATCTATATATGCGGGGAATGCGTAGCTGCGGTCGTTGCGGTTGTTGAGGCTTCTGTACATATTGGCTATTGTACGTTGCAGCTTTTTGCTCTTTATCTTTTTGCCTTTGTACACGATTGTCACTTTCTTGTCGAGGTCCACCATATTGTCGTTGAGGTAAATGGTGAGACGCGAGTAGTCGCAGTGCTCTATGTGTATTGTATTGCCTTCGATGCGTGCCTCTACTCTCTTGCCTTGTGCCGCCTCATCGGCATGGACAGAGAGCCAGTAGAAATGTTCGCGAGTTACCTTCTCCTGTCGCCATACGATGTGCTTGGGGTAGGGGTTGCGGCGGTATTGTGCCAGCCAGGGCAGTGCTGCAGCGTCCTCCCTGTCCATCCAGTGACCTTTTCCTTGTAGAATGTTTGTCTGATGGATATATTTGCCGGGGTGTGCTGCGGCCAGTGAGTCGAGTATAGCCGCTTTTTCGGCAGCAAGGGTGTTGCGGTTGTATGCTGCGTCTTCGCTTCCCATCCATATACTGTAGGGGAGGTTCATAAGGTTCACCTGCGAGGTCTCGCCAGGGTGTCCTGCCATCATCGATGCTGCCGCCCATTTGTCGGCCATACGTGGAGCGAGTCGCCACACTCCGTCGCCTCCAGCCGAGTATCCCATCAGATATATCTTGTTGGGGTTCACTCCCTCAAAGACCACGCACGCCTGTATCAGTTCCTCGAGCATTCGGTCGAGTCCCTCGCGGTGCCACAAGTCCCAGGTGTTCCACGGGGCACGGGGTGCAACATATACTCCCTCGGCCGGCTCGTACAGGTATATCTGGTTCATCCACTGCTCGTCGTTTACCTCTTTGGGGCACTCTCCGCCGCCGTGGAGCGAGATGTATAGGCTGCGGCCGTCGTTGGGCAGCATACCGAACACGCGGCAGGCGCAGGAGAGCTTCAGCGAGTCGTTCCTGAATGTGAGTTTCTCCCACTTTGTCTGCAGGCGCTGGCGGGCAGATGCTATCCACAGTGAGTCGATGATGTCGGCTGCCTGTGCGCATTGCTCCTTGCTGAGCTTCCTGTTGGCGAATTTCTGTGAATATATATCCTGTTGCTGCGATGCGGTCCACTGCTTGAGCTCGGCAATTTGGGCTGTCGCCTGTGTCAGGAACAGGACGAGGAGGGCAAATGTAAATATTCTTTTCATATTGTCTGATGTTGTCTGTCTTGTGTTATGCCATCAATTGGCTGAGCATCATCGAGATGAGCATATAGAATGTCATTCCGCTGAGGTCGTTGATAATCTGTATGAAAGGGCCTGTTGCAACCGCAGGGTTGATGTTCATTCGGTCGAGCACCAGGGGAATAAGCGCACCGAATGCCGATGCGAACATAATTACCACAAAGAGGCTCAGGGGCACTGCGAGCGTTACGATGTCCGTTGCGTCGTGCATAAAGATATTGTACACATATACCATCAGTGACAGTATGGTGGCGTTTATCAATGCAACGGCCGACTCCTTGAGTATGTGGCGGAAAATGTGGCTCGTGTCGAGAGAGTTGTTCGCGAGTCCCTGCACGGCAATTGCCGATGACTGCACGCCCACGTTACCTCCCATTCCTGCCAGGAGGGGGATGAAGAGCGCCATTTCGGGGTGGTCGCCCAGCGTGCGCTCAAAGCAGCCGAGCAGCATCGAGGAGCATATTCCTCCAAGCATTCCTATGATGAGCCAGGGTAGGCGGGCGCGTGTCTGGTAGAGTACCGAGTCGTCGCTCTCCACGTCCTGTGTAAGACCGGCTGTCAACTGCTGGTCGTGCTCTGCCTGTTCGCGCACCTCGTCCATCACGTCGTCGACGGTAATCTGTCCCACAAGGCGGTTGATCTTGTCGACAACGGGAATGGCCACAAGGTTGTACTTCTCTATGAGGGGGGCAATCTCCTCCTTGGGGGTATCCACGTCGACGCACACTACGTCGGTGTTCATCACGTGCTTCACCTTGGATACCGACGGGCTTGTGACCATCTTTGTGAGCGGAAAGAGTCCCAACAGGCGCTCGTCGTCGTCTACCACATATATATAGTATATCTCGTCGAGCTCCTCGGCCTGGCGGCGCATCTCCTTGAGACACTCGGGCATACTCCAGTTCTCGTTCACGACAACCATCTCTGTACCCATAAGACCGCCGGCCGTGTCTTCGTCGTACTGCAGAAGGTCGACAATGTCGCCTGCCTGCTCAATGTCCTTGATGTGCTGGAGCACCTCCTCCTGCTTCTCCTCGTCCA
This sequence comes from Bacteroidaceae bacterium, assembly GCA_017554605.1. Taxonomy (GTDB): domain Bacteria; phylum Bacteroidota; class Bacteroidia; order Bacteroidales; family Bacteroidaceae; genus HGM04593. The sequence continues at coordinate 10,391 of JAFZIA010000004.1, forward strand.
TATCGCGGATAATCTCAACCGCGTCGTCCGAGTCCATATAATTCACGAAGCGCTTGGCAATGGCCTCTGAGGGCAGCTCCTCGAGCAGCTCGTTACGCATATCCTCGTCCATCTCGGTGAGGGCGTCGGCTGCCTTCTCGTTGTCGAGCTGGCGGTAGAGGAAACGTGCCTCTTCAATGTCGAGCTCGCTGCATATCTCGGCAATGTCGGCGGGGTGGAGCTTGGAAATGAGCTCCTGCAGCAGCACTGAGTCCTTGTTCTCTATAAGTGTCTTGAGGTTCTCGATATATTCACGTGTCATTGTGTACCTCCTTTCATCTGTTATATTTCGCGCTCAACTTTCTGTGTGAGGGCAATGAATTCTTCTATTGATAGCTGCTCGGGGCGTTTGTCGAGTATCGGGTCGGCAAGCAGGGGCGAGTCTTTTCCCACAATCTGCTGTATCGAGTTGCGCAGCTTCTTGCGCCGCTGGTTGAACGTGCCCTTGACAATCTGCTTGAACAACTGCTCGTTGCAGGGGAGTGAGGTGCGGCTGTTGCGTGTCATACGCACGACGGCGCTCTTCACCTTGGGCGGGGGCGAGAATACAGTCTCGGGAACGGTGAACAGGTATTCGACGTCGTACCACAGTTGCACGAGTATGCTCAATATGCCGTAGTCCTTCTTGCCGGGTGAGGCTGCGAGGCGCTCGCCCACCTCTTTCTGTATCATTCCGCTGCAGCAGGGTATGATGTCCTTGTTGTCGAGCATCTTGAAGAATATCTGGCTCGATATATTGTAGGGGTAGTTGCCTGTGAGCATAAAGGGCTCGCCGTCGAACAGGCGTTCGAGGCGCATCTTGAGAAAGTCGTCGGGGATAATGTTCTCGTCGCCCAGGCGGGGGAGGTTGTGGCGCAGGTAGGCTACCGATTCCTCGTCAATCTCCACAACCTTGAGTGTGCGGTTCTTCTCCAGCAGAAACTGTGTGAGCACACCCATTCCAGGACCTACCTCCAGCACCGGTAGCTGCGGACAGGAGTCTACTGTGTCGGCAATGTCTCTTGCCACTGTAAGGTCTGTAAGGAAATGTTGTCCTAATCTTTTCTTTGCTTTTACTGCTTTCATTGCGTTGCTCACTTGTTCGTTAATTCCTTGTTTTCCTAAAATATTTGTAATTACTCTTAAAAAAGAGCGGAAAATTTTAGGAAAATGTTATCTTTGCCGTTGGCTAACTGTACACTGCGGCCTCTTGCGGTCGTGCCGACCGCAAAGGTAACCAATTTCAACAAAAATAGTCCCGAACCAGTGAAAAAGTTTATCAATATTTTAGTAAAATCCGTAGTTCCCCTGTTTTTGGGAGCTGCTTTGCTGTATTGGATATACCGGAACTACGATTTTGGGCAGGTTTTTGCTTCGCTGAAAGGAATGGATATGTGGTGGTTCTGGCTGTCGTGTGTCTTTGGTGTGCTCAGTCACGTCATACGCGGTTGGCGCTGGAGGCTCACTCTTGCTCCGTTGGGTTACCGCCCCGACAGTGCAAACTGTGTCTATTCGGTATATATTGCATACGCGGCCAACCTTGTAGTGCCCCGTGTGGGCGAGGTGTCGCGCTGTATAGTCCTTGAGCGTTACGACAAAGTGCCTTTTGCGCAGTCGCTGGGTACGCTTGTCTCCGAGAGGCTTGTGGATACGCTTATGGTGGTGCTCATCACTTTGGCGGCAGTGCTCTCCCAGTGGGGGGTGTTTGTTGCCTTTGTGTCCGAGGCTGGTGGAGGCAGCAGCGGCGCATTCTCCTCTGTAGGACGTATGGCCGTGCTTGTGCTGTCGTTTGCGGCGGTGTGCACGGTGCTTTATTTTGCAATAAGGAAAATGAAGCTGTGGGCAAGGATAAGGAGCTTTCTTGCACGTTTCTGGGACGGTTTCACGTCGCTTGCCAAGATGCGCAATTTCCCTCTGTTCATAATGGAGACAGTGGGTATATGGTTCTGCTATTTTATGCAGTTCTATCTGTGCTTCTTCTGTTTCCCGTTCAGCAGCGGGCTGTCGCTGGGCGCTGCATTGCTGCTCTTTGTCGCAGGAAGCGTGGCGGTGGTAGTGCCCACTCCCAACGGTGCTGGACCCTGGCACTTTGCTGTGATGAGCATAATGATGCTCTACGGGGTGGCCCAGGTAGACGCGGGTATATTCGCGCTCATTGTGCACACGTTGCAGACATTGCTTGTCGCGGTGCTCGGAATATACGGATTAATGATGCTACAATTCAAAAAAACTAAATAACCCTATTAAAAATTTAAGAATATGGCTATTACAATCAAAGATTTACAGCCTCGCGAAGTGTGGAAGCACTTTGAGGCTCTTACACAGGTTCCCCGTCCGTCGGGACATCTCGAAAAGGTACAGAAGTTCCTCCTCGATTTTGGCAAGAGTATAAACGTGGAGACTTGGCAAGATGAGGCGGGCAACATCATTATGCGCAAGCCTGCTACTCCCGGACTCGAGGGCCGCAAGGGAATAATCCTCCAGGCGCATATGGATATGGTGCCCCAAAAGACTCCCGACAGCAAGCACAATTTCGAGACCGACCCCATAGAAACTGTGGTAAAGGGCGACTGGCTCTATGCCAATGACACTACACTCGGTGCCGACAATGGTCTTGGCGTTGCTGCCATAATGGCTATATTCGAGGACGCAACCCTGCAGCACGGTCCTCTCGAGGCTCTTATCACAGCCGACGAGGAGACAGGTATGTACGGTGCATTCGGACTCAAGGGCGGCGAGCTCCAGGGTGAGCTCCTGCTCAACCTCGACAGCGAGGAGGAGGGTGTAATGTACATCGGTTGTGCCGGTGGACTCGACATCACCGCCAAAATGGAATTTATGGAGGTTGAGCCCTACGAGGGCGAGGACGCTGCGGTTAAGGTGCAGTTGAAAGGCCTGCGTGGCGGACACTCGGGACTCGAGATCAATGCGGGCCGCGGAAACGCCAACAAGCTTATGGCACGTTTCGTGCGCGAGGCAATGGACGAGTGCGCAGTGAGCCTTGCAAGCTGGCACGGAGGAAATATGCGCAACGCGATACCCGCAAGCTGCGAGGTGGTGCTTACCCTTGCGGCCGAGGGAGTAGAGGAGCTCAAGGCTATAGCAGCAAAATATGAGGCTCTCTACAACAGCGAGTATGCTACGATAGAGGAGGGAATTACGCTCACGGTAACCGAGACCGAGATGCCCGAGACTGTAGTGCCCGAGGAGATTCAGGACAACCTCATCGATGTGATTCTTGCCTGCCACGATGGCGTACTGCGCTTTATTCCTACAATCCCCGATACAGTGGAGACATCGAGCAACCTCTCTATAGTCACAATAGACGAGGGTGCGGCAGAGATAAATATCCTTGCACGCAGCTCTTGCGACACAATGAAGGAGTTCCTTGCGCTCCAGTTGTCGAGCTGCTTTGCAATGGCAGGAATGAAGGTGGAACTGAGCGGCGGCTACAGCGGCTGGCAGCCCAATGTGAACTCGCCCCTGCTGGCAGCACTCAAGGGTGCTTACAACGAAATGTTCGGCAAGGAACCCGATGTGCGCGTTATCCACGCGGGATTGGAGTGCGGTATAATAAGCACCAACTATCCCGGAATGGATATGGTGTCTTTCGGTCCTACATTGATGTCGCCCCACTCTCCCACAGAGCGTGTCGAGATTCCTACAGTAGAGAAGTTCTATTCGCTTGTTAAGGCACTTGTTGTAAACGGCGTACTATAAGAGAAAAGCGGTGTGGCACAATGTTGAACCCCGTTGCTTCTTGTGCTGCGTCCGAATGATTTATTTAAGTCCAGGTTGCGAAACTTGGACTTAAATGTTGTTTTTAACGGAAATATGCAAAAACAGATGCCCCTGTCTGCCGGGGGAGGTTTTGCAATGGATTATAGAAGCAGTTTAAATTTCTAAAAAAAGTTATTATTATATTGGAAGCCGTTATTTCGTTGTTTTTTATGTTCAAAATTGCCCGTTTTCTTCTTTTTCTCGGTTACGTAGCCCGCTACGCGCCCTCGAAAAATAATAAAACATTCCACTTTTGACCTATAAAAACCTAACGATATAAATTTAAACAGCTTCTTATTCAATCTGCAAAAATAAACAATTGGGCACTCTTTTCCTCTTTTATTTTAATAATTTTTTGTCTGTTGTCAATCTTTTTTGTTCTTTTTGTGAGTTGTTGGTCGATAATGAAAACTGGGGCTGGCTCAAAAGCCTACTTTTTGAACCGGCAATCCCTGCTAGAATGTGCTCTAACAGGGATTGCTTTCTTGGTAAATGACTTTTGGACCGGCCTCGTATCTGTGGCCTGTATCGTGTCTCTTTATTTTGCCAGCAGGCTGTCTATCGTCTCCACCAACTGCTTGAACTCGGGCTCCACGTAACGGCGGGTAAGCATCACGATGCGTCCGTCGCGGTCTATGAGCACGTTGCGTGTGATACCCGACTTTCTCACTGCGTAGCTTGCAAAGGCGTCGCCCTTCTCATCAATGAGCATAGGGTAGGTTGTACCCACCTTTGCAGTGTAGTCCTCAATAACCTCTTTAGTCTCCTCGCGGTCCACTCCCACAAGTACAAAGTCGGGGTTCTCCTTGTGGCGCTGCCAAATTTCTCTTTCAATGTGGGGCATCTCGTTGCGGCATATTCCGCACCAGCTTGCGGTGAACTGCAGCATCACCACTTTTCCGCGCAGTTGCGACAGGGTGAACTCTGTGCCGTCGGTGTACTTCAGCGTAAAGTCGGGTGCAATGTCGCCTACCTTCACAAGATAGTCGTGCTCGTAGACTACTGCGCTGTCGCTCTTTACGTTCTCAACAGTCTGTTGCTCGGTGCTGCTCTCTGCTGCTTTGTTTGCTTGTCCGCAACCCACTGCGAGTGCCGACAATAGGATAAGTGCTATCTTTTTCATACTGTAATTTTTTTTGTGTAATACATTCATTTTGTAAAAATAGGAATTAAATCCGATGCAAATGTTTAAATAATGAATTTTTTTGTTTGCTCCTGGTTAAAACAATTGAAAAATATTGAAGTAAACCCCATATTGTTCGCTCGCTCTGTATATCTTTGTAAAAAAATGAAAAAAAGATGAAGAACATATATTTTGCTCCTTTACAGGGTTATACCGATGATGTCTACCGGCGGGTGCACAACAAACTCGTGGGTGGCGTAGAGCTCTATTATACCCCCTTTGTCCGTGTGGAGGTTGGAGGTATCCGCTCCAAGGACTTGCGCGATATTTCTCCGGCGAACAACAAAGGCGTTCCCGTCGTGCCGCAGATAATCTTCAATAGCCGAAAGGAGTTCGAATACCTCGTTGGCAGAATTGTGGAGCTCGGGTACAAGGAGATTGACCTCAATATGGGCTGTCCCTTCCCCTTGCAGGCCAAGCACAAACGCGGTTGCGGCATTCTTGCGCACAAGGATATTGTAGCCGACGTTGTTGAGGGAGTAAAGAGATGCGGCGATGTGAAATTCTCAGTAAAAATGCGTTTGGGGTGGGACAATACCGATGATGCAGCCGATGTAGTACGTCTGCTTAATGGCGTTGAGCTGCAACATATTACCTTGCACCCGCGCACAGGCGTCCAGCGGTATAAGGGCGAGGTCGATACAGATGCTTTTGCCCGCATCAGCTCGCTGTCCGATAATGCAGTCATATACAACGGCGATATATCCTCGGTTGAGGATATGCACAATCTTGAGGCGCGATTCCCCAATCTCAAAGGCTTTATGCTCGGTCGCGGCTTGTTGGGTTGTCCCTCTCTGGCAGCGGAGTACAGCAGGGGCGAGGTGTGGAGCACCGAAAAACGCATTGCACTGATGCTCGCAATGCACACGGAGCTGATGGACGAGTATTCAAAAATCTTGAAAGGCGACACGCAGATGCTCAACAAGATGCGTACCTTTTGGGAGTATGCCGAGCCGCTGCTCACCCGCAAACCATACAAGAAGGTGATGAAAAGCGGCAACCTCAAGAATTACCTTGCCGCGGTAGCCGAGCTCAAGAGGCTGTAGCTTCCTGGCTGTCTCGCCACGGCAGTGAGTATCAGGGGCTTTGACCCTAAATAAATATAAGGGGATTTTAGCAACCTGCTGCACTACCACGAGTGCAGCAGGTTGTCGCATTAAGCAGTGCAACGCTTTCCCGCGTTGTCATCTCTCTGGAGAAGGACTGTTCCCTTTTGTTTCAATTGTTTACCCTGAATTTTACTAAGAAATTTAATAAATAAATACAATAAGAGGGGCTGAAAAAATCCGCAAGCCTTTCTTTGTTTGAAAAGCTTGCGGATAAATTGTACTATAAGTAATATGCCTTATTTAACAAGTATCTTCTTACCGTTAAGGATATAAATCCCACGTGTGGGGTTCTCCACGCGACGGCCGCTGAGGTCGTAGTAAACAGCGTCTTCAACCTCGGTTACAAAGGGCTCTATTGCTGTTGTGCCGCTAAAGTCGAAGTAATAGCTGTTGCTGAGCTGTGCACCGGTGTTCTCTGTGTCAACCTCCTCGTCGTATATGCCGAGACCTTTTCCTTTCAATGCCAGGTAGGCCTTCTTCGCGTTGTTCTTGAATGTGCCGCCGCTGAGTGCATCCTCGTACATTCCAACTACGCCGTCCTTCATTGCAAGCACGTAGTATCTTGTGTGCTCTTCGGGGGTGATATATTCCTCCTCAACAGAGCCTTGCAAAAGGTTGTTCTCTATTGCTGCAACCTCCTCGTCGCTCTTGGTGAATTTGTATGTTCCCTGCTCGGCTCTAACAATTGCTGCTGTATTTGCGGGGAGAATATCGGTTACCTGCTCCATCATAAGGCGGTTGCCGTCCACTGTGCTTGCTGTATAAACCTCAACGCCCACGGGGATTGTTGCATTGTAACCCAAATAGAGTGTAGCGTACTTTGCTGCCGATACTGTAAGGTCAAAAGACTCTGCAGGAAGCTCAACTATATTTGTAAATTCGTTCCAACCCTCTGTTGCTGCGTATGTCTCCTTTGCTCCTGCGGGAACGTAGAGCGTGCAGCTTGTGGGCACATTGCGAAAGGCTCTTGCTCCAGGTATAAAAAGTTTATCGGCAGGGATAAGTGATGTTACGCTTGTAAGTTTCCTGCAACGTTCGAACGCCCTTTCTCCAATTGTTGTTACGCTGTTTGGTATTGTTATGCTTGTAAGATACCGGCAATTGTAGAACGCGGCTTCTTCAATTGTTGTTACGCTGTTAGGTATTTCTATGCTTGTAAGGCTAGTGCAACTTTCGAACGCGCTATTTCCAATTGTTGTTACGCTGTTAGGGATTACTGTGTTTTTACAACCAGTGATAAGTGTATTTGTTGCAGTCTCAATAATAGCATTGCAATCCTCGCGACTATCATAGATAGTGTTATCCTCTGCCACTACAATGCTTGTAAGGCCCTCGCAACCGCAGAACGCGTCTTCTTCAATTGTTGTTACGCTGTTAGGTATTTCTATGCTTGTAAGGTTACTGCAACTTATGAACGCTTCATCTCCAATAGTTGTTACGCTGTTAGGTATTTCTATACTTGTAAGGCCAGTGCAACAGCAGAACGCGTAGCTTCCAATAGTTGTTACGCTGTTGGGTATTTCTATGCTTGTAAGATACCGGCAATTGTAGAACGCGTAATCTCCAATAGTTGTTATACCATCATTTATTATGATATTATTTATTACGTCTTTATATTCGTACCAAGATGCAGTGTTAGCATAACTGTAGTTGTACATTTCTCCCCTACCACTAATTGTAAGTACCCCACCTTGCAGTGTCCAGTATGCATTCTCGCCACAAGTGCCGTCGTGTTCTGGTTCCATTTCCACTATATTTGTAAACTCGCACCAACCCTCTGTAGCTGCGTATCTCTCCTTTGCACCTGCGGGAACGTAGAGCGTGCAGCTTGTGGGCACATTGTAAAAGGCATCTGCCCCAGGTATAAAAAGTTTATCGGCAGGAATTAGTGATGTTACACTTGTAAGTCCTTCGCAATCGCAGAACGCGTATTCTCCAATTGTTGTTACGCTGTTTCCTATTGTTACACTTGTAAGTCCTTCGCAACCGTAAAACGCGCAAACTCCAATTGTTGTTACGCTGTTTCCTATTGTTACACTTGTAAGGCCGTAGCAATTGATGAACGCGGCTTCTCCAATTGTTGTTACGCTGTTTGGTATTTCTATGCTTGTAAGTCCTACGCAATCGCAGAACGCCAATTCTCCAATTGTTGTTACGCTGTTAGGTATTTCTATGCTTATAAGGCTCCTGCAAGAACTGAACGCCTCCATTCCAATACTTGTTACGCTGTTGGGTATTTCTATGCTTGTAAGGCTGCTGCAAGACGCGAACGCGCCATTTTCAATCGTTGTTACGCTGTTAGGTATTTCTATGCTTGTAAGGCCGCTGCAATGCCCGAACGCTCTTTCTCTAATTGTTGTTACGCTGTTTGGTATTTCTATGCTTGTAAGGTTACTGCAACCGTTGAACGCGTGGTTTCCAATTGTTGTTACACTGTAAGTTGTACCATTGTAAGTGACATTTGCTGGGATTGTTACTTCGCCACTGTATCTATTAGAATAATTATTGTAGCTGTCTCCTTTGTAAGTAACCTCAACTGTTCTATCTTCTTCGGATAAGATGTTGTAAAAGATGCCGCCTACCTCAAAGTTGTGGGCACTCAATGCCGTGCATAGCAGCAACAGTAGGGTTGTTAAAAATACTTTTGGATAAATGTTTTTCATTTGTAACTCTGTTTCTTTACTTCACAATTCCCAAATGAAGCGGTTAAAAAAAGAAAGGTGTGGGAATCTATTGTTTTACCCCGTGGTAGGCTTCTCGCATTGCCAATGGTACGGATAAAACAATAGCCCACACCAAAGGTTATGTAAAGAGCCAATAAAGGCTGTACATACCAATGATGTGGTGCCACTGTTACTATCTTCGTACCGTTTGAAATTTTGCGAGAATTTACCACGGAAGATAATTTCAATAACACCTTGTTATACTATATGTCTGTTCTTGGGAGTTGTGCCCAAAGAACGCTGCAAAGGTAAACAAAAAATATTTGCTAAACAAGGTGCTTATAGATGTGTTTTCAAATATACAATTAATTCGGAGAATCTTTGCTTCTGCTCAGAGTGACAATTGCAGTCCCTCCTGGGCCAAAGGCAATGACAATTCCTCCTGGGCAATATCGATATTGCTGCTTTTCTGCTTGTGTGGTTATAAATGTTTACAATTGAAAGTCAACATTTTTCTTTTGTTTATTGCGTGGGGAGAATCAGTACATCTCTATGAACTCGTAGCTGTTGCCCACTGTTTGCAGGTACTGCATAAACTGTTGTTGCGAGATGACTACAGTTGCCCTGTTGTCGTTGGGGTGAAAACTGAGCGACTGCTCTTTCTGTAAATTGCTGTCTATGAACAGATGTACGTGGTTCTCGCTGTCGTTGATGAGTCCGAAGGGCGATACCGAGCCGGGCTGCAGTCCAAGGTATTTCTCCATTCTTTGCGGCGATGCAAACGAGAGCTTTCCTTGATGCAGGCGCTGCTCAAGGTCGTGTATGTCAAGGTCGCGCTCACAGTCGAGTATTACCAGATAGTGGCGGTTACCTTTATGGTTGCGAAAGAAAAGATTCTTACAGTGCTTTGAGCCATCGGCACGCCATTGTGTGCGTGCAATCTCAATTGTGGGGGCTTCGTTGTGCGTGTACCAGCTATGCTCGATGCCTTTTTCGGTGAGGTAGTCGAGTACTTTCTGTATCCTGGAGTTCTCCATTGTTCTTTACTTTTATTGTTCCTTACAGTTTATCTATTGCTGCGCAAAGTGTGTCTTTCTCTATGCAATTTTTATACCATAAAACCATAAGTTTGTCTGTTATTGAGTATTCTGTTTTTTTTGCTCTTTGTTTAATCGTTGAAATTAGTCCTTTGTTTGACAAGGCCTTTAACTGTGGAGAAATATCACCGGCAGACTGATTTGTACCTTCTCTGATTTCTTTCAACAATACAGGCCTCTTTTCGGACAACATAAATATCAAAGTTTTTCTTTGTGATGGGGATAAATTCATTATCTTGTCTCTATAGTATAAGGACAACGGTTTCAATGCTTTTCTCAAGATTATATCCCGCTTGGCATTGAGGTGTGGAATATTTGCGAGAATACGACAATTTTCTGGAGTTCTTCCAATTTCGTCAAATATAAATGACACAATTTCTGATGATGTGTCTATTTTGTGAAAGTTGGATTTTACTCTCATTTTGTTTAACAGTTCTATGGCTACGTCCTGTGAAAGCTCTTTAAGGTGAAAAAGTATAAAGGCGTCGTAAAATGGAGCTTGATAGTCTATTAAGTCATTTGCAAGTTCCGTGCCTGTACCAATGATAATGGGAGCTCCTTCTCTATAAAGGAGTGACCTCAGACGGAATTGTTCGGTTCGCTCCATATTAGCAAGAACAATATCCATATCGTCTAAAAGAAGTAATAGCCTTTTCTTCTGTCCGTAATATTTATTTATGGTTTCCTCAATAGAAAATAGAGGTGACATAAGGCAGTCGACATATAGGACCATATATGTGGCGACATCTTTCAGATTTCTTTCAATGCTACGTAGCAGTCCAGTCTTGCCGTACCCTCTGCGCCCCACGACATAGTAACATTGTGGAATGCTTACAGAGGATTCCGACTTTATCCCATTGATGATTTCGTTATAGACAAAGTTATGAATATTCAAGCTGTCCATAATGCTATTTTACAAATTTGGTAAACCAATATTGTCGGATTATAGGAGAACGGAATACGATTTCTCCCTCCCCTGTTTCCATAAGGTAACCGTCATTTTCGAGCATCTGCTTGACCTCAGCAAGAACGACTCCTACATCATCTCCTTTTGGGCATGTTCGAGCAATTATGGTTTCAAGATGATTTCTTCGAGATATATGTGTCGGCTGGCACAGATAGTTCAGCAGTGTCTGCGCCGACCTTTCATATTTTCCATATCCTGACAATCTTTCGCTCCACGATGATACTTGATGTTCTCTGATAATCTGTTCAATGATTGAATCTGTTATATTTTCAGTAGGGAGCTCTGCATATTGTTCTTGTTTGAGACCGGATTTGTAATGCTGGAAGAAACTTTGTATAAAGAATGGAAGTTTCCAGCCAATCCTCTCCAATATGATATTTATTTGCTCTTTACTGAAACGGGAAATAGCTGCGCCGTCGCACAGTTTCTGTAATAGCTCAGTAGCCTCTTCTGTGCTCATTTCGCCAAGATTCAATGAGACTACATCGTTGATTGTATGGCTTATCCTATTCTTGCTTACATAGTTGGTGATGCTTACAGAACTGCATAATATCCACCCTATTTTCTCGCGTCTGTCTATTCTGATTCTTCTAAACCAGTTCATAAATGACTCAACTCGTTCAAAGCCTGAGGTTTCTTCGAGGGTCTGCAAGAATATCGCAAGCTCATCTACAACTATAAGGAAATTCTCGTCCAATTCGAGAAGGCTTTCCACGGATTTGTAGAACATTTCAGGGTCGGTCCTGAATTCAACTCCGATCCCTTTTACATCCAGTTTCTTTACCTTTCTGAAAAATTTCTCAATCTTATCCTTCAAGTTGTTTAACGCAGATTCTCTATTTTGTATTTCCTGTAATTTGTCAGCAAGGCGATCACCGAACTCCTGCTCGCTGTTTATGCCCTGAAGGTCAAAATATATCGTTTTGTAATCTTTTTTTGCGAAAATGTCAAGCATCTTCTGAGAGAAAGAAGACTTTCCAACTCTTCGGGGTGATGCGAGCAGTAAGGAATTACCCTGTTCCAGAATGCTTACTGCTTTTGTTATCTCATTCGTTCTTCCGACAAAGTTCTCTCCTGTTACAGGAGGTCCAACTAAATTCTTTACCATATAGTATTGTTTTTTGGGTACAAATATATAAATAAAAGTATATATAAAAAAGTTTATATATAAAATGTTTTATAATTCTTTGGTGCTGAATCCGGGCAATTTTGATTGTATTTGCTTCTTAAATTAATTTTCTTCCACCCTAGGTTGAAGATATATTAATTGGATATGATATATGTTGCCTTTTTTACTCCTGTTATAATTTTACCTATTGATTTTTAGATGTTTACAGGGGAAAATCATTGGGTTTGCAATGCTTTATTGTTCCTTACAGTTTTTCTATTGCTGCACAAAGTGCATCTACCGCCTCGCTGCGTGTGGCCCAGCTTGTACAAAAGCGCACAACGTCGCTCTTCTCGTCGAAAGTACCCCAGCGTTCAAAGGCAAAATCCTGGGCGAGCTTCTGTTGCTGCTCTTTGGTGAGAATGGGAAACTGCATATTGGTTGCCGATGCGTTCCACATTCTTATCCCTTTCTTTGTGAAGCTCTCCTTGATGCGTGCTGCCTGGATGTTGGCGTGGCGGGCGAGCTTGTAGTAGAGGCAGTCTTCACCGTCGCGCAGTAGTTCGGCAAACTGAATGCCAAGGAGCCTGCCTTTTGCCAACATTCCTCCGTGCTGCTTTATTGCGTAGCGGAAGCTGCGGTGCATCTCCTTATCTTTGAATACCACTGCTTCGCCAAAGAGTGCACCTACCTTTGTGCCGCCAATGTAAAAGACGTCGCACAGGCGGGCAAGGTCGGCAAGGGTTACGTCGCACGCCTCCGAGGTGAGTCCGTAGCCCATACGCGCTCCGTCGACGAACAGATAGAGCCTGTTTGCGCGGCAATATTCCGATATTTCCGTGAGCTCGGCTTTTGTGTAGATGAGTCCGTTCTCTGCGGGAAAGGAGAGGTAGACCATTCCAGGCTGTACGGTGTGCTCGTGGGCGGGGTCGTTCCAGTGAGCCTCGTTGCACTCCTTTATTTGTTGCAACGACAGCCGTCCGTCGTGCGAGGGTAGTGCAATAACTTTGTGTCCTGTGGCTTCGGGCGCGCCTGTCTCGTGTACGTTGATGTGTCCGCTGTCGGCCGATATTACGCCCTGGTAACTGCGCAGGAAAGCGTCTATCACAGTGACATTCGTCTGTGTGCCGCCAACAAGGAACTGTACGCCCAGGGTGTCGTCGTTGCAATGTCTGCGAATTATGGTGCGTGCCTCTTCGCAAAAGGCATCTTCGCCATAGCCGGCAGTCTGGTCGAAATTGGTGCGCACAAGGGCATCGAGGATTGAGGGGTGTGCTCCCTCGATATAATCGGAGTCGAATCGTATCATAACTAAGAAAGTGTTTAAGAAGCTGTTTAAATTTCTAAAAAAAGTTATTATTATATTGGAAGCCGTTATTTCGTTGTTTTTTATGTTCAAAACTGCCCGTTTTCTTCTTTCTCTCGGTTACGTAGCCCGCTACGCGCCCTCGAAAAATAATAAA
>JAFZIA010000037.1 GCA_017554605.1 Bacteroidaceae bacterium
ACAATTTCTTTTGTGCAAGGTTTTTTGTTTCTTTTTTTCGCAAAAAAAGAAAGCGGAAGAAAATACTACAACGAGAGAATAGCCGAAAAATAACACCGGGAAGGTGGTTGAAAGAATTGTTATCCACAGTAAATTTCTACTTAGCCATAAAAAGGGGAATGCGCAGTGTTTGTTGTGTTGGCTCCTTAGTTGCATTTTTTCGGAAAAGTTTTTCCGTCTCTTGTAAACAAAGTTTTTCCGTGGCTGTTTATATGCTATTATACAACAAAAATAGCAAAAAGTGGACACTGCAAAGTTTAGGAGAGATTTGCTTGAAGTGCAATCGGAACTGCAAAGATTTGCTTTCAAGTTGACGGCGGATAAGGAGGAGGCGAACGACTTGTTGCAGGAAACGTCGCTCAAGGCATTGGATAATATGGATAAGTATCTGCCCGATACCAATTTCAAGGGGTGGGTGTATACTATTATGCGTAATATCTTTATAAACAACTATCGTAAGGTGGTGCGCGACCAGACGTTTGTCGACCGTACCGACAATCTCTATCATCTCAACCAGGTACAGGAATTCGAGAATTATGCTACCGAGGATAATTACGATACAAAGGAAATATACAAGGTGATGAATACTCTGCCAAAGGAGTACCGTATCCCGTTTATGATGCACCTCTCGGGATTCAAGTACCGCGAGATAGCCGACAAGCTGGGGCTGCCGCTGGGCACGGTGAAGAGCCGTATCTTCTTCACGCGCCAGCATTTGCAGATGCTGCTCAAGGACTTCAGATAGGGGTCAGATGGGGCAGGGCAGGAGCACGCGCCCCAAAATGCAGATGTCGTATATGTTGCCGTCCTTGGTGGCTGCACGGCGCATAGTGCCTTCCAGCTCAAAGCCGTTCTTTTCGAGCACACGTACCGAGGCCTTGTTGTCGGCTATGACGACGGCGCTTATGCGTCGCAGCGACAACTCAAAGAATGCGGTGCTGCAGATGGAGGCAACAGCCTCTGTGGCAATGCCTTTGGAGCAGTGCTCGGGCAGTATCATATAGCCTATCTCCCCGTCTATGCAAAAGATGTCGTGTCTGCGTTCAACGCTTATGCTGCCTACAATTTTACCGTCGGCAACAATTGCGCGGTAGACGCCCTCGATGCCGTCAATCTGCCGCACCTTGCTTATCCAGGCGAGGGCGTCGCTCGTCTCGTAGGGTGCGGGTATGTGGTTGCTGAGGTATCTGCGGTCCACGTTGTTGCATATTCCAATCAGCTCGTCCTTGTCTTCTGTCTTCCATTTCTTAAGCTCTATCTTCATCGGTCTTTCTTTTTGTCGGACGGCAAAGATACTCTGTTTTTCATAAATATAGATAAATATCTCCCTTTGTGTGCTATTAGTGGCGTAAAAAAGCTGTATTTTGGTTTTTTATCACTATCTTCGCATCTTGATGCGAAACGAATAATTACAAAATAAACAAACGATTATGGAAAATAAACTGATGATATATAATACGCTCAATCGCAAGAAAGAGCTTTTTGAGCCGTTGCACGCTCCCAATGTAGGCCTTTATGTGTGCGGCCCCACTGTCTATGGCGATGCCCATTTGGGCCATGCCCGTCCCGCAATCACGTTCGACGTGCTTTTCCGTTACCTGCAGACTCTTGGCTACAAGGTGCGCTACGTGCGCAACATCACCGACGTGGGTCACTTGGAGCACGATGCCGATGAGGGCGAGGACAAGATAGCAAAGAAGGCCCGTCTGGAGCAGCTCGAGCCTATGGAGGTCGTTCAGCACTATACGCTGCGCTACCACAAGGCTATGGAGGCGCTCAACGTGCTTCCTCCCAGCATAGAGCCCCACGCATCGGGTCACATAATAGAGCAGATTGAGCTCGTAAAGGAAATACTCGACAACGGCTTTGCCTACGAGAGCGAGGGCTCGGTATATTTCGATGTTGCAAAGTACGACAAGGCGCATCATTATGGAGTACTCTCGGGCCGCAACCTTGACGACGTGCTCAACACCACCCGCGAGCTCGACGGACAGCAGGAGAAGCGCAATCCCGCCGATTTTGCATTGTGGAAGTGTGCGCAGCCTGAGCATATTATGCGTTGGCCCTCGCCCTGGAGCGACGGCTTCCCCGGCTGGCACTGTGAGTGTACGGCTATGGGCCGCAAGTACCTGGGGGAGCAGTTCGACATCCACGGAGGAGGAATGGACCTCATTTTCCCCCACCACGAGTGTGAGATTGCACAGGGTGTGGCGGCAATGGGACACCCCGTAGTAAAATATTGGATGCACAACAATATGATTACCATCAACGGACAGAAGATGGGCAAGTCGTACAACAACTTCATCAACCTTAGTGAGTTCTTCACAGGCTCGCACCCGTTGCTGGAGCAGCCCTACTCGCCAATGACAATACGTTTCTTCATTCTGCAGGCGCACTACCGCAGTACGGTGGACTTTGGCAATGAGGCTCTGCAGGCTGCCGAGAAGGGACTGCAACGTCTTATGGACGCTTGGAACACCCTCGGTACTATTACTGCAGGCAGCGAGACAACGGTGGACGTTGCATCGCTCCGCACAAAGTGCTTCGATGCAATGAACGACGACCTCAACACTGCGCAGGTAATATCGCACCTCTTCGACGCGTCGCGCAACATCAACCTGCTTGCCGACAAGAAGGCAACAATTGCTGCTGCCGACCTCGAGGAACTCAAGGATACATTCCGCCTGTTTGCATTCGACGTCCTCGGACTCAAGGAGGAGCGCGGCTCGGACAGCGCACGCGAGGAGGCGTTCGGTAAGGTTGTCGATATGCTTCTTGAGCAGCGTCAGGCTGCAAAGGCTGCAAAGGATTGGGCTACAAGCGACAGGATACGCAACGAGCTTCAGGCGCTCGGCTTCGAGATTAAGGACGGCAAAGAGGGTGCAACCTGGAAACTGAACAAATGATGAAGAGACTCTTTCTTGCAGTGATGGCATTTGCCGTGGTACTGCTTGCCTCGTGCAACGGTGGCACTGCAAAGCAGACGACAAAAAGCAATACAGTGGAGGCATCGGTTATAGTACCAATCTTCAACGGAGACAGTGCATATAACTTTGTCGACAAACAGGTGTCGTTCGGTCCGCGAGTGCCCAATACGGCGGCGCATCGCGCCTGTGCCAGTTGGCTTGCCGACAAGCTGCGCAGCTACGGTGCCGAGGTTGTGGTACAGGAGGCTAAACTCACAGCCTATACGGGCGAGCAGCTCGATGCACGCAACATAATAGCGCAGTTCCAGCCCGAGAAGAAAAGGCGCGTGCTGCTGTGCGCCCATTGGGACAGCCGCCCCTGGGCCGATGCCGACCCCGACCCGTCGAACCATCGCAAACCCATTCTTGGTGCAAACGACGGTGGTAGCGGAGTGGGAGTACTCATTGAGATTGCCCGTCACCTCTCTATGGTGCCCACAAATGTGGGAGTGGATATTATCCTTTTCGACGCCGAGGACTACGGTACACACGCTGCCGAGACCTCGACAATGGAGAATTCCTGGGCATTGGGCTCGCAATTGTGGTCGCGTCTGCCGCATAACCCCAACTACAATGCGCGCTACGGAATATTGCTCGACATTGTAGGTGCTCCCGACGCACGTTTCTATCGCGAGGGAATATCGGAGCATTTTGCATCGAACATAGTTGACAAGGTGTGGAAACGTGCGGCAGAGCTCGGCTACAGCGATACATTCGTGAACGAAGAGGGTGGTATTGTTACCGACGACCACCTTTATGTGAACCAGTTCCTGGGAATACCCTGTATCGACATAATTAGCCACAGCAAGGAGGACGGCGGATTCGGCGTTTATTGGCACACGATGAAGGATAATATGGAGTGGATTTCTGCCCAGACGCTCAAGAAGGTGGGACAGACTGTGATGACTGTAATATATAACGAAAAATGAGTATAAAGGATAAACAAGAGGAGATAATTGAGGAGTTCAGCGCTTTTGACGACTGGATGGACCGCTATCAACTGCTGATAGACCTTGGCAGCGAGCAGCCCCCGCTGGCCGACGAGTACAAGACCGACAGCAACCTCATCGAGGGTTGTCAGAGCCGCGTTTGGCTGCAGGCCGATTATGTCGACGGTAAGGTGCACTTCAGCGCCGAGAGCGATGCGCTCATAGTAAAGGGCATCGTATCCCTGCTGACAAAGGTTTATTCGGGACATACACCCGACGAGATTTTGGATAATGAACCCTATTTTGTAGAGGCAATAGGACTTCGTGAACATCTGTCGCCCACACGCAGTAACGGACTCGTGGCGATGATTAAGCAGATGAGGCTCTATGCCCTCGCATTCAAGACTAAAGGACTATGAAAAAGATAACATACGCAACAACAGGAACCTGCTCGCGCTTCATTGAGCTGACGGGCGAGGACGGACGCATTGTAGACGTCGCATTCTACGGTGGCTGCAACGGCAATCTTCAGGGAATAAGCAGCCTTGTAAAGGGTATGAAGTACGAGGAGGTGATTGAGCGCCTCAACGGAATAAGCTGCAACGGAAAGCCCACCTCGTGCCCCGACCAGTTGTGCCGTGCTATTGAAGAGCTTATGGCACAGGAGTGATACAGTGCTGTTTGGATATAGTAAAGGGTAGCCCATCATTACGATTGAGCTACCCTTGCTTTATTTTATTGATGAAAAAAATTAATAGCTCCCTGTATTATACTCGAATGTGTATTCGTTGTAGAATTTGTTAGCCGACTTGTATTTGTATACCTCTATGGTTTTTATGCTGTTTTTATTGAAGCAATTGTCTTCACGTTGTCTAATGTAGAATTCCTTTTTACTGTAATTTGTAAATCCGCTTACCCAAAAAGAGTTGTCAACAGTGACTCCTTCGTTTGATTGACCTACATAATATACCAATCTGTTTCTAAAGACAAGCGGGCTATCTTTCTTTATATAGTTTATTCTTGGTGATTCTTTCTTGGGTTTGTTAAGTTCGATGTTACCACAGTCCAGCAGAATATAATCGGAGATACTGAAGCTCTCTATGAATTTTGCCGATTTAGCG
The DNA here is from genome assembly GCA_017554605.1 of Bacteroidaceae bacterium. Taxonomy (GTDB): domain Bacteria; phylum Bacteroidota; class Bacteroidia; order Bacteroidales; family Bacteroidaceae; genus HGM04593. The sequence goes on from JAFZIA010000037.1 coordinate 5,056, forward strand.
GGGATACATATTACTTTAGGCTCTTTTGTTGTAATGCTGCTCGATGTACCTACTGAGCCGTTTCTTGTGACTTGTGTACTCCTTGATATTGTGGTTGGAATCCACATTGGCAACTGATAGCCGTAAAATTCCTGTGATTTAGCAATAGAGGCACTTGTGCCTGTTGTGATAGTTTTGCTTTTGGTGTGTTCGCTATCTACGTAATAATCGTATGCAATGCCGTTTCGTATAAAGAAAGATTGTGAGAGGTCTATGTAAATATCTGTCTCCGAATTATTCTTGAACAAGAAATTCAAACAGCCTTGTGCACACCATAAATCATAAATTATCTCACAGTCATTGTTGCTGTATGTAATCTTCTCCTTGCTGCTTTGCAATCCTTCTGTTTCTACGTCGTAAACTTGAAAATAAGTGGTTGAACAAGATTGCAAACCAATTGTCATTAATGTTAAAAATGTTAGATTTAAGAATGATTTTGTTTTCATTGTGGTAATTTTTGTGCGGTTATAAATAAAATTAAAGAAAAATCATTTGCTACCGAGTTGGCACAAAAAAGGTGCGAACTCAAATAGTTACCGCACAGGTTTACCACAACCCAACACATCGCAATAAGAGCTCGCACCCTATAAGTGCAAGTTCTTGCGATTGTGTTTTGTTCTTCGTAGATTTGTGGTAATTTGTCGGTAACTTAGAACTTCAATATGTCTTGCCTAAAATAGGCTGCTGCAAAGATACATCTTTTAATATACTAAACAATGACTTTTGTCTTTTATTGGTATGTACTTTGCCGAAAATCTCACTCCATTCCCAACCTCACTCCCTCGGGAGTAATTGTGAGTGTGGCGTCGGCCCCCTCTATTATCGGTAGATTCCTCTCGCAGTGTCCCACCGGAAAATCGAAGCAGACGGGGATATTGCAATCCTTTACAAGTGAGTGGATAAGCTCGTAAAGCGTGCCACCAAAGCCAGTGTGTTCCTTGATTCCGGTGAACTGTCCCACGATGAGTGCCGAGAGGCTTTGCAGTGCCCCCGACAGCTTGAGGGTGTATAGCATACGCTCGATGCGGTAGACGGGCTCGTTTATATCCTCGATGAAGAGTATTGTTCCTTTTCTGAAAATGTCGTACGGGGTACTGATGAGTGAGTGCAGCACCGACAGGTTACCGCCTGCTATCCGTGCGTGTGCCGTGCCGCAGATGTTGAGCGGGTGCGGCACGGTGGAGTAGTGTGCCGTGCCCCCGAAGAGTATATCGCGCAGGTGGAGTGCTGCCTCGCTCTGCGGGCTTTCGCTCAGATGGCGGCACTGTGGGGCGTGGAGCGACATTATCCCCTTGCTCAGGCAGGCGGCGTGCAGCACCGAGCAGTCGCTCATTCCCATTATCCATTTGGGGCTCTCTGCAATGGCGTCGGCTACGGCGTCTGCAATATGTACACAGCCGTATCCGCCGTAACTGCAGAGGATTGCTTTAATGTTGCCGTCGTTTATGAGCGACAAGAGACTGTCGCGGCGTACTGTTGCGCTGCCGGCGTAGTATCCGTCGCGCAGCAGGGTGTTGGGGGCAACGGTTGTGTTTAGCCCCCAACTGTGCAGCGTACGGCAAGCTCCCTCTATTATCGAGGTGTCACGCACTGCTCCAGCAGGGGAGACTATTGCTACCGTATCGCCGTTTTTCAGGCTCTGTGGCTTTTGCATTATTCGCAGCTATGCCCTGTCTTTACTATCTTGTAGAGCTTGTCGGCGGGACGTACCTTGCCGGGTACTTTGAACGATACGTACACGCCTTTGGGTACCACGTCCACTGCGCCAAGGTCCACGCGTGCCTCCTCAAGGTCCAGATACATTGCACCGGTGGTTGGGCCTGTCACAAGAAGCTTGTCGCCCACGTTGAGCTCGCCCGCCTCGATGTAGAACTCTCCCACGCCCAATTTCGAGAAGTATTTCACTCCGCGTCCTATGTACACCTTTCTCTCTGTAGCCTGTGAGCCGTATATGTTGCTCCATTCGCCCAGCTTCTGTCCCAGATAGTATCCGTCCCAGAATCCGCGGTTGAACACTGTCGACAGGCGCTCGTCCCACTTCTTGCGGCTCTCGTCGTTGAACGTGCCGTTAAGGCACTCGTCGAGCGCCTCCTTGTAGCACGAGACGACGGTGCTCACATATTCGGGGCCGCGTGCGCGTCCCTCAATCTTGAACACTCTTACTCCCGCCTTAATCATACGGTCCATAAAGCCTATGGTCTTGAGGTCCTTGGGCGACATTATGTATTTGTTGTCAACCTCGAGCTCAATGTCGCTCTCGCGGTCCTTCACAATGTATCCACGGCGGCACACCTGCATACACTCGCCGCGGTTGGCGCTGCGTCCCAACTGGTGCAGCGACAGATAGCATTTGCCCGAGATGGCCATACACAGTGCTCCGTGGCAGAACATCTCGATGCGTATGAGCTCTCCCTTGGGGCCGCAGATATTCTCCTCCACTATAATGCGGTGAATCTCCTCCACCTGCTCCAGATTGAGCTCGCGGGCAAGCACCACTACGTCGGCAAACTGGGCGTAGAACTTCAAAGCCTCGCTGTTGCTTATGTTGAGCTGTGTCGACAGGTGCACCTCCACGCCTGTCTTGTTGCAATATTGCAGCACGGCAACGTCGGCGGCAATGACAGCCGATATTCCCGACTCCTTTGCTGCATCTACAATGCGGTGCATCATCTCGACGTCGTTCTCGTATATTATGGTGTTCACCGTCAGATAGCTCTTCACATTGTGCTCGTCGCATATCTGTGCAATCTCGCGCAGGTCGTTTATGGTAAATGCGCTTGCCGAGTGTGCACGCATATTAAGATGCTCTATTCCAAAGTATATGGAGTTTGCGCCTGCCTGCAGGGCGGCCATAAGACTCTCGCGCGAACCGACGGGAGCCATTATTTCAAAATCTTCTCTTCTCATCGCAATTGGTTATTTGCCGCGAATTTAGTAAATTTGCGGCACTTATGCACGATGGCTGCAAAATAAAATTATAGAACAATGAAGATTGGTAATTTAGAGTTTGAAAAATACCCTGTGTTTCTTGCTCCGATGGAGGACGTTACCGATGAGGCTTTCCGTCTCTTGTGCAAACGCTTCGGTGCAGATATGGTATATACCGAGTTCGTGTCGAGCGATGCGCTCATACGCGATGTGAACAGCACGCTGCGCAAGCTGAACATATACGACGAGGAGCGTCCTGTGGCAATACAGATTTACGGAAACGAGGTTGAGCCTATGGTCGAGGCTGCCAAGCGTGTCGAGGCTGCCCGTCCCGATATTCTTGACATCAATTTCGGGTGTCCCGTGAAGAAGGTAGCGCGCAAGGGCTGTGGTGCAGGAATGCTGCAGAATATTCCCAAACTGCTCGAGATTACCCGTGCTGTGGTAGATGCTGTGAAAATACCCGTTACGGTAAAGACACGCCTGGGCTGGGACGAGAACAGCAAATTCATTGTGGACCTTGCCGAGGCGCTGCAGGATTGCGGTATACAGGCGCTTACGGTGCACGGACGCACCCGCGCGCAGATGTACACGGGCGACGCCGACTGGACACTCATAGGCAAGATAAAGGAGAATCCGCGTATGCATATACCCATAATAGGCAACGGCGACGTGAAGACTCCCGAGCGTGCCCGCGAGTGTTTCGACCTCTACGGCGTTGATGCAATTATGATAGGCAGGGCGAGCTTCGGACAGCCGTGGATTTTCCGCGACGTGAAGCACTATCTGAATACCGGTGAGCCTGCCGAGCCTTTTACCTTCAAGGAGTGTATGGACGTGTTGCGCGGACAGGTGCGCGACAGTGTGGAGTGGCTGGGCGAGCGTCCGGGTATCCTGCACGTGCGCAGGCATCTTGCTGCTACGCCTCTCCTCAAGGGGTTGCCCGATTTCCGTCCACTGCGCATAGATATGCTCCGTGCCGAGAAGCTCGATGCGCTGTTCGAAATTCTCGACCGCATAGAGCAGCAGTATTCCTGATTTTTGAATAGCCGTTAGAACAGGCGGCCCAAGAGTCCGATAAAACAAGAATCCCGTTAGATAATATTCTAATGGGATTCCTTTTTGTTGTGAAGGGGTATATTCTTTTTATTCAATTGTTTACGTTTGATATTAAGTAAAAATCAAATAAAACAATTTAAGCGAGGAGTTCGAAAATCAGCGTTTGTGCCATTTTTCGGGCAAGCCTCAACAACACGTCTGAACAAAGTGAATAATCTCTTATCCAGCACTTATTTGAGACCCTTCCGTCGCTTTGCTCTGTCAGGGTGACAGTGGTGCGAATTGTTTTTACACCTCCTCCCTGCGGCAGCAGAAATGAGGAGTTCGGAAAAAAAAGCAACAATATAGCAGTTGACCCAAATATCATTTGTCATTTTTCGGGCAAGCCCTCAACAACACGTCTGAGCAAAGCGAACCAACGGTCGCCGCCCGAAGGGGCCAAAGGCAATGTATCTCTTTTTTTACGTGATTTTGAGATCCTTCACTTCCGTTCAGGATGACAAGTCCGCGAAGAAAGTGAGCTGCGGGTCAACATCTATATTATTACCAAAAAATCCGCGGGCCTTTCGATGAAGAAAAGCTCGCGGATAAATTGTGCTATAAGTAATATGCCTTACTTAACAAGTATCTTCTTTCCGTTAAGGATATAAATTCCGCGTGTGGGATTCTCCACGCGACGGCCGCTGAGGTCGTAGTAGATATTGTCGTTAACCTCGATGACAACGGGGTCTATTGCTGTTGTGCCGCCAAAGTCGAAGTAGTAGCTGTTGCTGAGCTGCATTCCGGGGTCCTCGGTGTCAACCTCCTCGTCGTAGATGCCCAGGTTCTTCTCGCCCAATACCAAGTATGCCTTGTTGGCATTGTTCTTGAATGTGCCGCCGCTGAGTGCGTCCTCGTACATTCCTACAACGCCGTCCTTCATTGAAAGGACGTAGTACTTAGCTTCCTTTGCAGGGGTGATATATACGTCCTCAACCGAACCGCGGAACAGGTTACCTGCAATTGCGCTTGGTGCTTCGGAACTTCGCTCAAATGTGTATTTGCCTTCCTTGCCTTTTACGATTACACCAGTATTTGCAGGCAATATGCCTGTTACCTCTTGCATCATAAGGTAGTTGCCGTCTATTGTGTTTGCAGTATATAGCTCCAACTCGGCAGGGATTTCTGCTGTATAATCCAAGAAAAGTGTTGCATAACCTGCTGCGGTAACGGTAAGGTCGAATGGCAACTCTTCAATATTGGTAAATAATATCCAGTTGTAGTCTGATGCATAAGCCTCTTTTGCGCCGTAAGGAACGGTAAGAGTACAGTTGGTTTCATCAATGCTGAATGCCCAGTCATTTATGTATAATCCCTGAAGTTTATTTACGGGGATATGCGATATTATATGTGAAAGGTTATGACTGTAAATTGCACACTCGCCAATACTGCTGAGGGTGCTTGGAATTTCAATGCTTATAAGCTCAGTGCAATCATTGAATATGTAGTCTCCAATTGATGTTATTCCTTCCTCTATAATTATGTTTTCTATACTATATCCGAATCTTGGTACATCCCAATGGTAGTAATTGTACATATCGCCAATGCCAAAGATTCTCATTACTCTACCTTCCTGGTCAAGTTTCCAATATGCATTTTCTCCGCATTTTCCATCATTCTCGGGTACAAGCTCTATAATATTGTCCGTCCACCAATTAACAGCCCTTGCGTATGCATTTTTTGCACCAAGGGGTACATACATAATGGCATTTCTTGTGTCTACATTCTCTAATGATGAAGTATCGTGAAAAACGCCGTTGATGTTTTCGGCAGGAATGTATGATGTTATTGTCTCAATAGCTGTACAGTTTGCAAATGCCCAACTGCCTATCAAATTTACGGTGCTTGATATTTCTATATTTGTAATTGATGTACAATTTTCGAAAGCTGTATTTTCAATTACTTCTACACCTTCTGGTATAATAACCTCTGTCAGGTTGGTACAGTCTAAAAACGATGATTCGCCAATAACTTTTACACTGTTGGGTATTGTTACTGCTGTAATTTTTGAATTGCGGAAAGCATGTCGTCCAATGCTTATGACGTTGAAAGCTAATCCATTGTAAGTAACATTTTCGGGAATGGCTATGCTGCCAGTGTAATTGTTGTACATATATGTGCTCCCCGTAAAGGTAACCTCTACGCTGTTAGCACCGGTGATGTTGTAGTAGATGCCGTCGACCTTAAAGTCGTAGGCGTTCATTGTTGTGCTGCACAACAAAAGCAATGCAGCAATAACTGTTCTGAATAGTTTCATAAGTGATTTTTTATTTAGGATTTAATGTTTTCCTGAAAAAGTTTGCAAATGTACGAAGAATGTGGCAAATTACCCCCCCGAACTGTTAATTTATCTTAAATATGTGAAATATGGTTGATTTTGTGTGTTTCCCGAAGATTGGCGGACGTGGTGGGGCGGTATTCGGGATAATGTAACAAAAAAGTAGGGCACACTTTTATAAAGTGAACCCTACTCGATTTTATAGATGTTTATTTGGGAGGTGAATTACTTATTAATATCCGTAGAATGTTCTTTTCTGTTCCGGTCTCTTTTTGTTTTATTATGGCATCTTCCTCATTCTTGTCCAGTTGCAACGCTCGAGGTTGCGCCATCGTAAGAATAAACAATGTACTCACAAAAAAAACAAAAATCGACTCGAATTAATTTGTAGAACTCCCTTTGATATTTTATTTCCCGAATCTTGAAATTCTCTACTGCATTCAGAATATAAATCTCCCTAAAAAATCAACATCTGTTTATATCTTTACTTCTTAGCTGCCTTTGCGCCTGCTGCTCTGCAACCAGCCTCTTTCTTAGCAGCCTTGTCGCCTGCTGCTCTGCAACCAGCCTCTTTCTTAGCAGCCTTGTCGCCTGCAGCTCTGCAACCAGCCTCTTTGCACGCTGCCTTTGCGCCTGCTGCTCTGCAGCCAGCCTCTTTGCACGCAGCCTTTGCGCCTGCTGCTCTGCAACCTGCCTCTTTCTTAGCAGCCTTTGCGCCTGCTGCTCTGCAACCAGCCTCTTTGC
>JAFZIA010000038.1 GCA_017554605.1 Bacteroidaceae bacterium
GTCCGAATAATATACGCTTGGAGATTTACCCATCAATTTACCGTCCAGGTAAATTTCCATACTGGCCACCGGTGAAAGCACATAGCCCATATACCAGCGAGGAGCCCTTAGTGTGATAATCTCTCCATTCATCATTTTCTTTAGCTCGTCATCTTTAATCTTCTTAAGCAACGTTTGCTGTGAAACTCCATTTTTATCCAGAAGATCCACCAGACTAACAGTACCTAATTTATTCCATACACCACGACATGCCCTAACTTCTTTCTTGGGGTGGTTCCTCAGCGGTGATAATATCATGACGCTTTCCCCAATAGTTCCTATTCTCTTAACGGAATCAAGTCCTGCGTAAGGTGACGCTGTGAATTTGACATCCTTATTTTTATAGAATGCCTCCTTCATCTCTGTGACACTAATCGTATCATTGAAATAACAACGACTAAAATTTGTCAAGTTATATTTCGTGTTTTGTTGATACTCTGACCAACTTTTGCTTAAATTGTCAAGTGATAATTCTTTTTGAATTATAAACTGACCATATACATTTGATACACTTGAAATCAAAAGTATTAATATAAACAGTTTAAGATTATTACTCATAATATAAACAATTAATTAAACACAATAAATTCCTATGATTAAGAGTTCTTGTTTTTTTGTTATCCGTTATTGTATAGGGCCAATTAATATTGCTCCTTCTCGTTGGGGAAGTCGCACGCCTTAACATCGTTTATGTAGTTGCCCACCGCGTCGTTGATTATGGTGTGCAGGTCGGCGTAACGGCGAAGGAAACGGGGAGTAAAGTCGGCTGTCATACCCAGCATATCGGTGCACACGAGCACCTGGCCGTCTACCCCACTGCCGGCACCAATTCCAATTACTGGAATATCGAGCTCCGAGGCAACCTTTGTTCCAAGTGCAGCAGGAATCTTTTCCAGCACCAATGCAAAGCAGCCTGCGTCCTGTAGCAGTTTCGCATCGCGGCACAGCTTCTCGGCCTCTGCCTCGTCCTTGGCGCGTACACCGTAAGTTCCGAACTTGTTTATGCTCTGCGGAGTGAGGCCAAGATGGGCCATAATGGGAATACCTGCATCGAGAATCTTGCGCACCGAAGGGAGAATCTCCTCGCCGCCCTCCAGTTTGATAGCATCGGCGTGTGTCTCCTTCATTATGCGTATGGCATTCTTTACAGCCTCGTCGGCATTCACCTGATAAGTACCGAAAGGCATATCCGTTACGACAAGCGCACGCTTGACACCGCGTACAACCGACTTTGCGTGATAAATCATCTGGTCGAGAGTAATGGGGAGTGTAGTGACGTTACCTGCCATCACATTGGACGCAGAGTCGCCCACAAGGATAATGTCAATTCCAGCGCCATCTACCAATGAGGCCATCGTGTAGTCGTATGCAGTGAGCATCGCTATCTTCTCGCCTTTTCTTTTCATTTCCACCAAACGATGGGTGGTAACTTTTCGTGTGTCTTCAACAATGTATTTCGACATATTTTTTTGTATCTTGATTAAACAAATATGCGCTACGCGCAAAACTTCGCAAAGATAGTGCCAAACTATTAAAAAACACTAAACTTGTTCCGCTATTTTTAAGAGCGAGTGTAGAAAATCTTCGGGCTTTAGCTCAAAGATACGCATAAGCGGGCGAGAAAGCTTGTGTAAGCGAGTGGAAAAATTCATTTTTACGCAACGAGCGCAACCAAGCTTCGTTTCTTTCAAATACGAAACTTGTTTCGGTATTTTTCACAGCGAGCGCAGATTTTCTCCCTTTATCCGAGGTGATTATCTTTTCCGCAGTTCCCAGAATGCGACAGCCGCTGCTGCGGCAACATTCAGTGAATCGACATTGTGCGACATTGGAATGCGCACCACATAATCCGACGAGGATATTACCTCGTCCGAGAGTCCCTCGCCCTCTGTGCCCATAATAATTGCGAGCTTCTCCTCTTGCGCAAGGCGGGCATCGTCGATAGATACGGAATTGTCGGTCAGTGCCATCGCAGCAGTCTTGAATCCCAATGCGCCAAGCGACTGCAAAGGCCCGTCAATCCACGTCCAGGGAACAAGGAACACCGACCCCATCGATACTCTTATCGAGCGGCGGTTCAGAGGGTCGCACGATGTTGGCGTGAGCAGTACAGCGTCTATGCCAAGCGCTGCTGCCGAGCGGAAAATTGCACCAATGTTTGTTGTGTCCACCACCCCGTCTATGACCACTATGCGGCGCGCATCCTTGCACACCTCGTCTATGCAGCACGGTGCAGGGCGCTGCATTGCGCACAGCACTCCGCGTGTGAGGGTGTATCCTGTGAGGGAGGCAAGCAGTTGGCGGCTGCCGGTGTAGACGGGAATATCGCCGCAGCGCTCAATAATGTCGGCTGCATCGCCGCAGATATGCTTTTCCTCGCACAGGAGTGCCAATGGGACATATCCCGAGTTTAGTGCCACGCGAATGACCTTGGGGCTCTCGGCAATGAATATCCCATTTTCATTGTCTATGTTGCGACGCAGTTGAGCCTCGGTGAGCGAAGAGAATATCTCTACTCCCGGGGTATTGAGCGATGTTATTTCAATTATCGGCATATTGTGGATTTTATTCTTTGGTTAACATATATGCATCGCGGGGGTCGCCATTTTCGAGAAGTATAACCCCACATTTAGTGAATCCGTAGCTTTGTAGAATATGATGCATAATGATATTCTTGCGATGCGTGTCTATGCGTATGGTTGCGGTGCGTCCAAAAGCCCAGTCGAGCATTTTGCGGGCGATGCCCATTCCCGGTTGCCGCACGGCAATGCGGTGTATCACATAATAGCTGCTGTCGTTACACCAGGCACCGCCGTATATTGTACTGTATGTGGGGTCGGGTCCCTCGATGAAAGCCATTGTTGCCATTAACCTGCCTGCATCGTCGCAGGCAACGTGGCACACGCCGTTGCATATATCCTGCAGCACAATCCTTTCCGACGGATAATTGCCTTTCCATTGCTCAAGATTGCCGCTTGCACGCATAATGCTTTTTGCACAATCGAATATATCCATCAATTGCGGCAGGTCGTCAATGGTAGCCTTGCGTATATGCATAATTTTATCGGTGAAATATATTGCAGGGTGTATGCTCTTCCTTGGGCTTGCATCAATCGTTCCCCATTTTTTAGACTGTCGGAATTTGATTCCGAGATTCTTTGAAGAACTGCCAAGAAGGACGGAACAATCTTTTGCTGCAACGAATGAATCTGTTCATTAAAATTCTCTGCAGCCTTTAGAAGCTGTTTAAATTTCTAAAAAAAGTTATTATTATATTGGAAGCCGTTATTTCGTTGTTTTTTATGTTCAAAACTGCCCGTTTTCTTCTTTTTCTCGGTTACGTAGCCCGCTACGCGCCCTCGAAAAATAATAAAACATTCCACTTTTGA
>JAFZIA010000039.1 GCA_017554605.1 Bacteroidaceae bacterium
GAAGGGTATATGAACTGTTATATGGTCGCATAAAACCCTTTCTCGGACAAATCGGAGATTTTCTAACAAAAAAGAGAAAAAAGAAACAAAAACAAGGTAAAACTGAGACCGGATCAAAAATACTTTTGACCCGGCCTCTTTTTTTATGCTGTCCGTGGTCTCTTACATCAGCAGATAGTGGAGGATAGAGTCAAGGTCGGGGAATCTCTCCGAGCCCAGATGTATCCACTCTCCCTGAAACTCGGCTGCGCCGTTCTTGCTGTTGTCGTCTATGAGGTAATCGCCCTGGCACAGTTCCTTGTGGTGGGTTATTATTATGCGCTTGTGGAAAAGTCCGTCCATATGCCTTTTTACCCATTCAACCTTGTCGCTTGCTGCAGTGGGATTGTTCCAGGGTGACGTGGTGAGGATATACACGTCATAATGCTTTGCAAGCAGGCGCACCGCCTCGCGTGCTCCGGGAATGGGGTCCATAAGTGCAAAAATACCAGGTACTTCATCTATACGTCCTTTATATTTCTTTTGGACTTCGGGGCTAAGCTTGTCTACCCCCGACTGAAAGTCGACAAGTACGCCGTCCATATCAAAGTATATTCTTTTCTTGTTCATATCTGTTTTTTGTGCTTGTGTTTCCAGTACTACAAACTTACGCAAAATAAATCATATATCTGCCCTGTTTGGTGGAAATAATTTAATTTTTTTATGTACAGGAGGGTGGCTCTTGGCTGCAGCATACGTGTCTGTGATAACAGTTGAAGGTGGGCTGGGATTCTGTTGCTTCGGTCTCTTGACCAATCACTTTTCTGCCTTTATGATGTCTATGAATACTTTCACGCGGGCAAACACCTCGCGGAAATATACGCGGTATCCTTTCTTTATGTTTATGTCGCGTGCGTTGAATCCTATGGCGTCCAGCCCGTAGTGGTTGGCGATGAATATTGCGCGCTCGTTCTGGAAGGCTTGTGACACTATTGTAAATTCCTTGAGTTTGAACCGCTCTTTCATTTGCAGCATACTCTCGAACGTGCCTTTGCCTTTTGTATCGAGCTTTATGGCTCTTGAGGGAATGCCGCGCTTCACGAGTGCATTGCGCATCATCTTTGTCTCGTCGTAGTATCTGCTGCTGTCGCCGCTCACAATGATGGTCTTTACTTTTCCTGCCTTGTACAGTTTGGTGGCTGCGTCTATCCTGAAATTGAAATAGGGGTTGCCCTCCTTGCTGCCTTTCTTGTAGGGTGTTGTTCCCAGTACTACGCACACGTCGCGCTTGGGAATTTCTTCGATGCTGTTGTATATTCTCTCCGATGTGACATTTTCTACCGCTACGTTGCAGGCCAATATAATGGAGAAGATGGCCAGCGGTATCAGTGCGATGAGGCTTGCCACAATTTTTACGAGTCTTCTTATCGGGCTTTTCTTCTTGCCCTTTGTCTTGTCTTTGTCTCCCATCTTTTTGCGGTTGTTCATTTGTGTTGCCGTTAAGAAAATGAGGGTGGCTAATCTTGTCTTTAGTCACCCTCATTCTAACTGTATTTCTTTTTAATTAGATGTATGCGACAGGAACAGGCTTACGTTCATATATACGTTGCTGTTGCTGAACTTGCCCGACGGCTCGACTCTTATTATGTTGCACAAGGTGCTTGTGTCGAGCCTGCGCTCAATGATGTTGGTTATTTCCAACATTCCGTACAGCACGTGCTCCTGGTCATCGGGGCTGATGACGTAGAACGGTGAGCGGCTGCTTTTTCCGTCGCCGTATGATGTTATCATATTAAGCAGGGAAAGATATTTGTTCACGTATGAGTTTACCTCGCTTTGTGGCTTTCCCAATGCCTCGGACGAGCGCCAGGCGTAGAACAGTGCGTTGAGGCTCACAGGGTTGTAGACAAGAATCTTTTTTGCTGTCTGGTATGCTTTGTGGTGGTCGCCTGTTGCTATGTGGTTCTTGAGCTCTTCCTCGTTCTTGTCGTTCGCTCCGCGGTACTCGGCTGTGAATGCCTGGCCGTAATATACGAGCGCAAGGTCGTCGAGCCTTATCAGCGGGTCGTCGGTCTGATATATGTTGAGTATGTCGTTGTAGTATCCGCTCTCTGTTTCGACTGTCTCTTTAATGAGCTTGAGGTCGAGCTTCTGCTGTGCCGAGAGTGTGAATGCAGTTGTAAATATTGTTGCTAATGTAAGAAGGTACTTTTTCATTCTTTTCTTATTTGATATTGAACTTTATTATTGCACCGCTGTTTGCTGCAAGCTCCATTTCGATGGGTGCGTCGGGAGCGAATTTTGTCTCGATTATCTCTCCTGTGAGCAGCTCTGTGGCTTTCACGGGTTCTTTGCTACCGTAAGCGCCGAAGTAGGCGAATGCTTCACCTGGAATTGTTACCTTGCATTTGCAACTGTTGTCGCTGAAATTGGTGACTATGAGCAGCAGTTCGCTCTCGGTACCGCGAAGATAGCTGTATGTACGGTTGCTGTCGTAGTATGCGCTGTGGGGGTTGGCATACTGGAGGTCGTAGAAACGTCCGCTTTGCAGTGCCTCTTCGCTGTTGCACAGTGTGAGCAGACGTCGGTGGAATTCCTGTAGCTTAATCTCCTCGTCGGTGAGTAGTTCGTCGTTGTATTTACCGTTGTTGTTACGGCGACGCAGTGTATCTACACTCCAGTAATCGAATATTGTGGTGCGACCGTCCACTCCGCTGTATCCCTCCTTGTCCATTCCTTTTTCGCCCAACTCTTCACCTGCGTAGAGCATAAAAGGCTGGCTGTCGACGGTTGCCGATACTATGAGTGCCGCAAGTGCGCGTGTGGCGTTGGTTGCGAAAAAGTCCGATGCAATGCGCTGCTCATCGTGATTCTCGAGGAATGTGAGCATATGTGAGCGTATGTCCGACGTTGCCTGCAGGGCGTATGTGATGTTGTTTGCCGAGGTGCAGCCGCACATTACTGCACGCAGCGTGTCGTAGAGGCCCACCTTGTCGTAGAGGTAGTCGAAGTGTCCCTCGTATATGAAGCTGCGGTAAATATGTGGCTGGTAAATCTCGCCGATGAATATGAGGTGGGGGAATTCTTCCTTTATCTTGCCTACTGCCCAGTGCCAGAATTCAACGGGGGTCATCTCTACCATATCGCAACGGAAGCCGTCTATTCCCTGCGATGCCCAGTAGCGCAGTATCTTGAGCATCTTTACCCAGGTGTCGGGGACGGGCGAGAATTGTCTCTTGCCGGTGCGGTAGTCTATTCCGTAGTTGAGCTTTACGGTGTCGTACCAGTCGTTGCGCGAGGGTGAGCCGAAGCAGTCGTTTCCTGTTGCACGCAGAGGACTTTCGCTGTACTCCTCGGTGGCGCAGTCCTTAGCGTCGATGTTGCAGCCGTATGAGTGTTCGCCCAGGTAATAGAAATTGTTGTGTCCCAGGAAGAAGCAGCTCTTGTCGTCGTTCTGTCCAAAATCAAATGTACCCTCGGGGCGGTTGTCGCTCTTGTAGTGGCGCGCAACGTGGTTGGGGATAAAGTCTATGATGACTTTCATTCCTGCCTTGTGGGTGCGCTGCACGAGTGCGGCAAACTCCTCGCGGCGCTTGTCGAAGTTCACGGCAAGGTCTGGGTCTACGTCGTAGTAGTCCTTTATTGCGTATGGCGAACCGGCCTCGCCCTTGACTGTGGCGGGGTGCGTATTCTCTACACCGTACTTTGTGTAGTCGGTGCGGGTGGTGTGCTCCAATATTCCCGTGTACCATACGTGGGTTGCTCCAAGGCCGCGTATTGTATGCAGTGCCTCGGTGGTAATGTCGTTGAATTTTCCGCAGCCGTTCTGTTCTATTGTTCCGCCCTCAATGCAGTTTGCATTTGTGTTGCCGAACAGGCGGGGCAGCATCTGGTATATTATGATTTTTTGTGCCATTTTGGTTTTCTTCTTTTATTGGTTTGCCGATGTTATTTTCTTTATCATACCCTGGAGGACTGTGCCGGGGCCGCACTCTACGAATTCCGTTGCGCCGTCTGCCACCATATTCTGTACGGTTGTTGTCCAGCGGACGGGTGCAGTGAGCTGTGCTATGAGGTTTGCCTTTATTTCCTCGGGCGAGGTGTGGGGCTTTGCGTCCACGTTCTGATAGATGGGGCAGCGTGGCGTGCTGAATGTGGTTGACATTATCGCCTGCTCAAGCTCCTCCTTTGCGGGTTGCATAAGGGGCGAGTGGAACGCGCCGCTCACACTCAGCGGAATAATGCGCTTGGCTCCTGCCTCCTTGAGGGCTTCCGATGCCTCGGCTATGCCTTCTACCGTACCCGATATTGCAATCTGTCCGGGGCAGTTGTAGTTTGCTGCCACTACAATGTTGCCGTTGTCGCTGATGCTCTTGCATACATTCTCCACTGCATCGTCGGGAAGGGCAATCACTGCTGCCATTGTTGTCTCCTGTGCCTCGCAGGCCTTCTGCATTGCCAATGCGCGTTTGTACACAAGGCGCAGTCCGTCTTCAAAGGAAAGTGCTCCGGCTGCTGTCACTGCCGACAGCTCGCCGAGGGAGTGACCCGCTACCATAGAAGGCGCGAACTCCTCGCCCATCGCAAAGGCTGTAATTACCGAGTGTATGAACACTGCGGGCTGTGTCACTTTCGTCTGTTTCAGTTCGTCGGCTGTACCTTCGAACATTATGTCGGTTATTCTGAAACCTAATATCTCGTTTGCTTTGTCAAAATACTCTTTTGCAATGGCGTTGCTCTCGTATAAGTCCTTGCCCATTCCGCAGAATTGGGCTCCTTGTCCGGGAAATACAAATGCTTTCATCTTTTTACTATGTTGTTTGAACAGTGTTGTGATGAGTTCAGATGTTTTTGAAATTCTATAAACAAAATGAAGGATAATCACCGGGTAATAAACAAACTTGATGGCTGGTTTGATTTTACGACAGCCTGTTTGTTTGCCGCTTGGAACTGTCTCCTTTGCGTTGTTGGTAAAGCCATAATGCTTCCGGCTTTTTTGTCTGTTGCAACAGACAAAATGCGTATCCTTGCATTTGTCTGCAAAGATACGCATTTTTGTGCAATTTGTTCACTGTTTTTGTGTTATAAAGTGAAATTTTATAAAAATTCAGTATTATTTTAACTGTTTTTGCACAGTTCTATGCTTTTTGTACGGCCCGACTGGCGGAATGTTTGATTGTGGAACCGAAAAAAACGGCGGAAAGTAAATGCTCTTAATCGGTAAAAAGTTCATTTACACTCCCGTTAAGGGAATTCAGTACATCTATAATCCTTTGGTTGCGGCTTCCTCTGAAGCGAAGGGACAAGTCCCTTTCTGTTTCGATGTATCTTCCGTCGACAATTACGTCGCACAGCTCCACCAGCTTCTTGCGCACGGGGTGCTGCAGCAAATCCTCGAAACGGTATCCTGTGTAGCACCATATTGTCTTGCCTGTGTTATTCTTTATGAGTGTGGCAAGCTCTATGAAGCCTTCGGGGTGGAGCATCGGGTCGCCTCCCGTGAATGTCACGTTCATATCTGCCTCTACTATAAGGCGGTAGAGTTCCTCGACGGGTATTGCCTCGCCGCCATTCTCGTCCCACGACTGCGGGTTGTGGCAGCCTGCGCAGCGGTTGTTGCAGCCTGCGCAGTAGAGCGATGTCCTCAGTCCCACCCCGTCTACGGAAGTACCGTACTTTATGTCCAGTATCCGTATGCTACTTGTGAATGATTCTGTCATTTAATTCTGCTAGTTTGGCCTTGTTCCATCGTTCGGTTGTTCCTACAAGGTAGCCGGTGATGCGCTGCAGCTTGTCGATGTTGCTGCCGTTGCATTGGGGGCACGACTCGAGCTCCTGCTGTGCGTCCTCGTAGCCGCAGTCCATACATCTGTTGCGGTTATGGTTCACCGAGCAGTATCCGATATTGTGCTTGTCCATAAGGTCTACAATGTCTATGATGGCCTGCGGGTTGTGCGTTGCATCGCCGTCAATCTCGATGTAGAAGATGTGTCCTCCGCGGGTGAGATTGTGGTAGGGGGCTTCAACTTCGGCCTTATGCTTGGGCGAGCATTTGTAATAAACGGGCACGTGGTTGGAGTTTGTGTAGTATATCTTGTCGGTCACGCCTGTTATCTTGCCGAATTTCTTGCGGTCGATGCCTGTGAAGCGTCCCGACAGTCCCTCGGCGGGTGTTCCCAATATGCTGAAGTTGTGCTGGTAGCGCTCCGAGAATTCATCGGCTCTGTCGCGCATATATGTGACTATCCGCAGGCCCAACGCCTGTGCCTCCTCGCACTCGCCGTGGTGCTTGCCCGTCAGTGCAATAAGGCACTCGGCAAGGCCGATGAAGCCTATTCCGAGCGTTCCCTGGTTGATGACGCTGCCCACCGCATCGTTGGGGGTGAGGCTCTCGCAGCCCCTCCACAGCGATGACATTAGCAGCGGGAACTGCTTTGCGAGGGCTGTCTTCTGGAAATTGTAGCGGTCGCACAGTTGCTTGGCTGTAATCTCCAGGAGTGCGTCGAGCTTGGCGAAGAAGTTCTCTATCCTCTGTGCCTTGTCTTCGATTGACATACACTCTATTGCCAGGCGCACGATGTTCATTGTCGAGAATGAGAGGTTGCCTCGTGCTACTGAGGTCTTTTCGCCGAAGCGGTTCTCGAACACGCGTGTGCGGCAACCCATTGTCGCCACTTCGTACAGGTAGCGCTGCGGGTCGTTCTCGTTCCACTTCTCGTGCTGGTTGTATGTGGCGTCGAGGTTTACGAAATTGGGGAAGAAACGTCGTGCAGCAACCTTGCAGGCAAATTGGTAGAGGTCGTGGTTCCTGTCCTCGGGCAGGTAGCTGACGCCGCGTTTCTTCTTCCATATCTGAATGGGGAATATTGCTGTCGAGCCGTTTCCTACGCCTTCGTATGTCGACTGCAGCAGCTCGCGTATGATGCAGCGTCCCTCGGCCGATGTGTCTGTACCGTAGTTTACCGACGAGAATACAACCTGGTTGCCTCCGCGTGAGTGGATAGTGTTCATATTGTGTATGAATGCTTCCATCGATTGGTGCACGCGGCAGACGGTGCGGTTGATGGCGTGCTGCTTGAAGCGCTCGTCGCCCTGCATAAAGTCGAGGTCGCGTGTCACGTAGTCGTCAATCTCGGCATCGTACAGATGGCCGAGGCTGATGCCTGTGAGCTTCTCTATGTTCTTCACCTCCTCGATGTAGCTGCGGCGCACGTAGGGTGCAAGGTAGAAGTCGAACGCGGGGATTGCCTGGCCGCCGTGCATCTCGTTCTGTACAGTCTCCATCGAGATGCAGGCCATAATGGCTGCAGTCTCAATGCGC
Organism: Bacteroidaceae bacterium; assembly: GCA_017554605.1. Lineage (GTDB taxonomy): Bacteria > Bacteroidota > Bacteroidia > Bacteroidales > Bacteroidaceae > HGM04593. The sequence continues at coordinate 7,301 of JAFZIA010000039.1, forward strand.
TTTGTGGGGCGGCTCTCGCCGTGTCCTGCCTGGAAGCCTTTCTCGAGAATCCTGTCGAGCGGGTGCTGTATGCAGGTGAGCGACTTTGTGGGGTAGTAGTCCTTGTCGTGTATGTGCAGGTAGTTGTTCCTCACTGCCCACAGTGTCTCCTCCGACAGCAGGTAGTCGTCGACGAAGGGCTTTGTTGTCTCCGACGCGAATTTCATCATCATACCGGCAGGCGTGTCGGCATTCATATTTGCATTCTCGCGTGTGACGTCGTTCGATTTTGCCTCCACTATTTCGAGGAACATTTCGCGTGTCTTTGCCTTGCGGGCTATGCTGCGCTTGTCGCGGTAGGCAATGTAGCTTTTTGCAACCTCCTTGCGCGGCGATGCCATAAGCTCCACCTCGACCATATCCTGAATGTCCTCTACGGCCGATTGCTCGCTGCCGAGGAATTCTATGCGGTCTACTATCCTGTTTATGAGAATGTCGTCCTCTCCGGCTTCGGTGGTCAGCATTGCCTTGCGTATTGCTGCGGCAATCTTCTCGCGGTTAAAACCTACTATACGACCATCTCTTTTGACTACAGTCAGTATCATATTTGTATTTGAATTATAAATTTTACTGTTTATAATATGATGCTTGCGGGATTGTCCTGCTGGGATAAATCCAGGAGCCTTGTCTCTGATGCCTTATCTCCCGAAAGCATCTGGAAAAGCGGGAAAAGGCAGGTCTTCTGACTCGTTTCCTCTGTGCGGCCTTCCCGCCTTGTGGGCAGTGGTCTTTTGGAGTGCGCAGAGTTGTCGCGAAACTCACAGCTACGGGTATAGTCACGGATTTTCACCGCTGTTCCCTTTTCATTCTTTGCATCGGCTGAGGCAAAGAACACCTTGTCCGTGTGCAAAGATAGTGAAAGGAACGAGAAAAATGAAAATTAAATCTGTTAAATTTTCGGGCTTTTCGGCGTAGCTGGGCAACAGTGTCCTGTGGCGCTGTTTTTTAGTTTCTCCTTGTGCCGGCAGGCTTTTACCGGCGACGGAACTCGGCGCAGATGATGGCTGTGGCTGTCGATACGTTGAGCGACTCCGATGTTGGGCGCTCTGCTGGGTAGCTGGGGATAAGGAGACGCTCGCCGATGTGTGCCGCGCACTCCTTGCCGATGCCGTTGCCCTCGTTGCCCATAACAATAATGCCGTTCTTGGCCAGGGTCTTGCCGTATATGTTCTCTCCGTCGAGGAATGTCCCGTAGACGGGTGCCTTGCCAATTGTCGACTCTAGCAGTTGGGGCAGGTTCACATAGTGTACGTTCACCCTTCCTATGGCTCCCATTGTGGCCTGTACGGTCTTGGGGTTGTAGACGTCGGCTGTGCCTTGTGAACAGAATATGTGCTCAATGCCGAACCAGTCGGCTATACGTATTATGGTGCCCAGGTTGCCGGGGTCCTGCACATCGTCCAGTGCCAGGCACAGTTGCTGCTGCACTACAGATGTGTCCACTGCCGCGTCGCGCTGTCCGAAGATGCCTATTACCCCTTGCGGGGCACGCAGGAAGCTGATGCTCTTCAGTTCCTCTTCGCTCGTTTCTATGATGCGCGGTGCCTTTACTCCTCTGTTGCCGGCCAGCCACTCCTTTGTGGCTGCGATATATTCGCAACGGATTCCCGAACCAAGGAGGTCGCACACGGTCTTTCCGCCTTCGGCAACAAAAAGCCCGGTCTCTTTGCGGTGCTTCTTCTGCTCGAGTGAGCGTATGAATTTTATCTGATTTTTACTCAACATATTTTTATAATATAAAAGTAGTACAAAACTACGGCAATTCTTCGAGGTTTTTTGTATATTTGCAAAATATTTTTTTGTATGGTGCGTATTCCGGTTCTTTGGAGTGGAATGTTTGCACAATGTCGCATTGCTTGATTGGAAAATGTCGTGAAAAATGCTCGGTTGATAAAATTCATTTTTGTTGTAACAGGCACGCTGTTGCTTTTCTCCTGCTCGGTTACGAAACACGTGCCCGAGAATGAGTATCTGCTCAACAGCGTGGGTGTTGTGCGCGACAAGGACAGGGCAATAGCAAAGAAGGCACACTCGTATATAAGACAGAGCCCCAATTCAAAATGGCTCAACACATTCAGGCTGCCGCTATATATATACTCCTTGTCGGGCAGCGACACTACAAAATGGAACAACCGCTTCCTGCGCAGGATAGGGGAAGAGCCTGTAATATACAGCCGTCAGAAAGCCGAACAGACGCAATCCAATATTGAGCAGATGATGCGCAACGACGGCTATCTGCACGCGACGGTCGATTTTGAGGAGAGAATCTCCCCCAAGGATAACAGGAAGGATATAATCTATTATCTGCACGAGGGGCTCAGGTACAGGGTAGACAGTGTGGGCACACGTATCGACAATGAGGACATTGCGCGTATAGTTGAGGAGAACAGCGCTGCATCGCATATACGCAGCGGAGAGTATTTCAGTATAGAGACACTCGAGGCGGAGCGAAGCCGTATAACATCTCTGTTGAAGGAGGTGGGATACTACAAGTTCACAAAGGACCTCATAACCTTTGTGGCCGACACGGCAAGGAACTCGTTGGGCATAAACCTCACGATGGAAATTTCGGCAACCGATGATGCAGGCAGGCAGGCATTCAAACTGTACAGGATAAACAGGGTGGTTTTTGTCTCGGACCCGAGTATCTTCAACCGCCAGACAAAAGAGCCGGTGGACACAATAGGGTGGGGCGCATACACGATGCTCTGCTGCGAGAAGCCGGCCGTGCACCGCAAGATGCTGGAGAGCAGCACGTACATCGAGCCGGGAGCATTGTACAGGCAAAGCAGCGTTAACCGCACGTACAACTCGTTTGCACAGCTGAGCGCATTGCGCTACACAGCGGTACACCTCGAGGAGTACCCCGATACGGCATTGCTCGATTGCTATATAATATTCGAGAAGAACAAGCGTTACTCGGCCGGTGCCGAGCTCGAGGTCATCAACACCAAGAAGGGCGGTGGCTCGGGCTCGTTCTCCTTTACGCTCAATGACTTCCTCAACAGCCTTGGAGCGTCGGCTTCTGTCGCGTTGTCCAACAGGAACCTGTTCCGTGGCTCGGAGCTCCTTTCGCTGCGCTTGTCGTGGGCGTGGGAGAATATATCGGACTTGAGCGAATATCTGCGAAACGAGTATATCGAGTATGATGCCGAGCTGAGCCTCCGCTTCTACAAGGGAATATTCTCGTGGCTGTTGCCCTCGCAAAAGAACCTGCTGAAGTCATCGAGCCTTGTCTCGCTCAAGTTCAACTCGCAGCGCCGTCCCGAGTATGACCGTCTGAATATGGCACTCTCTGTAGGTTATACGTGGAGCCGTTCGCCGCGTTCGTCGCATAAGCTCGAGATACCGGGGATAAACTGCATACGCGTACCCTGGATAGACGACAAGTTCAAGGAGGAGTACCTCGACAGTATATCGAGCAGGAACTCCATTCTCAAGTACAACTACGAGAATCTGCTCATTACAGGGGCGGGTTATACCTATGAATACACTTCGTCTGCCGACAACCGTTACCGTAATGATGTGTTCACTATGCGTGCCTCAATAGAGTCTTCGGGTAATATACTCGGTGCATTCAACGAGGTGTTCGGTATAAAGAAAGGCGGCGACAGGCAATATACCTGCTGGGGCATTGCATACGCGCAGTATGTCAAGGGCGACCTCGACCTGACAAAATCGGTGAACCTCGATAACAGGAACTCGCTTGTTATGCATCTGGGACTCGGCGTTGCCTATCCTTACGGAAACTCAAGGGTGCTCCCCTTTGAGAAACGCTATTTTGCGGGAGGTGCCAACTTTATGCGCGGCTGGCTGGTGAGGACCTTGGGCCCGGGCAGTTACAGGGGAAACGACAAGAATATAGATTATATAAACCAGACTGGTGACCTCAAGCTCAACCTGAGCGTGGAGTTCCGTTCCTATCTGTTCTGGAAGCTCCATTCGGCATTGTTCATTGATGCCGGAAATATATGGACGCTGCGCAATTATGAGGAACAGCCCGGCGGACAGTTCAAGTTGGGGACATTCTGCGAGGATTTGGCCTTCTCGTACGGAGTGGGCCTGAGAATGAAACTCGACCTGTTTGTGCTCAGGTTCGACGCAGGAATGAAAGCTGTCAATCCAGCCTTCCGTGGAAAGAAGAAGTATCCCATAATACGCCCCAATCTGGGACGCGACTTTGCGGTGCACATTGCCGTGGGATACCCGTTTTAAGAAAGGAGGGTTTTGTTGAAGAAATAAAAAGAATATAATATATGAAGATTAGATTTATGAGTATCGGTAGCGGTAGCTGCGGCAACTGTTACTATTTGGGAGTGGACGACTACGGCATACTGATAGATGCCGGAATTCCGTCCAAGACAATCAGGGCGGCACTCAAGAAGGAGGGTGTGGCCTTTGAAAGTATATGTGCGGTTTTTGTTACCCACGACCACGCCGACCACATAAAGTCGTTGGGCGTAATAGCGGCAAAGGCCAATATCCCTGTGTATGCGACAAAAGAGGTACACAAGGGTATAAACAACAACTACTGTATGCACAAGCCCATTGACCCTATGTATGTGCGCTACGTGGAGAAGGGCGAGCAGACAGTGTTCCGCGCGTTTGCGATAACACCGTTCGAAGTGCCGCACGACGGTACCGACAACGTGGGTTATTTTATAGAGGTAGGCGATACAAGGTTCTGCATAGCAACGGACCTGGGCTGCATAACCGACACGGTATCCTACTACCTTGAGCAGGCGCATCACCTTGTGATAGAATCGAACTACGAGGAGGAGATGCTCAAGATGGGACGCTATCCGCAGTTCCTTAAGGACCGCGTGTCGGGAATGACGGGACATCTGAGCAACCAGACAACAGCGCGCTATCTTGCAAAGAACCTTAACGAGCATCTGAAGAATATATGGCTGTGCCACCTGAGCGAAGAGAACAATCACCCCGAACTTGCATACAAGGCTGTGGAGATGGAGTTTGCACAGTATGGCATTATCGCAGGAAAGGACGTGAAGCTCTATGTGCTCAAGCGTGCGACACCCTCGCAGATGTTTATCTTGGAATAATGGGAGAATATCTGCACTTTATTATCCTTTTTTTGTAACTTTGCAAATATTTCCGTCCTATACTATGAGAATGAGACGGTACAGTGATAAGACAGGAATTTAAAACTAAAATAATACAGACGATGAATTTTGTACAGGAATTGAAATGGCGTGGTATGATACAGGATATGACGCCGGGAACAGAGGAGCAATTGCAGAAAGAGATGACAACAGCATATTTGGGTATCGACCCCACTGCCGACTCGCTGCACATAGGTCACCTTGTGGGAGTGATGATGCTGCGTCATTTCCAGCGTTCGGGACACAAGCCCATTGCGCTTATCGGTGGTGCTACAGGTATGATTGGCGACCCTTCGGGAAAGTCTAAGGAGCGTGTGCTCATCGACGAGGAGCGTCTGCGCCACAACCAGGAGGCGCTGAAGAACCAGCTTGCACGCTTCCTCGATTTTGAGAGCGATGCACCCAATGCGGCTATCCTTGTAAACAACTACGACTGGATGAAGGAGTTCTCCTTCCTCGACTTCATACGTAACGTGGGCAAGATGATTACCGTGAACTATATGATGTCAAAGGACTCTGTAAAGCGCCGTCTTTCGGGCGAGGCAGGAACAGACGGAATGTCATTCACCGAGTTCACCTACCAGTTGCTCCAGGGCTATGACTATGTTCACCTCAACGAGTCGCACGGCTGCAAGCTGCAGCTCGGTGGTGCCGACCAGTGGGGTAACATCACCACAGGTACAGAGATGATACGCAAGATGTCGGGCAACGAGGTGTTTGCGCTCACCTGTCCCCTCATCACAAAGGCCGACGGAAAGAAATTCGGTAAGACCGAACAGGGCAATATATGGCTCGACAAGCGCTACACATCGCCTTACCGTTTCTATCAGTTCTGGCTCAACGTGAGCGACGACGATGCCGACAAGTATATAAAGATATTCACCTCGTTGACCAAGGAGGAGATTGACTCTATCATTGCTCAGCACGCCGAGGCACCCCATATGCGCCTGTTGCAAAAGCGCTTGGCGCAGGAGGTTACAATTATGGTTCACGGCGAGGAGGAGTACAACAAGGCTGTTGAGGCTTCGAACATTCTCTTTGGTGGCGCAACATCGGAGGCACTACGTTCACTCGACGAGGATACGCTGCTTGCCGTGTTCGACGGTGTTCCCCAGTTCGAGGTTGAGCGTTCGCTCATCGAGGAGGGTATCAAGGCGGTAGACCTCACAACCGAGCAGGCTGCAATCTTCCCCTCAAAGGGCGAGATGCGCAAGCTCGTGCAGGGTGGAGGCGTATCGTTCAACAAGGAGAAACTTGCAGCCTTTGACCAGGTTGTCAATGCCGAAAATCTCCTGAACAACAAGTATATCCTTGTGCAGAAGGGTAAGAAGAACTATTACCTTATAATTGTAAAGTAAGTAGATAATATTCTGCTTTTTATCACAAATGCTCCCGATAGACAATACATACAAGCAGTATATGTGTTTCCATTGGGAGCATTTTTATTCTACTTCCATTGTCCAATAAACCCGTTGCACTATGTCCGATACCCGTTTCTACTATAACGATTTCAGCACTTTCCTGCGTGGCCGCTTGGGTTGCAAGGTGCAGAAGATTACGCTTGACGGCGGTTTCACTTGTCCCAACCGTGACGGTACGCTCGGGCGGGGAGGCTGCACATTCTGCAACAACCAGACATTCAGTCCGGCATACTGCAACAGGGATATTCCCATAGCCCGCCAGATGAGCGACGGCATAGCCTTCTTTGCACACAAGTATCCGGCAATGCGTTACCTTGCCTATTTTCAGGCCTATACTAATACCTACGGCTCGTTGCCGGAGCTGATAAGCAGGTACGAAGAGGCACTGTCGGTCGACGGTACATTGGGAATTGTCATAGGCACGCGTCCCGACTGTATGCCCGATGCGCTTCTCGATTATCTTCAGGAACTTGCCCGGCGCACCTTTGTGCTTGTGGAGTATGGCATAGAGAGTACCGACGATGCGACACTCTTGCGCATAAACAGAGGACACAATTATGCTGCGGCTGTAGATGCCGTGTGCCGCACTGCAGGGCGCGGTATTGACGTTGGTGCGCATATAATCCTCGGCTTGCCTGGTGAGACGCGCCCGATGCTTATGCAGCAGGCCGACGAACTGTCGAAGCTGCCGCTCACAACCCTCAAGCTGCACCAGTTGCAGCTTATACGCGGCACAAAGATGGCGCGGGAGTATGACGAGTGTCCCGATGATTTTTCACTCTTCCCGCTCGAAGAGTATATCGAGACGGTCATCGATTACATAGAGCGCCTGCGTCCCGATATTGTCCTTGAGCGCTTTGCCTCGCAGTCGCCCAAGGAGTTGCTTGTTGCGCCCGATTGGGGAATAAAGAACTACGAGCTTGTGGAGAAGGTAAAGCGCCGTATGCGTGAACGTGACACGTGGCAAGGACGTTTATATAAAACAGACAAGTGACATAGTGCGTGTCATATAAATAAGGTATATAATGAGAGAGGGTGAAAAGAAAATAGCAGTAGTGGTGGGAGCAGGTCCGGCTGGACTTACTGCTGCCAGCGAACTTATTGACAGGACCGATGTTCACCCCATTTTGTTCGAGGCTACCAGTGAGGTAGGTGGAATTTCGCGTACGGTAGAGTACAAGGGCAACCGTATGGATATTGGCGGTCACCGTTTCTTTTCGAAGAGCGACAGGATAATGCAATGGTGGCTCGATGTTATGCCGGTGCAGACAGCTCCCTCGCTCGACGAAATTCTTACCGGTAATCGGCCAAACGCTTCGGGCTCTGCGGCGCACAACCCCGAGTGCGACGATAGGGTGATGCTGCAGCGCCGCCGCGTGTCGCGGATATTCTTCCTGCGTAAATTCTTTGACTATCCAATCTCGGTAAAATACTCCACTTTTGCCAATTTGGGCTTGTGGCGCACAATAAAGTCGGGGGCGGGATACCTTGCTGCGCAACTCTTCAGACGCAAGGAGAATACGCTCGAAGACTTTTATATAAACCGTTTCGGCAGTACCCTCTACCGCCTGTTCTTCGAGGATTATACACGCAAGGTGTGGGGCAAGCACCCCTCGCAGCTTGGTGCCGAGTGGGGTAGTCAGCGTGTAAAAGGGCTCTCGGCTGTAGGGCTGCTCAAGAATGCATTGCTCAGGCCTTTCCGCAAGAGTGGCGTTGCACAAAAAGATGTTGAGACCTCTTTGATTGAGAATTTCATCTACCCCAAATATGGTCCGGGACAACTGTGGACGCTTGTTGCCGACAGGATAGTGCGCAGCGGCGGTAATATCTTTATGCAACATAAGGTTGTGGCCATAAACGTAGAGGATAGCAGGGTGGTGTCGGTCGATGTGAGCGATGCGCAGGGGAATGTAAAAAAAGTTGCCTGCAACTATCTGCTGTCGACAATGCCGCTCAAGGAGCTTGTCGCTGCACTGCGGGGCATTGATGTCCCGCAGGAGATAAGGGAGACGGCCCAGGGGCTTCCCTATCGCGACTTTATTACAGTGGGGCTGCTGCTCGACAGTATGAAGATAAAGAATGAGACAAAGCTCCGCACGTATGCAGGCCGCTTGCCCGATACGTGGATATATGTGCAGGAGCGCGACGTGAAGGTGGGCCGCATACAGATATTCAATAACTGGTCGCCATATATGGTTGCCGACTATAAGAACAGAATGTTCATAGGACTTGAGTATTTTTGCAGCGAGGGCGATAGCCTGTGGCAGATGGATAGCAAGGATTTTGTTGCAATGGCAACAGATGAGCTTGTGTCAATGGGTTTGATAGAGCGTGGTGCTGTGCTCGATTCCACTATGGTAAGAATGCCGAAGGCCTATCCTGCATACTATGGCACGTACGGCAACCTGCACAAGGTGCGCAGTTTTCTCGATGGCATAGAAAATCTCTATTGCATAGGCCGCAACGGGCAGCACCGCTACAATAATATGGACCACTCGATGATGACTGCAATGGTGGCTGTGGAGAATATTGCCGGCGGTGTATCCGACAAGGACGCCGTGTGGAACGTGAATACCGACGGCTCGTATCACGAGAGCCGTTAGTGTGTGGCGGGGCTCTCCTTTATCATTTGTTGCTGAACTCGAAAATGGGTTCAGAGAGCTTGTCCGACAATATTGATGTGGCGTAGATTCTTGTGCTCTCCTCTCCGCGTTCTATAATTACATATTGCTCGTTCCACAATGAGTCGTTGAATATTACTGCCGTGTCGTCGCTCTTCTTTAAGATTTCTATTTGCTCCATACGTGTGTGTCCTACAATCTGCACGAATCCTTGCAGGGGGTTGCGCATCTCGCTGCTGTCGGCCCAGAAGATTCCGCTGTAGGGTGAGTGGCCGCCTCGTCCTGCTCCACAGTCAAATACTTCCTTGTGTTCTTCGTGGCTGTTGAGCTGGTGGGTGATGTCGCTGCACTTTTGCATTTGTGCGTGGTTGAACCACTCTTCGGATACTCCTGCGTGTGTAAACAGCAACTGTCCCAGTTGGAACGCATTGCAGAAGAGCCCGATATTCTCCTTGAACAGCCTGTTGAGCTCTATGTAGTTGTTCACCATCAGTCTTGAGCATATCGGCACGTTGGGATATATGTAGTGTATGTCGTGGTTGCCCAGAAGCAATACTACATCGTCGGAGTGATGCTGCTTGAAGAGGATTATATCTTGCAGATTTTTTATTGTCTTTTCGGGTGTGAAAAAATCGAGGTAAGGGTCGCAGTAATCGCCCAGAAAAACATATTGTGCATCGGGGTGCTTTGCTACTATCTCTTCCCAGCATTGCGAGCCGTGAATGTCGCCTATGACTATGGTCTTTCTATGGAGTTCCATTTGCAATTAGTCCTGTTCGGTTCTTGATGTGCAAAAATAATGATTTTTGCGTGTGTTCTCAAAACTGTTTGTTGCTTTTTAATAATAAGTAATACAAAACAGGCAAATTTAAGAAAATACGGGTTTTTGGTGGATATTGCGGCTCAGTAGAAATTTACTGTGGATAAGAATTCTTTCAACCACCTTCCCGGTGTTATTTTTCGGCTATTCTCTCGTTGTAGTATTTTCTTCTGCTTTCTTTTTTTGCGAAAAAAAGAAACAAAAAACCTTGCACAAAAGA
>JAFZIA010000005.1 GCA_017554605.1 Bacteroidaceae bacterium
ATGCAAGCATTCACCCATTCGCTTGCACAAGCTTTCTCTCGCACTGTTTCCTTAAAACAGCCTACCCGCAACCTGAATTTCTTTTCGGCGTGCAGTTGGTCTGAAAATCACCTGCTTAAACAGATAAAATCATATGGCGCTTCATTAATATAAGCAAATTACCCACACCTTTTTTCTACTGAGCCGTAGAAAGACCTCAAGGACTCTAAAAAGAAACAAAAAAACTGCTCCAAGGGGAATGGAGCAGTTATCCGAGTAAACGCTTTTACCCGTTCGGGCATCGACTTGTCACAAGCAGATGTTACCGGGTCTATTACTATGAAAAACACATTAATTTAACAGCAAAGTAAAGAAATTGTTTTTGTATTCCCTAATAAAGACGCTATTTTTGTTGAAAATTTAATGTCTTTTGTGAATTTTCCGCCTGCTTTTTATTAATATTTACAATTCGACGGCATTTATCGTAAATACAGGATTGCAAACAGAGTGCAAACTACCGGCAATACACAAGTATTATACCCATATTAGAATCTCAGACGCTTCACCTGAAATTGCTCTCAATCACAGCCTCCACCACTCTTTTGCCCAAAAGTTCAAAACCATTCAAGAGCTCCACTCCGGCATAATCCAGCATAATGATGCCTATCCCGTTTCCATAATCCCGCTCACCCAAGCAATCCAAGAATCCACTATGCACATACGCAGCGTTGCGCATATACCCTTTTTTCGACGGAACGCCATCAATACCCAAAAGCAGAGACGAATATCCACTCAGATAGTTTATACTCCAGAGCAGTCCGTCGGCAGCCTTATGCTCAATGTGGGCCAATATCGACACAAGCTTGGCACGCTGCTTCCCGGCGGTGAGAGGAGAATAGAAATCCTGCACCGAGAGCCGCGCCTCACCCCCATTGCCGTACGAGACAATAAGGGCATCATCTGTTCCACCCTCGGCGTGACTCCAGCCTCTTATATACGCCCCTTTTTCGCAACCCGAATATTGGCTGCGCGTGAGGAAAAGGATTTTACCGCGCATCTCGCCCACCGTAAGAACAGGACCGAACACTGCCGCCCTGTCGCCGAGCGATGCAATGTAACGCCCCACCGCATCGCTCCACATCTCCCTTTTGCGGAAATCGGAGGCAAAGCGTTCCTGCCTTAGTATGACTACAGCAAATTCTCCGGGAGCAGCATCGAGCTTTTCGAAAATTGTTTCAATAGCCTGGGCAAATGTCACCCGAGCCCTCATTGCGCCGTGGTATATATTGATGTTGTCTCCTTTTATATCGGGACGCAGGTCAAAAGCACGCACACCGAGCTCCCACTGCTCATCTATCGTAAGCTGCTGCGTGACGCCTATGCCCAAGCCGCACACAAGGCCGTTCCCTGTAGCCGAATTATGCGTGCCCGGGATAGAAAGGGCGGCAACAGGAGTCTTATCGTCTATCCTTGTGAGCCAATCATTCTGGGCATAGAGCACCTGGGCAAGAAACAGCAGCATCGACAATATGACTTTTCTCATAAGAATCCTATTAGCATTATATATAAGGAGAGTACCTCAGATGCAAATGTAACAAATGTTTTTGTTGCGCCTACAAGAAAGCCGCCCATAATTTTCCTTCCGTCATATTGCCACACACAACAAAGAGGGCGCGGAATTGCTCCGCGCCCTCTGTCAATTAAGAAGCTGTTTAAATTTATATCGTTAAGTTTTTTATAGGTCAAAAGTGGAATGTTTTATTATTTTTCGAGGGCGCGTAGCGGGCTACGTAACCGAGAGAAAGAAGAAAACGGGCAGTTTTGAACATAAAAAACAACGAAA
>JAFZIA010000040.1 GCA_017554605.1 Bacteroidaceae bacterium
TGGAAGCCGTTATTTCGTTGTTTTTTATGTTCAAAACTGCCCGTTTTCTTCTTTCTCTCGTTTACGTAGCCCGCTACGCGCCCTCGAAAAATAATAAAACATTCCACTTTTGCATTGCGCCAAAATAGGCTGCACTCGCCGAAAAACTGCAAGTAAACTTGCGTTTTGCTCGTTGGCACTATTTTTGACCTATAAAAACCTAACGATATAAATTTAAACAGCTTCTAAACATAATATTTATATCGGCCGTTGCCAATGACGGCAATCCTGCGATACATTTTTCAGCAACTTCTTAAATACAAGTAAAAACAGGAGAGAAAATTATCTGCCATAAATTTTCTTTAACTACCTTTGCGTGCAAAGATAATCACAAACGAGCGAGAAATATGAAGCTTGCTTCAATATTTTTCACAGCGAGTGCAGACAATCTTCTATTTTTATCAAAGATACAAAAATGTTCGCTTTAAACCTACCGCAATACGATACAAAAATAGCAGAGAAAGACGGCAAGCGTGTCATCTTCGACACTCTTCGCCGCTGCTACGTTGCCCTCACTCCCGAGGAATGGGTGCGGCAGCACTTTGTGCACTACCTTCTGGAACACCACAACTACCCTGCCACGCTTATGGCTAACGAGGTGCCGCTCTCCCTTAACGGCACAAAAAGACGCTGCGACACGGTTGTTTACGACCGTAATCTGCGTGCCCGCATCATCATAGAATACAAGGCACCTACTGTGAAGATAGACAAGGAGGTATTTGCGCAAATTGCACGCTACAACCTTGTATTAAAAGTCGATTACCTCATTGTGAGCAACGGCATACAACATTTCTGCTGCCGAATGGACTACGAAAGGAGTACTTTTGCCTTTATTGGCAATATTCCTGAATACAGCTCGCTATAAATAATAAGAAGAACGCCCACAAAAGGCGTTCCTATTTTTAGCAGTAAACCCAGAGGATGCGTGGATTAACAACTGTATCATTATCTGTATTTTATTCACCATTTGATTTTCTCCTGCATCAGAGGAAAAGCTTTTCGCATCTTGGCAACCATTTCAAAGTCAATATCAGCGGTTGCACTACCTTGGCTTTTAGAACGGCAGCAACCGAGCTTCTCGCCGTAGGGGCTTAGTACCACGCTGTGTCCCACGTAGTTGCCGTATTCGTCCTTTCCCACCCTGTTCGACGCTGCAACGTAACACTGGTTCTCTATTGCACGAGCCCTCACAAGAGTGTCCCACGCAAGAATACGGCTCTCGGGAAAATTGGCCGAAATAAGCAGTAGGTCGTACCCCTGGTCATTGTGCAGGAACAGCGGGAAACGTAGGTCATAACATATTGCAGGACGTATGCGCAAGCCTCTCCACTCCCATAAGGTACGTTCCTCGCCGGGAGTATAGACAAGATTCTCGCCACTATACTCAAAAAGGTGCACCTTATCATAGTGCCCCAGCACGCCTTCTGGGGTAACAAAGTACATACGGTTGTAATATTTGCCGTCAACAACAGTCATCACAGTGCCTGCTATCGCCGCATCATATTGCTTTGCCCACTGCTGCATACGCTGCACCGTAGGTCCGTTCTCCTCTTCGGCTACACCTTGGGGTTGCATACAGAAACCCGTCGAGCACATCTCGGGGAAAAGATATATATCTGATTTTGGAGCTTTTTCGAGCAATCTGTTCAAATGCCGTAAATTAGCGGGAATATTCTTCCACACTATATCTTGCTGTATTACTGTAACTTTCATATCGTTTATTAAACCAACCGCCAATCGTATTTATTACTCCCGCATTGGTATTCCACTTATCTTATACGTTTTTACTGCGCATACAGCGGTAAGCATATATTGTTATTATCACAAAGCACAGCAAGGGCAACGAATATGATACATTCACAGCGGGAAGCCCAAACAGGCTGCCGTTGTCTATTATCATACCCTGCAAGGGAGGCATCAACGCTCCACCCACAATTGCCATTACCAGGAATGCCGCCCCAAGCTCTGTATCGCGCTTTTCGACATTCTCAAGGGCAATACCATAAATAGTGGGGAACATAAGAGACATAAAGGCGCTTATTGCTACAAGGCAGTATAGCCCCACCATACCCTCAATAAGCACAGCGCCCAATGTTGCCAATGAAGCGCAAACACCGAACACAGCAAGCAACTTACGCGAATTTATGTAACGCATAAGGAATGTACTCACAAAGCGGAAACACAAGAACATAATCATAGCAACGATATTGTAGTTCTGCGCAGTAGCTTTATCAATACCCAAATTGTCGGCATACTGTATGATGAATGTCCACACCATTATCTGAGCTGCAACATAAAAGACCTGTGCCACAACACCCTCGCGGTAGACCTTGTTGCCTATTAGGCGCGCGAGCGTGTCGCTTGTCTTTCCGTATGCTCCCTGTTCTTTTGTCGCAGGTATTTTAGTTATAGCTATAATCACAAGCACCACAAGCACCAGGAGTCCAAGAGCCACGTAAGGGTCGCGAATGACTGCAAGGTCGTGCAAACGAATATTGGCTTTTTCGGCATCACTCAATGCGTGAAAGAGAACCTCGCCAGCAGCATTGCGTTTATCCGACAACAACGATGGAAGCACAATGAGCGAAGCAACAGACATTCCCATAAGCGACCCCATAGGATTGAACGACTGCGCAAGATTAAGACGCTGAGTAGCAGTCTCTTTGCTTCCGAGTGACATTATCATAGGGTTAGCTGTTGTCTCGAGGAAAGCAAGACCGAATGTTAGAATGTAGAGCGACAGGCAGAAATATGAGAACTGCTGATAGTGCGCCGCAGGAATAAAAAGGAACGCGCCCACTGCATACAGTGCAAGTCCCAAAAGGATTGCACTCTTGTAGCTGTGCCGGCGAATGAACAGCGCCGCGGGAACAGCCATAGTGGCATATCCGCCATAAAAGGCAAACTGCACCAGAGAGGCCTCGGCAGCCGGCAGCTCCATAAGTGTCTGGAACGCTGCTACCATAGGGTTTGTAATGTCATTTGCAAAACCCCACAGGGCAAACAGCGAGGTTATCAGTATGAACGGCAGGAGATACTTTTTCTCCACCAGTTTCTGCTTCATATCCTTTTCCATTATTCCTTTACGTTGTACAAGTGAAACATTCGCTCCATAAGCACCCATTTCTCGTCGGACGATGCACCCTGGGGCGCAACCTGGAACTCCGACATATAATCCTCCCACTCCTGCTGTCGGGGCAAGGTGGAGAGACGTGCCATTGCCGTGGGCCAGTCAAAATCGACTGGAGTCTCTACAATCATAAAAAGACGCGTACCTACAATATAAATCTCCATCTCCAATATACCCACCTCGCGGATACCATCGAGTATCTCACTCCACGCTTCGCCCTCACTGTGGCGTTTACGATACTCGGCTATAAGTTCGGGGTTATCCTTAAGATCCAATGTCTGACAAAAGCGTTTTACTTGCGTGTCATATTTTTGTACTATATAACCGTCTGTCCTGCTATCACTCATAACAAAAGCTCAATTAGTTACATTATTGTTATTTTTCCATAAATTCCTATATGGGATTTCGGGTTATTTGTCACCAAACATCCTACCCTATTTTGCAAATATACAACAAATATCTAAAATATCATTAAAATCACAATATTATTAACTATGAAAATTTCATCATAATATTGATAGAATTTGCCATAATTGAGACTCTATTTAATAAAATTCCAGGACGCAAGAAGTTTTTATAATAGATTTCAAGCAGCGCTGGCATCTATATTGACGTATAAAAGAAATATCAAAATCTAATTCAATATCAATTCAAGCACTATGAAAAAGAGAATCTTCAACCTCATCATCATTGATGAAAGCGGCTCGATGATGGGCATCAAAAAAGCAGCAATAGACAGTGTGAACGAGACAATACAGACTATACGCTCGGCACAGAAGAACCACGAGGAACAGGAGCACTATGTGACCCTGGTAACATTCAACGACTGTATAAGGACCGTCTACGACTGCGTGCCCGTGAACGAGGTAAAGGAACTGACAGACAGCAGCTACCACCCCGACTGCAGCACCGCCCTATACGATGCAATGGGATTTTCAATGAATGCGCTCCGTCCAAAAGTAGCCGAGGAAGACAATGTACTTGTCACAATAGTTACCGACGGATACGAAAATGCATCAAAAGAGTTCAACCGCCTAAGTATAAACGTACTTGTAAACGAGCTCAAAGGCAAAGGCTGGATATTTGCCTACATAGGCGCCAACCACGATGTAGAGTCGGTGGCCACATCGCTCTCAATAAAGAACACGCTAAGGTTCAGGACAGACGATGAGGGAACAAAGATAATGAGCAGCAAAGTGTGCGAGAGCCGCTTGCGTCTCTTCAATAATATTTCAAGCGCAAATTTCTGCTGCGACGATGCCAACGAGAACTTTTTTGAAGATAGCGACAACATATAAACAAATTACGCACACCTTTTTTCTACTGAGCCCGACTGCTGCAATGCCAGACTCTCAGGAGGTCCTGCCAGTAGCGGCCAATTGTATCAAATGCATTTTATTGGAGGGGTATCTTAGGTTCAGTAGAAATTTACTGTGGATAACAATTCTTTCAACCACCTTCCCGGTGTTATTTTACGGCTATTCTCTCGTTGTAGTATTTTCTTCTGCTTTCTTTTTTTGCGAAAAAAAGAAACAAAAAACCTTGCACAAAAGAA